>NZ_AJHH01000594.1 GCF_000256565.1 Herbaspirillum lusitanum P6-12 | reverse complement strand
GCCTGCAGCTCCTGTATCGGCGCCGGCCGCTGCTCCTGCCATGGCGGTCGCTGCCGTCACGCCGAGCTCCGTCAACAAGTCGCATGCGTCGCCATCGGTGCGCAAGTACGGCCGCGAACTCGGCGTCGATCTGACCCGCGTGGTCGGCACCGGCCCGAAGAACCGCATCTTGCAGGAAGACATCCAGAAGTTCGTCAAGGCGGCGCTGGCCGGCGCTGGTACGGCGGCTTCCGCTCCGGCCAAGAACGGCAGCGGCGTTGGTCTGGATCTGTTGCCTTGGCCATCGCTCGACTTCAGCAAGTTCGGTACGACCGAACTGTTGCCGCTGTCGCGCATCAAGAAGATCAGCGGTCCGAACTTGCATCGCAACTGGGTCATGATCCCGCACGTCACGCAATTCGACGAAGCCGACGTGACCGAGCTGGAAGAATTCCGCAAGACTTCCAACGATGCCTACGCCAAGGCCAAGTCGCCGGTCAAGCTGACCATGCTGGCGTTCGTGATCAAGGCCAGCGTCTCGGCGCTGAAGAAATTCCCGGCGTTCAACTCCTCGCTGGATGCCAAGGGCGAAAACCTGATCCTGAAGCAGTACTACAACATCGGCTTCGCCGCCGACACGCCGAACGGCCTGGTGGTGCCCGTGATCAAGAATGCCGATCAGAAGACCATCGGCCAGATCGCCACCGAAATGGGCGAGCTGTCGGCGCAAGCGCGCGACGGCAAGCTGAAGCCTGCCGACATGCAAGGCGCGACCTTCACCATTTCGTCGTTGGGCGGCATTGGCGGCACGGCCTTCACGCCGATCATCAATGCACCTGAAGTGGCGATCCTGGGCTTGTCCAAGTCGATCATCAAACCGGTCTGGGACGGCAAGCAATTCGCGCCGCGCCTGATGCTGCCGACTTCGCTGTCCTATGACCACCGCGTGGTCGACGGCGCGATGGGTGCGCGCTTCTCGGCCTATCTGGCCGAAGTGCTGGGCGATTTGCGCAAGTCGCTGCTGTAATTGTTGCCGCTGCGCCGCGCTGATGAGAATCAGTGCGGTGCTTTAGCTTCAGGCACAAACAAAGCGGCGTCGCGCATCCATTCGTGAATGAGACAGCGCAGCGCAAACAAGCGAACAACAGAATTTACGGAGTAAAGACATGAGTCTGAGCGAAGTCAAAGTCCCCGATATCGGCGATTTCAAGGAAGTGGAAGTAATCGAATTACTGGTCAAGGTTGGCGACACGATCAAGGTCGAGCAATCGCTGATCACCGTCGAGTCCGACAAGGCCAGCATGGAAATCCCGTCCAGCACGGCTGGCGTGGTGAAAGAATTGAAAGTCAAGGTAGGCGACAAGGTTGCCGAAGGTTCCGTGCTGTTGCTGGTGGAAGCCAGCGGTGATGCGGCGGCTGCACCTGCTGCTCCGGCAACTGCGCCTGCAGCCGCCCCTGCACCTGCTGCGGTAGCGCCTGCACCGGCTGCTGCCCCCGCAGCTGCAGCACCTGCTCCGGTCGCAGCCAGCTTCGGCGGTTCGGCCGACATCGAATGCGACATGATGGTCCTCGGCGCCGGTCCCGGCGGCTATTCCGCTGCGTTCCGCGCCGCCGACCTGGGCATGAACACCGTGCTGGTCGAGCGCTATTCGACTCTCGGCGGCGTGTGCCTGAACGTCGGTTGCATTCCATCCAAGGCGCTGCTGCACGTTGCAGCCGTCATCGATGAGACAGCCGCGATGGCCTCGCATGGCGTGACCTTCGCCAAGCCGGAAATCGACATCGACAAGCTGCGCGCCTACAAGGAAAAAGTCATCGGCACCATGACCGGCGGTCTGGCCGGCATGGCCAAGGCGCGCAAGGTCAACGTCGTGCAAGGGGTCGGCCAGTTCGTCGGCGCCAATCACATCGAAGTGACCGCAGCCGACGGCAGCAAGAAGACCGTCAAGTTCAAGCAAGCCATCATCGCCGCCGGTTCGTCGGTGGTGAACCTGCCGTTCGTACCGCAGGATCCACGCATCGTCGACTCGACCGGCGCGCTGGAACTGCGTCAGGTGCCGAAGCGCATGCTGGTCATCGGCGGCGGCATCATCGGCCTGGAAATGGCCACCGTGTATTCCACGCTGGGCGCACGCATCGACGTCGTCGAAATGATGGACGGCCTGATGCAAGGCGCGGATCGCGACATGGTTAAAGTTTGGCAGAAGTTCAACGAAAAGCGTTTCGACAATGTCATGCTGAAGACCAGGACGGTCGGCGTGGAAGCATTGAAGGAAGGCATCAAGGTCACCTTCGAAGCCGCCGAAGCCGGCGCCAAGGCGCCGGAACCGCAAGTGTATGACCTTGTGCTGGTGGCCGTCGGCCGTAGCCCGAACGGCAAGAAGATCGCCGCCGACAAGGCCGGCGTGACCGTCACCGATCGCGGTTTCATTCCAGTCGACAGCCAGATGCGCACCAACGTGCCGCACATCTTCGCCATCGGCGATCTGGTCGGCCAGCCGATGCTGGCGCACAAGGCCGTGCACGAAGCGCACGTTGCCGCCGAAGCCGCAGCCGGCGAGAAGAGCCACTTCGACGCCAGTGTCATTCCTTCGGTGGCTTACACCGATCCGGAAGTGGCATGGGTCGGCATCACCGAAGACGAAGCCAAGGCCAAGGGCATCAAGCTGGAGAAGGGCCACTTCCCGTGGGCCGCATCCGGTCGCGCCGTTGCCAACGGCCGCTCGGAAGGTTTCACCAAACTGCTGTTCGACGCTGAGACCCATCGCATCGTCGGCGGGGGCATCGTCGGCACGCACGCCGGCGACATGATTGGTGAAATCGCACTGGCGATCGAAATGGGTGCTGATGCCGTCGACATCGGCAAGACCATCCATCCTCACCCGACGCTGGGCGAATCGATCGGCATGGCGGCGGAAGTCTACAAGGGCGTTTGCACCGACTTGCCGCCGATGCGCAAGAAGTAATCCGGAATCACTTCCAGCCTCGGCAGAGGCAAAAGAAAAACGGCTGACATCGCGAGATGCCAGCCGTTTTTGATTGCCTGCGCTATTCAGTTCAGAGCGAGCTGATCGGCATCAGCCGTTGATAATGCGCATGCCTTCCTCTGTATAACGCGGTCCGGCGGCGGCATCGACAGGGAACAGCCGGTTCAGTTCTTCCAGGTGCGACGCCGTCAGCGTGACTGCCAGCGCGCCGCTGTTTTCTTCGAGATAGGTGCGGCGCTTGGTGCCGGGAATCGGCACGATATGGTCGCCTTGCGCCAGCACCCAAGCCAACGCCAGTTGCGACGGTGAGCATTCATAGCGGGTTGCCAGCTCTTTCACCTTCTCCACCAGCAGCAGGTTCTTCGCAAAGTTTTCACCCTGAAAGCGCGGATTGTGGCGACGGTAATCGTCTGCTTCGAACTGGTCCGGACGAGTAATGGCGCCGGTCAGGAAGCCGCGTCCCAGCGGGCTGTACGGCACAAAACCGATGCCGAGCTTGTTGCACGTTGCCAGCACGCCTTGCTCCGGATCGCGTGTCCAGAGCGAGTATTCGCTTTGCAGCGCGGTGATCTTGTGAACCTTGCTGGCGCGCTCCAGCGTCTGCGACGATGCTTCCGACAAACCGATGTGACGGATCTTGCCGGCCTTGACCAGATCGGCCAGCGCGCCCACGGTCTCTTCGATCGGCGTGCTCTGATCGATGCGATGCTGGTAATACAGGTCGATGGTCTCAACGCCCAGGCGTTTCAGGCTGCCTTCGACCGAAGTGCGGATGTAATCGGGTTTACCGTTGACGCCGCGCGCCGCCGGATTGGCCGGATCGCGCACGATGCCGAATTTGGTCGCAATGAATACCTGATCGCGCTTGCCTTTGATGGCCTTGGCGATCAGTTCTTCATTGATATGCGGACCATACATGTCGGCCGTATCGAGAAAGCAGATGCCGAGCTCCAGCGCGCGATGGATGGTAGCGATGGATTCGGCATCGTCGCGATTCGAATAGAAATCGCTCATGCCCATGCAGCCGAGGCCGATGGACGAGACGGTCGGGCCGTCAGCGCCGAGCTTGCGAGTGCCGACTTGCGTTGCCGGTTTTGCTTGTTGAGTTGTTGCGTTCGTTGGGTTTGTTGCTGTGGTCATTGGAAGCGTCCTCGATAGATTGCTGGTGAGTGACGACGACCGGTGGCAGCGCGGCCTCCATGTCCTCATACATCTTGACCTTCATATGCAGGATGGACAGGTTGCTTTGCAGTTCGGCGATCGTCTCTTCCACGGTGCGGGCATGCTGTTGCAGCAATGCCTTCCGTGCAGACACACTTTCCGCCGTATTGCCGGCGCGACGCAGTTCTGCGTAGCGCAGCATGTCGCGGATCGGCAGACCGGTCGAACGCAGCTTGAGCAAGAATCCAATCCAGAGCAGATCTTCTTCGCGGTACAGGCGATGCGTATTGTCCTGGCGCGCGATCGGATCGAGCAGGCCGATCCTTTCGTAATAGCGCAGGGTGTGCACCGACAAACCGGTCTTTGCGGCAGCTTGTTGTATGGTCAGGGAAGTGGTCATGTGAAGCAGTCTAGAAGTTGGAGCGCACTCTAAGTCAAGAGGGGATTTTGACTTATTTCGAGACCATCGGGGGGATTTTGCTGAAAGGGCGCTCGCGAGGCCGATACGGATGCGGCAAGCGCCCTGTCTTTCCTGCGGGACGATTTAGCCGTCGGCGTTGATGCGGGAGATCAGCGTCTTGAGTACTTCTTCGGCGCGATCGTTTTCAATCTGGCAAGTACCGGCGTTCTCATGTCCGCCGCCGCCGTATTCCAGCATCAACGCGCCGATGTTGGTCTTGGAAGTGCGGTTGAGGATGGATTTGCCGGTGGCGAAGACGGTGTTCTGGTTCTTCAGACCCCACAAGACGTGGATGGAAATATTTGTTTGTGGAAACAGTGCGTAGATAATGAAGCGATTCCCGGCAAAAATCACCTCTTCGTTGCGCAAGTCCAGCACTACCAGATTTTTGTGCACGGTGGCGCAGCGGCGGATCTGTTCCTTGCACTTGTCGGCGTGCTCGAAATACAGCTCGCGGCGCTCCTTGACGTCCGGCGTCGCCATGATTTCTTCGATCGTATGCGTTTTGCACAGCTCGATCAGATCCATCATCAGGTTGTAATTGGAGATGCGGAAGTCGCGGAAGCGGCCCAGGCCGCTGCGCGCATCCATCAGGAAGTTGAGCAGATCCCAGCCTTCCGGATTGAGCACTTCCTGTTCGTTGAAGCGCGCGGCATCGCCCTTGTCGACCGCCGCCATCATGTCGCCCCACGATGCCGGGAAGGCTTTCTCGCCGCCGTAATAGTCATAAACCACGCGCGCAGCCGATGGCGCGTCAGGGTGGATCACGTGGTTCTTGCGTTCACCCGTGTGGCGGATGGTTTCGGACAAATGGTGATCGAACGCAATGTGCACGCCGGGCACGAAGGGAAGGTTGGTGGTGATGTCGTTGTCGCTGATGGCGATTTTTCCGTCCTGCATGTCCTTGGGATGCACGAACAGGATTTCATCGATCATGTTCAGATGCCTGAGCAGCACTGCACATACCAAACCATCAAAGTCGCTGCGTGTTACCAAACGGTATTGTTTTGCTTCCGACATCATCGTCCCCTTTATAAATAGAATATTCATTGCGTCCCGGCGCCATGGCGCCCCCCGGCAGGCTCTGGAACAGTGGTTAATCATACAACCCAAATTTGGACATGAATAGCAGAAAAATACGCGGCCGTCGTCGCCCCGCGACGAGCCCCGCGCCAGCAAAGTTTCGGCGGCTGTGCAAAGATAGCGGCTTTCGCCAGAAAGCCGTGTGAGACCGTCTCCCGCAAGATGCACGCTGCATCTCAGACAGGGGGGCGGCCCCATCCGGCTTTCCCCATCTGCAACTCAGGAGAAGTGAATGAGTCACCATTTTGATCCCGCCCCCATCGCCGCAAAATTCGGCATCCCGGCAGCCGATCTCGGCATCGAACTGATCAGCCATGTACTGGACGGCGTCGAGTATGAAAACGTGCTGCTGTTCAATAACAAGAACACAGTGCCGGTGGCCGGCGTGATTTCCATTCCCAACTATTTCGGCATCAGCCAGAAGGCGCTGGAAGTCACCGCGACCATCATCGGCCTGGGCCTGCATCAGGCAATCCTGGTCGGCGACGTCTACGGCAAGACCGTACGTCCGACCACGCCCGATGAAGGCGTCGCCGCCATCGTCCCGCTGAAGAAGGAGCGTGCCGAACTGCGCAAGCGCATGAATGCGGTGCTCGACGCATTCAAAGGCCAGGACAAGGTCAAGCTGAACGGCAAGCTCGGCGCCAGCGGCTTCTGCTTCGGCGGCACCGCCGCGCTGGAACTGGCGCGCTCGGGCGCTGCCTTGCAGGCGTTCGTTTCGGTGCATGGCGCGCTCGACACGCCAAATCCGAAAGATGCAGAAAACATCAAGGGCGCCGTCCTGGTGCTGCACGGCGTGCAGGATCCGTCGGTGCCGCGCGATCAGGTCAACGCCTTCATCGATGAGGTCAGCGCCGCCAACCTGGATTGGCAACTGGTCAACTATGGCCAGGCCGGCCATTCATTCACCGATCCGGATGCCAAGAATCCGGGCTTTTTCTATCACCAGAAAACGGCTGAGCGCGCATCGGTCGCGTTGAAGAACTTCTTCGCTGAAAAGCTCGCCTGATCCGATTCAGGGCGGACAATAAAAAACGGCCGGCATCGCAAGACGCCGGCCGTTTTCCTTGAGCGAGAAGAATTACTCTTTCACCGCTCCGGTCATGCCCGATACGTAATATTCCACGAAGAAGGAATACACCACCGCCACCGGCAACGACCCCAGCAGTGCGCCCGCCATCAGCGCGCCCCAGTGATACACGTCGCCATCGACCAGCTCGGTCACGATCCCCACCGGCACCGTCTTCACTTCCGAGGAAGAGATGAAGGTCAGCGCGTAGATGAACTCGTTCCACGACAGCGTGAAGGCGAAGATGCCGGCCGAAATCAGACCAGGGACCGCCAGCGGCAGGATGATCTTGATCAGGATTTCCCAACGCGTGGCGCCGTCGATCAGTGCGCATTCTTCCAGCTCATACGGAATCGAGCGGAAGTAGCCCATCAGCAGCCAGGTGCAGAACGGAATCAGGAAGGTCGGATACGTCAGGATCAGCGCCCAGCGCGTATCGAACAGGCCCAGCTTGAACACGATTGCCGCCAGCGGGATGAACAGGATCGATGGCGGAATCAGGTACGCCAGGAAGATGCCCAGGCCGACTTGCTTGGAACCCTGGAAGCGCAGGCGTTCGATGGCATACGCCGCGAACACGCTGGCCGCCAGCGAGGCGAAGGTCGACACCACCGACACGATGACCGTGTTCAGCAGCCACGCCGGATACTGGGTTTCAAACAGCAGCTTCTTGAAGTGGGCCAGCGTCGGCGCCACCACCCAGAACGGATTGCCGGTCTGACGCAGCAATTCGTTGTCGGGTTTGAAGGCCGTGATCACCATCCAGTAGAACGGGAAAAGCAGCACGAACACGAAGATGCCCAGCGGGATATACGTCGTGATCCAGCGGCGCGGCACCGATTGCAGGAAATCCATGCCTTGCGTTTCCTGCTGCAGGTCTTTTGACTTCTTGCTCATTTGTCACCTCCTTGTTGCCAGCCGCGACGTTGCAGGCCGAAGTACGAAAACATGATGGCTGCGAGCAGGAAAGGAATCATGTAGGTTGCCAGCGCGGCGCCTTCACCCAGCGAACCGCCAGGGATGGCGCGTTGGAACGACAGCGTCGCCATGAGATGCGTTGCATTCAACGGACCGCCGCGTGTGAGCACATAGATCAACTGGAAGTCGGTGAAGGTGAACAGCACCGAGAACGTCATCACCACCGCGATGATCGGCGTCAGCAACGGCAGCGTGACATAGCGGAATTGCTGCCATGGCTTGGCGCCGTCGATCGCCGCCGCTTCATACAGCGAAGGCGAGATGGTCTGCAAGCCGGCCAGCAGCGAGATCGCCACGAACGGAATGCCGCGCCAGACGTTGGCGACCACGGTGGAAATCCGCGCCAGCCAGGGTTCGCCGAGGAAATCGATGTAGTGATCGATCAGGCCCATCTTCACGAGTGCCCAGCTGATCACCGAGAACTGCGAATCGTACATCCACCAGAACGCCAGCGCCGACAAGGCGGTCGGGACGATCCATGGCAGCAGCACGATGGCGCGGAAAAAGGATTTGAGCGGCAGGTTCTTGTTGAGCAGGATCGCCAGCCACAAGCCGAGCACGAACTTCAGGATGCTGGCGGTGATGGTGTAGAACAGCGTGTTGAACAGCGATAGCTGCGCCAGCGAATCGCCCAGCAGGTAGGAATAGTTGTCCAGTCCGATGAAGCTGCCTTCGCCACCGATTTTTGTATCGGTGAAGCCAAGCCAGATTCCCAGTCCGAGCGGGTAAGTAAGAAACACGACAAGCAGTAATACGGCAGGCGCCATGAACAGCATGCCCAGCACATTACGGTTGTTCAGCAGTCGGGATAACATAAGCAGACCTCGGTAAGCGTGATGACTGCGTCCGCACGGCGGCTGCCGGTGCGAACGCATGTTTTGCTCCTTGCTTCGCCTGCTCCGGGCTCATGAATGTCAGGAAGCCGAAGCAGGGTAGAGCAGGTTTTTACGCTTTGTAGAAGCGTTTGGCCCGATCGGCAGCGCGGTCGATTGCTTGCTGCACGGTCTTCGAACCGCTGGCCGCTTCCGCCACCATGTCGACCACCACGTAGTCGGCCATGCAGGCGGCAGACGCCTGGCCCAGCGGACCTTCGTGGCCGTGGTCGATCATCAGTGCAGCCGAGTCGCGATACACGGTGGCCTTCGGATCCGACGTCCAGATGGCGTTCTTTTCGTAGGCCTTGAGCGATTGGCTGACGTAGCCGATGGATGCTTCCATCCATGGATTGTATTGCTCAGGTTCGAACATGAACTGCACGAACGCCTTCGCCGCATTCGGGAACTTGGTGTGCTTGAAGATCATCATCTGCGTGATCTGCATCAGTTCAGTCGGCTTGCCGGCAGGGCCGACGGGGAAGTGGGCGTGTTGCGTGTCTTTCGCCATTTCCTGCAACTTCGGATCGGTCGAATTCTTGGCCGCGTAGTACACCGAAATGCCGTTGGCCGTCATGCTGATCTGGCCGTCCAGGTAAGCCTTGTTGTTCGACGGATCTTGCCAGGACAGTGTGCCCGGGATGAAGGTCGCATACAGCTGCTTGGCGTATTCCAGCGCAGCGCGGGTTTCCGGCGAATTGATGGCGACCGCGCCTTTCTTGTCGACCAGCTTGCCGCCATGCGACCACAACAGCCAGTGCGCCCAGTTATTGGCGTCACCGACGGCTTTGCCGAGTGCGAAACCGACCGGTGTGTTTTTGGCTTTGAGGGCCTGGCACATCTTCAGGAAACCGGCGGTATCCTTCGGCACGGCGTCGAAGCCGGCTGCCTTCAACTGGCTTTCGCGATACACCAGCGCATTGCCGACCACGCCGACCGGCAGCGCGATCCATTTACCGTCCTTGGTGCCGTATTTGCGGCAGACGTCGTACCAGCCGCCGAGGCGGCTGCCCAGCGATGTCGCCAGGTCGGTCAGGTCGATCAGCTTGGTCGGATATTGTTGCGGATCATCGAACCAGCTCATCACGATGTCCGGGCCGGAACCGACGTTGGCGGCAACCGCTGCCTTCGGACGCAGGTCTTCCCAGCCTTCGCTGTCGGTGCGCACGGCGACGCCGGTCTTTTCGGTGAATTTCTTCACGTTTGCATTCCACAAGTCTTCATCGCCCTGGACGAAACGCTTCCAGCGCAGCACGCGCAGCGTGGCGCCTTTTTCGATGTCGAACTTCAGGCCGGCGCCGGTGGCGGCAGGCGCGGCTGGTGCGGCGAATGCATTGGTGGTGGCTACTGTCGATGCCGCAGCGACGGATGCGCTGGCGGCCAGGAAATTACGTCTGGTCAGCTTAGTCATGTCTCCTACTCCTTCTCTTCTGATGAAAGTGAATGGGCCCAGGTTTTAAGGCTTTTTATTTTTACTTGCTGTACTACAGGGACTGCTTTGTTAAAAGTATTGCGAATAACGACGATCAACATCCTCAGTCGCGCGCCAATGTCTTGCCGCTATCGGCGTCGAACAAATGGGTGCTGCCGTGTTCCGGCACCAGCGTGATGGTGTCGCCGGCCGAGAAGTCGTGACGTTCGCGGAAGATCGATGTCAGGCTGGTGTCGCTGAAGCGTGCATACACTTCGGTATCGGCGCCGGTCGGTTCGACCACGACGACCTTGGTGTTCATGCCGCTGCCGGCCGGACCGATGCTCAGATGCTCGGGACGCACGCCGTAGACTACGCGCTGGCCGTCGACGCCGTCCAGGCCGCGATGCGCATATGGTGCAGGGAGGCGCGTGCCGTCGGCGAATTCGACTTCAGCCTTGTCGGCATTGCGACGCAAGGTGGCGGGGATGAAGTTCATCGCCGGCGAGCCGATGAAGCCGGCCACGAAGATGTTGGCAGGGCGGTCGTACAGTTCGAGCGGACGGCCGCGCTGTTCCACCAGGCCGTCGCGCATGACGACGATCTGGTCGGCCATGGTCATCGCCTCGATCTGATCGTGGGTGACGTAGACCGAAGTGGTCTTCAGGCGCTGGTGCAGTTCCTTGATCTCGGTGCGCATCTGCACGCGCAGCTTGGCGTCGAGGTTGGACAGCGGTTCATCGAACAGGAACACCTGCGGATCGCGCACGATCGCGCGGCCCATCGCCACACGCTGGCGCTGGCCGCCAGAGAGCTGGCGCGGATAACGTTCCAGCAGCGTGGTCAGGCCGAGGATTTCGGCGGCCTTCTTGACCTGCTGCTGGATGAATGACTTGTCCTTCTTGGCCAGCATCAGCGAGAACGCCATGTTGTCGTTGACCGTCATGTGCGGATACAAGGCGTAGTTCTGGAACACCATGGCGATGTCGCGGTCCTTGGGCTGGACGTTGTTGACGACGGTGCCGCCGATGGAGATCTCGCCTTCGGTGATTTCCTCGAGGCCTGCCAGCATGCGCAACAGGGTCGACTTGCCGCAGCCTGAAGGGCCGACGAGAACTGCGAACTCGCCGTCGGCGATGTCGATGTCGACACCGCGGATAACCTGGGTGCTGCCGAATTGCTTCTTGATGCCGCGAATCTGTACTGATGCCATGCCTTGCTCCTCGTCTATATCCTCGTTTTTGTGTCTGCGATAAACCCTTTCTTGGAGGGCTACGCACATTTAATTCTGATACTGCGCCGCTTGGTTTTTATTGGTTTTCGGCGGTACTGAGAGATACAAAATGACAGCCACTATCGCTACGTCGGTAACGCCATGACAGTGGACATAGTTACATCGTCGTTCTTCGTACCTCTCTGCGTTGCCCGGGCTGCTGCTCTGCTACGGATTGCTGTGAGATGCCGTGCTGCGTCTGCTGTTGTTGCCGTTACGGTTGCGGACGCAGTCGGTGCTCGTTAGTATTGTTGTCTCTGCTTTTTGTTTTACTTCTTCCGGCCTTCCACCACCACATACGACGGGCGTCCATTGCGGTCCCAGTCGATCAGGTTCTGCGCTGCCTTGCGACGCAGTTCCCTGGCGGCGACTTCGGAATAGAAGGCGGCGTGCGGCGACAATAGCACACGTTTGTGCTGGACAATAGCGGAACTTGTCTCCGGTGGTTCGACCGGCAGGACGTCCAGTCCGGCGCCCTTCAGATTGGTGTCGAGCGCCTTCAGCAAGTCATCGATATTGACCAGTCCGCCGCGTGCCGAATTGACCAGGAAGCTGTCCTGTTGCATCAGTTTCAACACCGACGAATCGATCATGCCGCGGGTCTCGTCGTTGAGCGGCGTATGCAACGACACCACATGCGCCTGCCTGAACAATTCTTCCTTGCCGACGCGTTCCACATAGGCCGGGAAGTCGCCGTCGATGATGTGCGGATCGTAAGCGATCACGCGCTTGAACAGGTTGCGGCTGATATGCGCCATGCGCTTGCCGATGCGGCCGAGACCGACGATGCCGATGGTCATTTCGGAACAGCGCTGGATCTTGCCGGCAGTGGTGTAATGCCATTGGCCCGACTT
This sequence comes from Herbaspirillum lusitanum P6-12, assembly GCF_000256565.1. Classification (GTDB taxonomy): domain Bacteria; phylum Pseudomonadota; class Gammaproteobacteria; order Burkholderiales; family Burkholderiaceae_D; genus Herbaspirillum; species Herbaspirillum lusitanum. The sequence goes on along the minus strand of NZ_AJHH01000594.1, from coordinate 2,502 downwards.
GACGTCGCGGTCGTAGCCGGTGATGTTGCGGATCAGGTCGAGCGCCATCGCCAGTGCATGCGTGGAGACTTCGCCGACGCCGTAGTCGGGCGAATTGCCGACCCAGACGCCGTGTTTGGCAGCGTCGTCGGTATTGATGGTGTCGAAGCCGGCGCCGTAGCGGCTGGCGATGCGGATTTCAGGGCGGGCCGCAAAGACCTTGGCGTTCACCGGTGCGTATTGCACCAAGAGGCCCTGGCAGCCTGCGGAGGCAGCGATGACCTCCTCTTCCGTGCGGCATTGCGCGGTCACCACTTCCACGCCGGCTTCCTTGTAGAGCGCAAGCTCCAGGTCGACGTCGGGGAAATCGTAATCGGTAATCAATACTTTCATTGCTTCATGTCTCCATATGTCGCAGTCAAAACAGGCGGAAGTTCATGTTTTCGGTCATCGCTCCCTTAAGGGGAGTGCGCCTGATACTTCCGCCGGCTTGTTTGTTGAAAAATCAATTCAGATTCTTGCCAGTGCCGTCAGTGGTTATCCTTCGGAATGCCGGAGCCGCTCTTGCCGACCAGGAAATCGAGGTCGGCGCCAAGATTGGCTTGTTGCACATGATCGACGTAAAGCTTGACCCAGCCACGATCCGCAGGTGCTTTCGGCGCTTGCCACAAGGCCCGGCGGCGTGCCAGTTCTTCGTCGCTGACATGCAGGTGCAGCTTGCGCGCGTCGACGTCGAGCTCGACCAGGTCGCCGTCCTGCACCAGCGCCAGCGGACCGCCGGCGGCGGCTTCCGGCGTCACGTGCAAGACCACGGTGCCATAAGCGGTGCCGCTCATGCGCGCATCGGACACGCGCACCATGTCGGTAATGCCTTTGCGCAGCACCTTCGGCGGCAGCGGCATGTTGCCCGCTTCGCCCATGCCGGGATAACCCTTGGGACCGCAATTCTTGAGCACCAGCACGCAGTTCTCGTCGACGTCCAGATTCTCGTCGTCGATGCGCTTGTGCAGGTCGTCGCTGTTCTCGAACACCACGGCGCGGCCGGTGTGTTTCAGCAAGGCCGGCGTCGCGGCCGATGGCTTGATCACCGCGCCGTCCGGGCACAGGTTGCCGTGCAGGATGGCGATGCCGGCGGCCGCCTTGAACGGCGTGTCGAAGGCGTGGATGACGTCGCGGTTCCAGTTCGGCGCGTCCTTGCAGTTGTCCCACAAGGTCTGGCCGTTGGCCGACAGGGCGCTCTTGTCGATGACGCTCTCAAGCTCGCGGATCACCGAGGGCAGGCCGCCGGCGTAGTAGAAATCTTCCATCAGGTATTTGCCCGACGGTTGCAGGTTGACCAGGCACGGCAGCTTCTGGCCGATCTTGTCCCACTCTTCCAGCTTGAGGTCGACGCCGATGCGGCCGGCGATCGCCAGCAAGTGGATCACGGCGTTGGTCGAGCCGCCGATGCCGGCGTTGACGCGGATGGCGTTTTCGAATGCGGCCTTGGTCAGGATTCTGGACATGATCAGGTCTTCCTTGACCATCTCGACGATACGGCGACCGGAGTTGCGCGCCAGCACGTTGCGGCGCGCATCAACGGCCGGAATCGCCGCGTTCCCCGGCAGGCTCATGCCCAGCGCTTCCACCATGCTGGCCATGGTCGAGGCCGTGCCCATGGTCATGCAGTGGCCGTGCGAACGGTGCATGCAGCTTTCGGCTTCGAAGAATTCTTCCTGCGACATCTGGCCGGCACGCACTTCTTCCGACATCTGCCATACGCCGGTGCCGGAACCAAGTTCGCCGCCACGGTATTTGCCGGACAGCATCGGGCCGCCGGAGATGCCGATGGTCGGCAGGTCAACCGACGACGCGCCCATCAGCAGCGCAGGCGTGGTCTTGTCGCAACCCATCAGCAGCACCACGCCGTCGAGCGGATTGGCGCGGATGGATTCTTCGACGTCCATGCTGGCGAGATTGCGGAACAGCATCGCAGTCGGACGCATCAGCGTTTCGCCGAGCGACATTACCGGGAACTCCAGCGGGAAACCGCCGGCTTCCCAGATGCCGATCTTGACCTGTTCGGCCAGCGCGCGGAAGTGCGAATTGCAGGGTGTCAGTTCAGAGTAGGTATTGCAGATGCCGATGACCGGACGGCCATCAAATTGATCGTGCGGAATGCCGCGGTTCTTCACCCAGGAACGGTAGATGAATCCATCGCGGTCTTGCCGGCCGAACCATGCCTGGCTGCGGCGTGTGAATGTCTTGGTGTCGCTCATGTTCTTTCCTTTTTCCTTATGGCGTCTGGTCGTCAAGGCGCCAAGAATGCTGTCTGTATCGGATGGCTGTCGGAAGGATCAGTGGCGAATATTGCTTTGGTCGAAAAAGTAGCGGGAGAAATCCATCAGGTGATACGCCAGCATGGCGTCGCCGTTGCCGGCATGGCCGAGATGACAGAGATAGCGGGAGGTTGACGCAGCGCAGGCGCCGGATTGCACACGCGCGGAAACGGAAAAGGACGCCGCTGCCAGGCCGCGCATGCGC
>NZ_AJHH01000593.1 GCF_000256565.1 Herbaspirillum lusitanum P6-12 | reverse complement strand
CCGGCGCATGCGCGGCTGCGGAACGATGGAATTACACCCCCGGCTAGCTAAGTTCTTCAATGCCTGTCTCCAGTGCTGCGGTATGGTCCGCCGGCAGTTTCTGCTCTTGTATTTTTTATGCGTGCAAACCGGTGGTGAAAATGTATTCAGCAACGGCCTGCGTCGTCAAGATGCCAGCGAGTCTATTTCAGCATCCGGACTTTGGTCAAGTGGTAATACCAGATTTGTCATACATCTTTTCATTGGCGTCTTACGCATGTTTTCATTCATGCCTCCATGATGCCCAATGGTGCGTTGCGGCGTAGATGAATTATTTTCGTGCATGCTTTTCGGCCTTGACAGTGAGGGGGTGATATGAAATTCTTTTCTCGTTCTGGTAAGACCACATGACCGCTTGACAAGATTTTGTCAGGAAACAAAAGCAAGAAAAAATAAAGGAAATACCAGCACGGGAGACGGATAAGCCGACACAGATCGCGCTGCATGGTTCATCGGCGGATTTGCAATGAATCCGTACGCAACAGGCGAAACTGCCTGCTTTTACCATCAAACGGAGGAGAGACAATGATCGGAATACGTAGAAATCTGTTGAAGACAGTCATCGCCGCAGCCGCGGTTTTAAGCTTTGGTGCTGCGCATGCGGCATGGCCGGATCGGCCGGTGACGCTGGTCGTGCCGTGGGGCGCAGGCGGCGGCACCGACGCCACTGCACGTATCATCGGCGCGTTGCTGGAAAAAGAACTGGGCCAGCCCGTCAACGTCGTCAACCGCACCGGCGGCAACGGCGTGGTGGGTCATCAAGCCATCGCGGGCGCCGCCCCGGACGGCTACACCATCGGCCTGGCCACGGTGGAGATCGCCATGATGCACCATCAGGGCCTGACCCAGCTGAGCTACAAGAATTACACGCCGATCGCGCTCATGAATTTCGATCCGGCCGCGCTCACCGTCAGCGCCGAATCACCGTACAAAACTTTCGACGACCTGCTCAAGGCAGTCAAGGCCAATCCCGGCAAGCTCAAGGCCTCCGGTACCGGCCAGGGCGGCATCTGGCATCTCGGCCTGGCCGGCATGCTGAGCGACCTCAAGCTGGAGCCGACCGCAGTGCGCTTCGTGCCGTCCAACGGCGCCGCGCCGGCGATGGTTGATCTGGCCGCGGGCGGTGTCGACATCGTCGCCGCTTCGCTGCCGGAAGCGCGTTCCCTGATCGATGCCGGCAAGGCGCGTCCGCTGGTGATCATGGCCAACGCACCGGCCGCACTGTATCCCAAGGTGCCGACGCTGAAGAGCCTGACCGGAAGCAACTGGACCATCGGTGCCTGGCGCGGCATCGTCGCGCCCAGGAACCTGCCTGCCGATATCCAGACCAGGTTGGCCGGACACCTGCAGAAAATCTACAACAGCAAGGAGTACAAGGACTTCATGGGTGGACGCGGCTTCGGCACGATGTATGCCGACTCGGCCGAGTTCGGCAAGTTCATGGAGAAAAGCGACAGCGACATGGGGCAGATCCTGAAGACCCTGGGCATGGCGAAGTAGCCAGCTTGCGGACGGTCCCGGTTGACCGTCCGCGCGTATCTTTTTTCGCGCGGTTTCACATCACGTCACGTGGCATGTGACGAAGATGAGGAGCCATGATTGAATCCGCCGTACCTCCGAACTCTGCTGCCATGAAAATCAACGATACCGTTTCCGGAATCCTGCTGGCGATATTCGCCGCCGCGATTTACGTCTACTCGGCGAACCTGCCCACGATGGCCCAGCAGATCGGGCCGGGCCTGTTCCCTCAAGCGCTGGCCGTAGCCTTCCTGATCTGCGCGATCCTGCTCATGGTCAAGGGCGTGCGCGAAAGGCGCGCTTCCGGCGAAAGCTGGGTCAGCCTGCCCGAATGGGCCGGCGAGCGGCGCGCCGTGTTCGCCTATGCGCTGGTGCTGTTGTCGCTGGTGTTTTACATCTATGCCTCCGAGCCCCTGGGCTTCCTGCCGACGGCGACCATCCTGCTGCTGTCCTTGTTCGCAACCTTCGGCGCACGCCTGGTGGTTGCGCTGCCGGTCGCCCTCGCCAGTGCGCTGGGCATCCACTACATCTTCTACAAACTGCTGAAGGTCCCGCTGCCGTGGGGTCTTCTCAAGTCCGTGGCCTGGTAAAGGAGCGACCATGCTTGCCAATATCTATACCGCCTTCGGGTTGGTGTTTGACCCTTACGTCCTGGCGGTGATTCTCGGTTCGTCCATGTTCGGACTGTTCATGGGTGCGATTCCCGGCCTCAGCGCCACCATGGCCGTGGCCTTGCTGGTCCCGGTGACTTTCTTCATGCCCCCCGTGCCGGCGGTGGCGGCGATGGTATCGGCCACGGCGATGGCGATTTTCTCGGGCGATATCCCCGGCTGTCTGTTGCGGATTCCGGGCACGCCGTCATCGGCAGCCTATACCGATGAAGCCTATGCCATGACGAAAAAGGGGCAGGGCGAAATCGCGCTCGGCGCCAGCCTGGTGTTCTCGGCGGTGGGCGGTTTGTTCGGCACCTTCGTACTGATCCTGGCCGCGCCGGTACTGGCGGAGCTGGCGCTGAAGTTTTCTTCGTTCGAATACTTCTGGCTGGTGCTGATGGGCCTGACCTGCGCGATTTTCATTGCGTCGGACAATGCGCTCAAAGGTTTCGTCTCGCTGTTCATCGGCATGTTCATCGCCTCCATCGGCATGGGCAATCCGGCCGGCGTGCCGCGCTTCACGTTCGACAACGCCGACTTGCTGAGCGGCGTGTCGCTGGTGCCGCTGATGGTCGGCATGTTTGCGATGTCCGAGGTGCTGCGCTATGCGGTTTCCAAAGACCAGGCGATGACCATCCCGGACGGCAAGGTCGGCAACGTCTTCAAGGGCATGTGGGCATTGACGGTGAAATATCCGAAGTCGATCCTGCGCGGCAGCGTGCTCGGCACGCTGGTCGGCATCTTGCCCGGTGCGGGCGCCGACATCGCGGCCTGGATGTCCTATGCGATGAGCAAGAAGATGTCGAAGGAGCCGGAGAAGTTCGGCACCGGCCACCCGGAAGGCATTGTCGAGTCGGGCGCCGCCAACAACTCGGCGCTGGCCGGCGCGTGGATTCCGGCGCTGGTGTTCGGCATCCCGGGCGACTCGATCACCGCGATCGTGATCGGCGTGCTGTACATGAAGAATCTGAATCCAGGTCCGATGATCTTCGTCGAAAATCCGGTCTCGATGTATGCGATCTTCATCGTCTTCATCCTCGCCAACCTGCTGATGCTGCCGCTGGGCTACTGGTGCATCAAGGTGTCCAAGCGCATACTCGGCGTTCCGCGTAATCTGCTGATGCCGTTGATCCTGTTGTTCTGCATCGTCGGTTCGTATGCCACCAACAACAGCGTGTCCGACGTCGGCATCATGCTGGTGTTCGGTCTGCTGGCTTACCTGATGGAAGAGAACGGTTTTCCGGTCGCGCCGGCGGTGCTGGGCGTGGTGCTGGGCGGCATGCTGGAAGAACATTTCGTCACCTCGATGATCAAGGCCGATGGTGAATTCCTTGCCTTCTTCAACCGGCCCATCGCCGGTACCTTGGGCGTGGTGACGATATTGCTGTGGCTGTTGCCGCTGGTCATGCGCGGTTTGCGCAAGAAGCCGGTAATCGCATGAGATTTTTATAACGAAAGGATGGTTTGCAACATGGCTGCACCCGAACGTTTTTCCGCCGTCGAACTCAAGCAGTTCTCCACCCAACTGCTGCAAAAGGCCGGCCTGCCGCTGGAGCCTGCCGCTTCGGTGGCGAGCACGCTGGTTGACGGCGACCTGCTGGGCCACGATACCCACGGCCTGGCTTTGCTGGCGCCGTACGTGAAAGAAATCGAGAAGGGCGGTATGACCACTTCCGGCGAACCGGAGGTGGTGTCCGACCGTCCCGCCGCGCTGGCCTGGGATGGCCGCCGCCTGCCGGGTCCCTGGCTGGTGCACCAGGGCATCGATGCCCTGATCCCCAAGGCGCGCGACTATGGTACCGCCTCGCTGACCATCCACCACAGCCATCACATCGCCTGCCTGGCGGCCTACCTGCTGCGCGCCACCCAGGAGGGCTTCATGATGATCCTGGCCAGTTCCGATCCGGCGGTGCAGAGCGTGGCGCCGTTCGGGGGCACTCAGGCGGTGTTCACGCCGAATCCCATCGCCGCCGGTATCCCGACTTCGGGTACGCCGTTCCTGGTCGATATTTCCGCCTCGATCACTACCAACGGCATGAGCAATCGCCTGCACAAGGCCGGCCAGCAATTTGAAGAAGAATGGCTGCTCGATGCACAAGGCAACGCCAGCCGTGATCCCGCCGTGTTCGCCGCCGATCCGCCGGGTACGATTTTGCCGCTGGGCGGTTTGTCGGCCGGTCACAAGGGGTTCGGCCTGGCGGTGCTGATCGAAGCGCTGACCGGCGGCCTGTCCGGCTTCGGCCGCGCCGATCCGCCGGCTGGCTGGGGCGCCACCGTATTCATGAGTTTGTATGATCCCGCGGCGTTCGGCGGCGAGGCGGCGTTCAAGCGGCAAATGGATCACATCGCCGAAGCCTGCCGCAACAATCCACCGCGACCCGGAGTGGAAAAAGTGCGCATGCCCGGCGACCGCGGCATGGCGCGCCGTGCGCAGCAGCTGGAGCAGGGGGTTGCGCTGCATCCGACGATTGCACCCGGATTGCGCGAGGCTGCACAGCAATATGGTCTGAGTTTCCCGGCAGCGCTGGGCTGATTGCTCTTCATCACCCTTCATCGCCCGTTGCTGCGTTGGCGGCGGCGGGCGGCAAGCTGGTCATTCGCTTGTGGTGAGATACAATCCGGCGCCAAGATTAAGAATTTTTCATCGGACCTCCTTATGCCAATTGAAGCGATCGAACCGCAGCGACTGTACCGCCAGATCAGCGACCAGCTGCGCAAGCTGATTGTCGACGGCGAATTCCCGGTCGGTTCGCGCTTGCCGTCGGAGCGTGATTTGTCGGTGCAGCTCGGCGTAAGCCGGCCGTCGCTGCGCGAAGCCCTGATCGCGCTGGAAGTCGAAGGCTACATCGAAGTCCACATGGGCTCCGGCATCTATGTCTGCCCGCCGGTGCAGCGCGAGCGGCGCATCGATCTCTCCAGCGAGGAAGGCCCGCTGGAGCTGATCCGTGCGCGCGCCATGCTGGAAGGGGAAGTCGCCTATGCCGCCGCCAAGAATGGCAAGAAGGCGCAGATCGACGCGATCGAAGAAGCGTTTCAGCAAATGATCGAAAACACCAGCGCGGGCGCCAATCCGCTCGAAGCGGATCGCCTGTTCCACATTCGCGTGGCCGAAGCGACCGGCAACAGTGTGCTGGTCGGGCTGGTGACGCAATTGTTCGATGCCCGTCTGGGACCGCTGTTCGATCGCCTGCACAGCCACTTCGATACCATCGAGGTATGGAACGACGCGATCGAAGAACATTCGCGCGTGATGAAAGCCCTGCGCGCCCGCGATCCGGAAATGGCGCGGCAAGCGATGCGGCGTCACATGGATATCGCGTTCAAGCGCTACAGCGCCAGTCTGGTAGGGCAGGCCGCACAGGGCAGGAGTGCAGCACAGATCAAGAAGAAAAAAGCCGGACCGGTGAAAGAAATCGGCATCGTCAAACCGGACGCGAAGAAGGCCGCGCTCAAGAGCACTCCGGTAAAACGCATAACCAAACCGGCTGCCGTAAAGAAAACGTCGGCGCCGAAAGCCGCAGTCAAACGCGCACCGGCCCCGGCCAAACGTCGCAGCGCACGCGCCTGAGGCAAGCTATCCCAGCTTGTCGTGGGACAGCTTGAAGTCATCCAGGCAGCGGACATCATGATGAAGAGTTCCGGCGCGGCGCGCGGGCGTGTGGTCCATGCGCTTCGTCTCCGCTAGTTGAAGTAAGCCCTGGCCATTTCAAAGCGCGGTGCGAAATACGGATTGTCCATCCGCGAGATATGCACCTTGCCGTTGCCCGACGGTGCATGCACGAACCGTCCGTCGCCGATGTAGATGCCGACATGCGAAAACGGCCGGTTGAGGGTGTTGAAGAACACCAGATCGCCGGGACGCAGATTGGATTTGTCGATCTGGCGTCCCTGGCGCGCCATGTCGGCCT
>NZ_AJHH01000592.1 GCF_000256565.1 Herbaspirillum lusitanum P6-12 | reverse complement strand
GATTTGTCGATCTGGCGTCCCTGGCGCGCCATGTCGCGCCAGCACCTGGCGCGCGATGATCGGGCTGATCGGGCTGCCGCCGCTGGCGAGGCTGCGGATTTCATCGACGATTTTGGCGGGCGAACTGTCTTTCAGCAGATAGCCGGCGGCGCCTGCCTCGATCGAACGCATGACGTGGGTTTCATCGCCGAAATTGGTGCTGACCATGATGTTGCAACCGGGCCAGCGGAGGATGGCTGCGTGAATCACGTCGATGCCCGAACCATCGGGCAAGCCAAGGTCGACCAGCAGCACGTCCGCCGGCGGGCCTTGCAGCATCGCCAGCCCTTCGGCGCGGGTGCCGGCGATATTCGCCAATCGCATGTCCGGCGTGGCTTCCAGCGCCTTGCTCAATGCATCGCGGAAACTCGGGTCATCCTCGACGATGGCGACGTGGATGGAGGGCGGAGCAACGGTGGGGATATCGGGAGTGGATGACATGGCGCCGCTATTGTACGACGCCATGTCGGCCGCGCTGCCGGACAGCTTGAGGCCGGCGGCGCGATTGAATATGTACGACACCATGCCGCTGCAATCGAAGCCGGCGTCCGGATTCTTGCCGCCGAAGCGATAACCGGTGCCGATCATGTCCAGCGCATAAATCGCTATCTCGCTGCCATGTTCGGTGGCGGCTTCGGAACGGATGTCGGTCGGTGTCGGCGTCGGTGTCGAGGCTTCCGGCGCACGCATCGGCGCACTGCCGCAGGCCGTCAGGAGGACGGCGATGCAGCAGGCGGCGAGCGCATGCAATGGATTTGACGACAGAAGGCTACGCATTGCTGCCGCCCCCGGATCAATGACCCAGTTTCACCAGCACGCCTTCCAGCATGGTCAGCATCTGGTCGATTTCATCCTTGGTCACGTTCAGCGACGGCATGAAGCGGATCAGGTTCGGACGCGGCGAGTTCAGCAGCAGGCCGACCGGATTCAGGTCGCGGGCGGCTTCGACGATTTGCGGACCGATGTCCTTGCCCAGCTTCAGCGCGCGCAGCAAGCCTTCGCCGCGTTCGCCTTCGAAACCGTGCTTGTCCGACAGCTTGATCAGTTCTGCGCTGAGGTAAGCGCCGGTAGCCTTGACCGCAGGCAGGAAATCGGGCTTGAGCAATTCCTTGATCACGGCGGCGCCGACCGCAGTCATCAGCGGATTGCCGTTGTAGGTGCCGCCTTGTTCGCCGGCTTCGAAACAGGCGATTTCTTCGCGCGCCAGCAGGGCTGCCAGCGGCACGCCGCCGCCGATGCCTTTGCCCAGCGTCATGATGTCCGGCTCGATGCCCGACAGTTGATAGCCGAACAGTTCACCGGTGCGGCCGACGCCGGTCTGCACTTCATCGACGATGAGCAGCAGGTTGGCGTTCTTGGTCAGGCGGCGCAGGCCTTGCATGAATTCGCGCGTGGCCGGAATCACGCCGCCTTCGCCCTGCACCGGTTCCAGCATGACGGCCACGGTCTTCTTGCTGATCAGGCGCTCGACGCTGGCCAAGTCGTTCAGTTCGGCCTTCGGGAAGCCCGGTACTTGCGGCGCGAACATGGTGTCCCAGCCCGGCTTGCCGCTGGCCGACATGGTCGCGATGGTGCGGCCGTGGAAGCTGTGGTTGAAGGTGATGATTTCGAAGCGGTCTTCACCGGCGCTGTTCTTGTTGAGCTTGCCCCATTTGCGGGCCAGCTTGAATGCGCCTTCATTGGCTTCGGCGCCGCTGTTGGTGAAGAACACGCGATCGAAAACGGAGTTCTCGGTCAGCAGGTTGGCCAACTCGATCGACGGCGCATTGTAGAAAGCCGGCGACGGGTTGATCAGTTTCTTGCCCTGTGCGACCAGCGCATCGGAGATGCATTGCGGCGCGTGACCCAGCGCGTTGACGGCCCAGCCTTGCAGATAGTCGAGGTATCGCTTGCCGGTGTGATCGGTCATCCACATGCCGCTGCCTTCGGTGAAAACGATTTCAGGGCGGTTAGTGACATACATCAGCTTGTTGATGGCGAACTCGTTGAATTCCATGGAATGACTCCTGCTAAGGATGTGTGAAAAATGTGAAGGCGGCGGTAACCGAACTGTAATTAAATCAAGCAACGCGGCCACGAAAAAAACGATAAAAAAAAGCCACAGGGATTGCCTGTGGCTTCGTGACCAGGATTAACTCACGCGCACGGCAAACCTCGTTGAGGTTGGCTACGACGTCGCAAGGAAATGGTGGTGGCGTTCATGCGGTTAATATTAGGACGTTTTGCGCGATGCGTCAAAACTAATTTGGTGCAAATTGCCGCTGATTTTTAGAACGCTCACCACTTTGCAACATGCAGCCGCACGCGAAGGGACGTCCCGACTTGCATCGCTTGCGTTGAGTTACTGCACCGTCGCCAGATCCGCCGCCGACGTGAACGAATCGGCGTAGAACTCCTCTTCCGGCAAGCCGCACTTCGCAACGAAATCGCGCTGCGCCGATTCCACCACGATCGGCGCGCCGCAGGCATACACCTGATAGCCCGACAGATCCGGCTGGTCGTCGATGACGGCCTGGTGGACGAAGCCGGCGCGGCCGCTCCAATTGTCTTCCGGCTGGGCATTCGAGATCACCGGCACATACTTGAAGTTGGGCAGGCTCTGCGCCCAGGTCTTGCACAGTTCGTCCATATACAAGTCCTGCGGACGCCGGCCGCCCCAGTACAGCGTGACCGGCCGGGTCGATTTGGCGTGTTCGAGCTGCTCGACGATCGCCTTGATCGGCGCGAAACCGGTGCCGGAGGCCAGCAGCACGATGGGCTTGTCCGAATCTTCGCGCAGGAAGAAGGTGCCCAGCGGGCCTTCGAAGCGCAGGATGTCGCGCTCTTTCAGCGTCGAGAACACCTGGTCGGTGAACAGGCCGCCGGGCATGTGGCGGATGTGCAGCGTCAGGTGCTCGTCCTTGTGCGGCGCATTGGCCATGCTGTAGCTGCGGCGCTTGCCGTCGCGCAGCATGAACTCGACGTACTGGCCGGCCTTGTATTGCAGGCGGTCGTTGGCCGGCAATTGCAGCGACAGGATGATGACGTCGTCGGCGACCTTGTCCAGCTTGGCCACGCGCCCCGGCATTTTCTTGACCGGGAAGTCTCCGATGCCGGCCACTTCGCGCGCTTCGATGACCACGTCCGAGTTCGGGCGGGCGCAGCAGAACAGGGAAAAGCCCAGGCTCTCGTCCTGTGCCGACAAGGCGCGTTCCTGATGCGGACCGTGGGTCACGCTGCCTTCGACCAGCTTGCCCTTGCAGGAACTGCATGCGCCGTTCTTGCAGCCGTACGGCAGGCCGACGCCGGCGCGAATTGCGGCGGTGAGGATGGTTTCGCCTTCGTCACAGGTAAACTGATGGCCGCTGGGCTGAACGGTAACTTGAAAACTCATACAATCCTGACAATGAACAATGTAAAAAAAATCGGCAAACCGCGTCTGTTGATGCTCGGCTGCGGCGACGTCGGCATGCGCAT
>NZ_AJHH01000591.1 GCF_000256565.1 Herbaspirillum lusitanum P6-12 | reverse complement strand
CGTCTGTTGATGCTCGGCTGCGGCGACGTATTTGCGCTACAGACGGCGTTGTCGATCCGCCGGCTCAGTCCAGCTTCTCGTGGAAATCGGACGCGCCGCGCTTCCAGTAGACGGACACGCGCATGGCTTCCCTGGGATGTTGTTTGTCATCGGCCAGCACGGCGCGCACCGCCTTCATCACGACCGCTTCGCCGGCGGCCCAGACATAGCCTTCGCCGGCAGGCAGCGTGAGCGCGCGCAGGGCGGCGACCAGTTCCTCACCCGACTTCACCCATTTGACGTCGAGGTCGGCTTTGGTGTCGAACTCGCGGATATCGCCGTCCGACGCTTCGATCACGGCCAGCACTTTGGCGCCGGCCGGCAACTCCTGGAGACGGCGCGTGATCGCCGGCAACGACGACAGGTCGCCCGCCAGCAAATGCCAGTCGTAATCGAGCGGCACCACCATCGAGCCGCGCGGGCCGGCGATGACGGCGTCCATGCCGACCTGGGCCTGGCGCGCCCAGTCGGTGGCGGCGCCTTCGGCGTGCAGGGCGAACTCCAGCACCAGTTCCTTGCGCTGCGCATCGTGGCCGATCGGCGTGTAATCGCGTCGTACCGAGGCGCCTGATGCATCCGGGAAAACGAACTTGACGTGGTCGTCGAACGACAGCGAGGTGAAGTCTTCCAGTGCGTCGCCGTGGAAGGTCACGCTGAGCATGTTGGCGCCGGTAGCGCGGACGGCGGCGACCTTGACGTCGCGGAACTTGAGTTCATAACGGACGCGTTGCACTTCGCGGGTGATTGATTTGGATTCCATGATCGGAGAAATTGGTTGATAATGTCATCATTATGAGAAAACAAGTTGATAAAGTCAACCAATCACCTGCCGCCGAAAGGGTCTTTGACGCCATCCACACGGTGATGCACCTTTACCGTTCGGGGCGCTCGCAGGCGTTTCGCGACGACGAGCATGGCATCACGCACATGGAAAGCCGCGTGCTCAACTACTTCGCGCATCATCCCGGCGCCACGCAAAAAGACCTGGCCGCCCATTCGGGACGCGACAAGGCGCAGCTCACCCGGCTGGTGCGCGGCCTGCGCGACGGCGGCTATCTGGAATCGAAGGAAGACGTCACGGACCGGCGCAGCACCTGCCTGCAACTGAGCCCGCAGGGGCAGGCTTTGCACGCCGAGTTGATGAAGTCGGGCGCGCAGATACTGGAACGCGCAGTCGACGGTCTGTCCGCGCAGCAATGCGAAGAGCTGGTGCAGTTGATGGAGATTATCCAGACCAATCTGGAAAAAGGGCGCTAGCTGTTTGCCGGAAGCGGCAGGCGATCAGCGCCATCGGCAAAA
>NZ_AJHH01000590.1 GCF_000256565.1 Herbaspirillum lusitanum P6-12 | reverse complement strand
CGCGCGCGCGCGCGCGCGCGCGCGGCGACTTCTGCGCTGAGTTCTTCCAGCATGCTGTTGAGCAGCTTGGCGAAATAGATGCGATAAGTTGCTTCCATGTATTTGATTCGACGGATTTTCCGCATGGCATTCCTTAGGTTGTTGACAAGATTTCAGGACCATCTCTGATGATCGGTGCCGGAGTATAACGCAATGGGCCGGTGCAGCCCCTCAAGCTGCCGGCGCAGCAGCTTGCCGACCATGCTGATCACGGTCAGACCCACGATCACGAAGAAGATCGCCATCGGCGTCAGGCTGTGGAACGGCACGAAGCCGGCCAGTCCCATCATTAGCGACGACACCAGCAACAGCGCGAAGCCGAGGATCGCGCTGGTCAGTCCGGCAATGTGCGGGAAGATCGAATTGCCCTTGGCCATCAGCGTCGGATACATCGCCCCCGCGCAGAACGCCATGAACAAGACCGGCAGCGTCAGCGTCCACACCTCCAGACCGACCGTCAGCGCCAGGATCAGCATCACGACCGCCGCCCCCGTCATCACGCGCGCGCCGATGCGCAGGCGTTGTTCCGGCGTCGGCAGGCGCGGGTGATGAATCCGGTTCGAAATCCCGCCGAGGAAATACATCAGCCCGATCGCCAGCGCCAGGTAGCCGAAATAGGTCGGCGGCTTGTGCAGCGTCTCCTGCACCATGAAAGGGCCGACAATGTTGAACACCAGCAGGATGCTGTAGCACAGCCCTTGTGCAAGGAAGCAGCTCTGGAACACCGGGCTCCTGAGCACCATGCCGGCGTTCCTGAGCAGCGTCTTCGGATGCAGATGCACAGGCTGTTTCAGCGTCTCCTTGTAGCGCGACAGCACCGCCCACATCACGAAGGAATAGATCAGCAGGAAGGTCAGGCACGAGCGCCAGCCGAACCCGGTCTGCAGATGCGCGCCGATAACCGGCGCCAGGATCGGCGCCAGCCCCCAGGCGATGGCCATGTAGGTGAACGCATGCATCAGCGCGATGCCGGAGAAGGAGTCGGTGATGATCGCCTTGGCCAGCAGGTTGGTGGCGGCGATGCCGAAGCCTTGCAGGCAGCGTGCGAGGATGAAGGTTTCCAGGTTGTTGGCCGCCAGCGTCAGCAAACAGCCGGCGGTGAACATGGCCAGTCCCAGGATCAGCATTGTCTTGCGGCCATAGGCATCCGCCAGCGGTCCGAAAAACAGTTGGCCGAAGGCGTACGCCATCAGGTAGATCGTCACGCTCGACTGGATCGCCTGCGCCGAGGTCTGGAAATACTGCGCCATCGTCGGCAGCGCCGGGACGTAGATATCGATTGCCAATTGGCCCGCAGAGGCCAGCATGCAAATGAAAAAGATGAGAAAGCGCGGGTGGTTCGCGGTGGTATTCATGAAGAGGGACAGCCGGAGGAAGGGTGAAAACCCTCTATTGTGACGGCTTGTTGAAGTCTCTGCTGGGGACCGGCAGGATGAGAAAACTTGCATGCCCGGTCGCGAGCACGAAACATCATGGCCGGTCGTTGCGATAGCGTAGCCGGGAAGAAAAAAAGGATGCCGTATTCAACGACATCCTTTTTCTTTGCTGCTTCAACGCTCAGCGTTCAGGCGATTACGCCACTGCGGCCAGCGCCGTCGCTTTCAGCTTCGACTCCAGCGCCTTGCCCTTGCGTGCGCGCTTGCCGATGTGCAGCGCCAGCGCTACCGCCGACAGCGTGACGTCCTGCGCCTTGCCGCCGCGGCCGGTGCCGGACACCAGCACGCCCTTTTGCGTGATCGCTTGCGCGGCCAGCAGCTTCTCGTTCTTCTCCAGTTCCATCAGGATCACGCCGCGGCCGCCGCTGGCCAGGGTCTTGATCTCGTCCAGGCCGAACACCAGCAGGCGTCCTTGTCCCGACAGGCAGGCAATCGCGCTGGCGCCGGCCGGCATCGGGCGCGGCGCCAGCGGCAGGTCGCCTTCGTCCAGCGTGATGAAGGCCTTGCCGCCCTTGACGCGGCTGAGCATGTCGCCGACCTTGGCCGTGAAACCGTAACCGGCGTCGGAGGCCAGCAGCATCTGCGTATCGACCGGACCGGCGAAGTAATGCAGCAGGTTATTGCCGTTGCCGAGGTCGACCAGCGTGGTGATCGGCACACCGTCGCCGCGCGCGTTCGGCAGCGAGTTGACGCCGACCGTGTAGATGCGGCCGTTGGAGCCGAAGCCCAGCAGGTTGTCGACGGTACGGCACTCGAACGCGCCGTACAGGCCGTCGCCGGCCTTGAAGGTGAATTGCGTTGCATCGTGACCGTGGCCGCCGCGTGCACGCACCCAGCCCTTTTGCGAAATGATGACGGTGACCGGTTCGTCGATGACCTTTTGTTCGAGCACGGCTTTTTCGGCTTCTTCGATCACGGTACGGCGGGCGTCGCCGAATTGCTTGTCGTCGGCTTCGATTTCCTTGATGACCAGGCGCTTCATCGAGGCCGGATTGTCGAGCAGGTCCTGCAGCGTCGCTTTCTCGTTGCGCAGCTCGGCCAGCTCCTGCTGGATCTTGATGGTTTCCAGGCGCGCCAGTTGGCGCAGGCGGATTTCCAGGATGTCTTCGGCCTGGCGGTCCGACAGCTTGAACGCTTCGATCAGCGCCGGTTTCGGCTCATCCGATTCGCGGATGATGCGGATGACCTTGTCGATGTTGAGCAGGATCGCTTCGCGGCCTTCGAGGATGTGGATGCGGTCTTCGACTTTTTGCAGCTTGAACTGGCTGCGGCGCGTGATGGTGACGAAGCGGAACGCGATCCATTCGCCGAGGATGTCGGCAAGACCCTTCTGGCGCGGACGACCGTCGCCGCCGATCATCACGAGATTGATCGACGAGCTGGTTTCCAGGGAGGTCTGGGCCAGCAGCGTGTTCATGAATTCGGTCTGGTCCTGGTTTTTTGACTTCGGTTCGAACACCAGGCGCACCGGCGCTTCGCGGCCCGACTCGTCGCGCACGGCGTCGAGCATGGCCAGGATGCTTTGCTTCTGCGCCTGCTGTTCCGGCGTCAGCGTTTTCTTGCCGAGCTTGATCTTCGGATTGGTCAGCTCTTCGATTTCTTCCAGCACCTTCTGCGACGACACGCCCGGCGGCAATTCGGTGATGACCGCCTGCCACTGGCCGCGCGCCATGTCTTCGATCTTCCAGCGCGCGCGCACCTTGAGGCTGCCGCGGCCGCTCTGGTAGATTTCGGCAATCGTCGACGGCGGCGTGATGATCTGGCCTCCGCCCGGGAAGTCCGGACCGGTGATGTGGGTCATCAGCTCTGCGTGCGTGATCTTGGGATTGCGGATCATCGCGACGGCGGCGCGCGCCACCTCGCGCAGATTGTGCGACGGGATTTCGGTGGCCATGCCGACCGCGATGCCGGAGGCGCCGTTGAGCAACAGGAAGGGCAGGCGCGCCGGCAACAGTTTCGGCTCTTCGGTGGAGCCGTCGTAGTTGGGCTGGAAGTCGACCGTGCCCATGTCGATTTCGTCGAGCAGCAATTTGCTGATCGGCGTCAGGCGCGCTTCCGTGTAACGCATCGCTGCGGCGCCGTCGCCATCGCGCGAACCGAAGTTGCCCTGGCCGTCGATCAGCGGATAGCGCAGCGAGAAGTCCTGCGCCATGCGAACCAGCGCGTCGTACACCGACTGGTCGCCGTGCGGATGCAATTTGCCGAGCACGTCGCCGACCACGGCCGCCGATTTGCGCGGCTTGGCGGTGGCGTTCAGGCCGAGTTCGTTCATCGCGTACAGGATGCGGCGCTGCACCGGTTTCTGGCCGTCGGCGACGTCGGGCAAGGCGCGGCCCTTGACTACCGAAATGGCATAGTCGAGATAGGCGCGCTCGGCGAAGGTCGACAGCGTCAGCGATTCGCCGTCGGGTGGTGCAGGTTGTTCAAACAGGTTGGCTTGTTCAGTCATGTGGCTGGGTTGCGTTCAAGTTCAGGTGATGGTTATTCGATCGAGGTCGGTGGCGGCATGCTGCGCCGGCCCGGCAGGATGATTTCGACGCGGCGCGGTTTGCTGGCATCGGCGTTGCCGGCATTGTTTCCTGCGTTGTTGCCTGCGCCCGGTTGGTACAACTGGTAGAACTGCGCCACCAGCTGGACGTAATTGCGGGTTTCGGGATACGGCGGAATCTGGTTGTTGTACTTCTGTACGGCGCGTTCGCCGGCATTGTAGGACGCGATGGCCAGTTCAAGACGCTTCGGGAACAGCATCTGCAAATCGCGCAGGTAACGTGCCGCCAGTCGGATGTTGATCTTCGGGTCGGTCAGCTTCTGCTGGATGGTCTTGCGGCGGTCGCCCTGCACGCCATAGCGTTCGGCGGTCTCCGGCATGATCTGCATCAGACCGATGGCGCCTTTTGGAGATACGGCGGTCGGATTGAAGCCGGACTCGGCCGCCATGATCGCCTTCAGCAGGGCCGGCTCGACCGAGAACTCCTTCGCACTCTGGTCCAGCATGGCTTCATACTTTTTCAGGTTGGGATGCTGCAGCATCAGCTTCATCAGCGGCGACGACAGGTTTGCCTTGGTCTCGACGCCGGGCACGCCGCGGGCGATCTTGTCGGAGTCGAAGGTGGCGTCGCCGCGCATGAACAACTGGTAGCGCTCGTCAATCTTTTCGGTCGACACGTGCGCCACGCCGTCGGCGTCGATGTAGCCGTAGACGTCGGCGTGGGCGGGGACAGGGGCGGCCGTCAGCGACAGCGTCAGCGCAGCAGCCGCCGACAACGCTCCGGAACGGAGACGTTGCAAGAGGCTGCGGTTGCTGCTATTGCTGATGTCGTCAAAGGCGGCCATGTCGTCAATCTTAAATATCCGCTTCCGCTTCGTTGCCGTGCTCTTCGATCCAGGCGCGGCGCGAGGCGGCTTCGCCCTTGCCCATGAGCATGGTGAAGCGCGCGTCCGAGGCAATCTGGTCCAGCTCGCCCAAGGCGACCGGCAGCAGGCGGCGGGTATCGGGATTCATGGTGGTTTCCCACAACTGTTCCGCGTTCATTTCGCCCAGGCCTTTGAAGCGCGAGATGCTCCACGCGCCTTCCTTGAGGCCGTCCTTGCGCAGCTTGTCTTCGATCGCTTCCAGTTCGCCGTCGTCCAGCGCGTACAGTTTCTGCACCGGCTTCTTGCCGCGTGCGGGCGCGTCGACACGATACAGCGGCGGGCGGGCGATGCAGATGTGGCCGTGGTCGATCAGCTTGGGGAAGTGCTTGAAGAACAGCGTCAGCAGCAGCACCTGGATGTGGGAACCGTCGACGTCCGCATCGGAGAGGATGCAGATCTTGCCGTAACGCAGGCCGCTCAGGTCGGGCGTGTCGTTGTAGCCGTGCGGATCGACGCCGATGGCCACCGCGATGTCATGGATTTCATTGTTGGCGAACAGGCGATCGCGTTCGGTTTCCCAGGAGTTCAGGACCTTGCCGCGCAACGGCAGGATCGCCTGGAATTCCTTGTCGCGGCCCATCTTGGCCGAGCCGCCGGCGGAGTCGCCCTCGACCAGGAAGATTTCGTTGCGCGTGACGTCGCTGGATTCGCAGTCGGTCAGCTTGCCCGGCAAGACGGCCACGCCGGAGGATTTTTTCTTCTCGACTTTTTGCGCCGAGCGCAGACGGCTCTGCGCCTGCTTGATGACCAGGTCGGCCAGTTTCTTGCCGTATTCGACGTGCTGGTTCAGCCACAGCTCCAGCGCCGGGCGCGAGAAGGTCGACACCAGCCGCACGGCGTCGCGCGAGTTCAGGCGTTCCTTGATCTGGCCCTGGAATTGCGGATCGAGCACCTTGGCCGACAGCACGAAGGAGACGCGTGCGAACACGTCTTCCGGCAGCAGCTTGACGCCCTTGGGCAACAGCGAGTGCATTTCGACGAAGCTCTTGACCGCCGAGAACAAACCTTCGCGCAGGCCGGATTCATGCGTGCCGCCGGCCGAGGTCGGGATCAGGTTGACGTAGGATTCGCGCACCACGTTGCCTTCTTCGGTCCATGCCACCACCCACGCGGCGCCTTCGCCTTCGGCAAATCCTTCGGCGTCGGGGCCGGCGTATTGCTCGCCTTCGAACAGCGGGATCAGCGGATCGACGCTGGTCGACTGCGCCAGCGATTCCATCAGGTAGCCGCGCAGGCCTTGGTCGTATTGCCAGGTCTGCACGTCGCCGGTCTTGCCGTTGATCAGCGAGACCTTGACGCCCGGCAGCAGCACCGCCTTGGAGCGCAGCAGGCGTTGCAGTTCCTGCTGCGAAATGGTTGGCGAGTCGAAGTATTTGGGATTCGGCCACACTGAAACGCGGGTGCCGGATTTCTTGTCTTCGCGCGTGATCGGGCGCGACTTCAGCTTTTCGATCAGGTCGCCGTCCGAGAACGCCAGCGTATGGACGCCTGCTTCACGCCATACCGTGATTTCCAGGCGCGAGGCCAGCGCATTGGTGACCGAAACACCAACGCCGTGCAGCCCGCCCGAGAAGGCATAAGCGCCGCCGCTGCCCTTGTCGAACTTGCCGCCGGCATGCAGGCGGGTGAAGACGATCTCGACCGTCGGCACGCCTTCTTCCGGATGCAGGCCGACCGGAATGCCGCGACCGTCGTCCTCGACGCTGACGCTGCCGTCGGGATTGAGCGTGACCATGATGTTCCTGGCGTGACCGCCCAGCGCTTCATCGGAGGCATTGTCGATGACCTCTTGCAGGATGTGCAGGGGATTCTCGGTGCGGGTGTACATGCCCGGACGCTGTTTGACCGGTTCCAGTCCCTTGAGGACGCGGATGGATGATTCGCTGTAGTCGGACGGGGAAGTTTTTTTAGTTGCCATGCAGATGAGGGTCGAATCGAAAATCGGAAAATCAGGAAATCGGAGAATCAGGGTACGGCAGCCGGCCGTGCGCCGCCGAAGCTTTGCCAAATGCGCATTCTAATGAAAAATCGGCGGCGGCAGGAAGTTTGCAGGCAGCGTTTGTGATCGGTTTGACAACTGTTGCTGACGCGGTGATTTGTTTCCGCCAGGGAAAACTCGTTCAAACATGGTGTTATCGGTCTTATTGGTGTAATTTTCCCGCAACTTCAGGGGAGAGCGTGCATGAATTGCATTTTTGATCAGGTTTTGTGCACCGAAGACGGCAAGGAAAAAGATCTGCCCGATTCCGCCGGCTATCCTTTCTTTGCAACAATGACGGCGTACGGCATTGCCCTCACGCATTGCCCTCACTTTCGCCGCCCCGATAGACGCCAATGACGCCAGACCAGAATTTTTCATTTACCGACCTGCTGACGCAGCGCAACTCGACCCGCCGCTTTCTCGACCGGCCTTTGCCTGAAGGGATGCTGGCCGGCTTGCTGGCGCTGGCGCGGCGTGCGCCGAGCGGCGCCAATCTGCAGCCGGGCGAGTTCATTGCGCTGGAAGGCGATGCGCGGGCGCGCTTGTCGGCGGCATTGGTGGAGGCTTTCCGCGCAGGTCGGCAGGAGCCGGAAGACTATTCCTACTTCCCGCAGCCGATGCCGCAGTCCCTGCGTCGGCGCCAGGTCGCAGCTGCCAGGGAGCTGTACGGCGCCTTGCTGACCGGTCGCGACGATCGTGCCGGACGCGACCGGCAGTTCGAACGCAATTTCAATTTCTTCGATGCGCCGGCGGCGCTGCTGGTGACCATCGACGCGCGCATGGGCAGCGGTTGCTACATGGATCTGGGCATGTGCATGTACGGCCTGATGCTGGCGGCGGCTGCGCATGGACTCGGCAGTTGCGCCATCGGTGCGCTGGCGTCGTATCCGGGTTTGATCCGCTCGACGCTGGAGCTGGGTGACGAGAACTATATCGTGTGCGGTATTGCGCTCGGCTACGCCGATCCGGATGCAGCGGAAAACACCGTGAGAACCGAACGCCTGAAGCCGGAAGAATTTTTCAGGACCTTGCGCTAGCAGTCTTCAGCAACGCTCGACAACGGCCGCCGCACCGAGGCCGCCTGCCGCAGCAATCGCCGCCAGTCCCAACGCACCGTGCGGCGCCTGCAGCTGCATGTCCGCCAATAATCTCACCAGGCTGATCGCGCCCGATGCACC
>NZ_AJHH01000589.1 GCF_000256565.1 Herbaspirillum lusitanum P6-12 | reverse complement strand
TCCGCCAATAATCTCACCAGGCTGATCGCGCCCGATGCGCCTCGCAAAAAGCGATTGCCTGGGCCGCGAAGGCGTCGTGCAATTCCACTCCCCACAGGTCGTCGATTCCGTTCGCACTGCGCGCCAGCGCCGCCTGTGCGGCATCAATGGCGGCAAGCATCGGTGTTTCGGGCAGGGCGCCGACACTGACGCCGGCCCGCCACGCAAAATGCGGATGCAGGTTCAGGCGACGTGCGGCGGCGCGCGTGGGG
>NZ_AJHH01000588.1 GCF_000256565.1 Herbaspirillum lusitanum P6-12 | reverse complement strand
GCGGATGCAGGTTCAGGCGACGTGCGGTATCGCTTCGTCGACGCTGTCGTCATCGGACAGGGCGACCACCGGCATGCGCGCCAGATGACGCTGGTCCAGCGCACGAGGATAACTGTCCTGCGTTGCGGCGCCGATGGCGATGATTTCATCGCGGATATGCGTACGCGCAGCGACGGCGCGTGCGTGGCTTTGCACTGCCCAGGCCTCCTGTTGCTCGCGCGTGATGCCGGCTTTCAGCGCATGACGCGCAGCCGCCAAAAGCATGCCGGGGTCGCGCGCAGGATCGGGAGCGAAGGCCGGGCTGTCATAGATGGTTGCTGCCTCACCGGCATGGCGCGGACGATGCTGGCGGATCGGCGCGCGGCTCCATGCTTCGACGCCGCCGGCGATGACGACGTCGGCGTTGCCGGAGGCCAGCATGCCGTGCGCGAGTGCGATGGCGTCGAGTCCGGCGCAGCATTGGCTGTCGACCGACAAGGCCGGAGTACGGTCATCGAAACCTGCGGCCAGCGCCAGCATGCGTGCCGGGTTGCCGCCTGCGCCCATGGCGTTGCCGGCGATAACGGCGTCGATGGCGTTCAAGGGAATACCGAAGCGCTGCAGGATGCCTTGCACCACGGGCGCGGCAATCTCATGCGGCTGCAACTGCGACAGCGCACCGCCGAGCGGCGTCACCGCGCTGCGGCCCCAGCCGAGGATGACGGCGTCATTCATCGTGTCGTCAGTGTCGGCATGGCGGGATCGTCGAGTCGTTGCGCCAGTTGCTTGTGATCGGTCTTGCCGCTGGGCGTGAGCGGCCAGTCGTTGCAGGTGTAGAAACGGCGCGGAATCTTGTAAGGTTCGAGACGCTCGCGGCACCATGCGACCAGTGCCTCGGGGCTGACGGGGTCGGTCACTTTCAGCAGCGCCGCTATCTGCACGCCGCGCACCGCATCCGCCATGCCTTGCACCGATGCGGCCGCCACGGCGGGATGGGCGGTCAACACGCTTTCCACTTCTTCGGGAAACAGATTCTTGCCTTGCGCCAGAAGCATGCGTTGCTGGCGGCCCAGCAGATGCAGGCGACCCTGTTTGTCGAGATGGCCGACGTCGCGCACCGACAGCCAGTCGCCATCGCGCAGCAGCGCCGGTTGTTCGTCGCTGTCCCTGAG
Source organism: Herbaspirillum lusitanum P6-12 (assembly GCF_000256565.1). GTDB lineage: Bacteria > Pseudomonadota > Gammaproteobacteria > Burkholderiales > Burkholderiaceae_D > Herbaspirillum > Herbaspirillum lusitanum. Next base: position 81 of record NZ_AJHH01000588.1, on the reverse strand, counting down.
CGTGACGTAGTCGGTAAACACCATCGGGCTGCGCACGTAAATCAATCCTGGTATATCGGGAGCGGTCGCATCGATGCGCAC
>NZ_AJHH01000587.1 GCF_000256565.1 Herbaspirillum lusitanum P6-12 | reverse complement strand
CTCCACAAGCCCAGCAAGGCGCCGAACAGGAAAGTCGAATGCGACAACCGGCCCGGCACCAGCAAGGTGGCGGCAGCGCCGGCGCCGAAGCTCTCCAGGCAGATGTCGAAACTGCTGGTCCACGAACCGTGGCTGCGGCGGAATCCCTTGGGCAAACCGCTACTACCGGAGGTGAACCCGATGTAAAACGGGGAAGAAGAAGTGGTTTTGGCGAGCGCAGTTTCAGCGCCGACGCCGGCCGCCACGCGCG
>NZ_AJHH01000586.1 GCF_000256565.1 Herbaspirillum lusitanum P6-12 | reverse complement strand
GGCGAGCGCAGTTTCAGCGCCGACGCCGCTGCGCCAATGCCGCGAAATCAAGACGCGTGACGCCATCGTCGATTGCCACGGTGCGCGGCGTCGCTTCCGCCCAATGCGCCAGCGGCGCGTGGACGGTGTCGAACACCGGCATCAGTCGCGGTCCAGGCGCCAGGAAGGCATGCCGCGCACGACGCTTTGCACGAGCACGGCGCAGACCGCGCACTTGACCAGATCGCCGGGGATGAAGGCCAGCATCGCCAGCGTCGCCTGCGTGGCGCTCAGGTGCGCCACCAGCATCAGGCCGAGGATGCCGAAAAAGTACATCACCACGATGCCGCCGATCAGCGACGACAGGAAGGCGGCGATCAGAAGGCCTTTACCCTTGGCCTCAGGCATGCGCTTCATGAACAGGCGCATGGACACGCCGCATACCACCGCGCCGAGCAGCCAGCCCAGCAGGAAGCCGGCCGACGGCGCCACGAACACGGCGACGCCGCCGCGGCCGCCCGACAGCAGCGGCAAGCCCAGCGCCACCGCCACCAGGAACAGGCCGACCGTGTAAAACGCGCGCTTCGGTCCGAGCAGACAACCGACCAGCATGATGCCCAGCGATTGCAGCGTGATCGGCACGCCGAACGGCAGGTCGATTTTCGGGATCAGGCCGAATACCGCAATCACGGCGGCAAACAGGGCGATATAGGAAAGCGAACGGGTAGAGGTCATGGTTCCGGTAGTGGTCGTCATCGATGGGTCTCTCATGAAAGAAAAATAGTCAGCCGCCCAGCCGCGCAGCGAGCGCATCGGCGACGCGTCCCTCGCGCACCAGGCGTCGTGCCAGCAGCCGGCGCAGGTAGTCGGACAGTTGCGCAGGATGCGCGCTCAACCAGTCGTAATAGGACTGGTCGGGGGTGGCCGGGAGGATCGGCGGCGGCGCCGGTACCGGTGTTGCCGGGACATGCGCATCGACGTAGGTC
>NZ_AJHH01000585.1 GCF_000256565.1 Herbaspirillum lusitanum P6-12 | reverse complement strand
GCATGGCGGCGGCCATGATGCGCAGCGCGCTGACCAGGCCGACGGCGGGATTGCCCATCGCCCAGTGGAAGCCGGCAATCAGCGCCGACGCAATCAGCAGGCCGCGCAGCATGCGCCACTGGCGCCAGCCGGCCGGACCGAGCGAGGCAAACAGCGCCAGCACAACGGCGGCGGCGATGGCAATACCGCGCACGTCGGCGGTCAGCATCAGCATGGTGCCGCCTAGCGAGAGCGCGACCAGTTTGAGCCAGGCGGGTACGCCATGCAGCCAGGTGCGCCGTGTCGAATAGAGGCTACGCATTACGTCGCGTCGGCCTGCGCTGCAGGTTGCAGAACTTCTTGCAAAATTTCTGCGGCGGTATCGCGGGCAGCGCGCTCGTGTACGTCCTGCGCATAAGCGGCACAAATGTCGCGGCCGGGCCCGTCGGCGCGCAACTTGCCCTGGTCCAGCCACAACACGCGTTCAAAATCCTGCACGTGATCCAGCAGATGCGTCGACAGGATGATCTGCTGGCTGGTGGCGGCGATCTGCGCCGACAGGCGCAACTGACTCGGCAGGTCCAGCGCGGAATACGGTTCGTCCAGCAACAGCGTGGCCGGCGTGGTGATTTGCAGCGCCATCAGGCAGACCTGCTGACGCTGGCCCTGGCTCAGTTCGCCGACGGCGCTGCTCTTGCCGGCGCCGTTATCGCCGACCAGGCCGATGCGCGACTCGGTCAGGTGCAGGTCGATGTGTTCCAGCACGACGCGGTCGCCGCGCGCCAGCGTGACCGATTCGAGCCGGATGCCGGGCGTTGCCGTACCGGCGGGAGGCAAAGTTTTCAGGGTCATAGAGATGATCGGCTATCTGCGCCGTAGGGCCGCCATTATATGACAGCGTGGACGGAGGGGCGGCGAGCTTGCCTGCAGGAAATGAGGCC
>NZ_AJHH01000584.1 GCF_000256565.1 Herbaspirillum lusitanum P6-12 | reverse complement strand
TCGCGCCGCAAGGCAAGGCCCGGCGGCGCCAGGGTGAATCAGGGGCGCAGCGTCGCTTCGAACTTTTCGAAAGCCTCGTGGATGACGGCTTCCAGTTGTGTGTTGTCCCAGGGCTTGACGAGGAATTTATAGATGGCGCCCTGGTTGATCGCCTGTGTGACCGCGTCCAGGCTGGCCTGGCCCGTCAACATGATGCGCACGGTGTCGGGAAACATGTACCTGACTTTTTCCAGCAGCTCCGTGCCCGGCATGTCCGGCATTTGCTGATCCGTCAGGATCACGCCGATGTGATGGCGGGACAGGATGTCGAATGCATCGGCGACCTTGCTGGCGGTAAAAATCTGGTAGCCGGAGCGGCCCAGTACCCGTTTCAGCGCCGACAGGATATTCACTTCATCGTCGACGATCAGCAGCGAACGCGCATACGGCAGGCGACGGATGGCATCCAGCGGCAGGGAAACATCGCGCGCGAGAAACGATGTGCATTCTTCAGCCGACATCGCTGCACTGAAATAATAGCCCTGGATTTTGTCGCAGCCTTCCGCGTGCAGCAACTTGAGTTGATTGATGGTTTCCACGCCTTCCGCGATCACCTCGAGGCGCAGGCTTTTCGCCAGTGCGATTACGGACCGGCAAATGGCCAGGTCGTGAGGATCATTGACCAGGTCGCGCACGAAAGATTTGTCGATCTTCAGCCGGCCGACGGGGAAACGTTTCAGGTAACCGAGATTCGAGTATCCGGTGCCGAAATCGTCGATCGACAACGTCACGCCGATCTTGCGCAGGTGGACCATGATCGCAATGCTCTTTTCCGGATCATCCATCGACACGCTTTCGGTCAGCTCCAGTTCAAGATGCCGGGCGTCGAGCCGGGATTCTTCCAATATGTGGCCGACCAGCACGCGCAGGTTCTGTTCATTGAATTGCATCGCGGACAGGTTGACGGCGATGGTCACTGGCGGCAGGCCCTGGTCTTGCCATTGCTTGCATTGACGGCAGGCGGCGCGCAGTACCCACTCGCCCAATACGAGGATGGTTTCGGACTCCTCGGCCAGTGCGATGAATTCTGCGGGCAACAGCAAGCCCCGCTCCGGGTGGCGCCAACGCACCAGCGCTTCGAATCCGGTTATTTTCCCGTTCTTCAACGACACCTGAGGCTGGTAGTGCAAGACCAGTTCCTCGCGCTGTATGGCCTGGCGTAGCTGGTTGGCCAGGACGTGGCGCGCGGCGATTTCCTGATTGAAGCTGCGGGTATAGAAGTGGGTATGCTCATACGCATTACCTTGCGCACGATGCAGGGCCACCTCGGAAAAATGGAACAGCGATTCGGCCGACCGGGTATCGTCGGGATAAAGCGCAATACCGATCTTCGGCTGGAGATGGATCTCCTCCTGGCCGGGAATCGAATAGGGCGCTTCCAGCGTGCGCAGCAGATGTTGCACGACTGCGTCGATGTCTTCCCGCTTCACGTGTTCGATCAGCACGGCGAAGACGCGATCGGCATATTGTGCGATGGTGGTCGGTCCGGGCGGTTTCCATGCCTGCAATCGCCCGGCAATGGCGATTGCCAGCGCGACCCCGGCCTGGGCGCCGAGTGCATCGCGCAGACGCGCCAGTCCATTCAGCTCCACCAGGATATGCACCACCGAACCTGCCTCCGGATCGTGGCGCAATGCCGCCTGCTCGAGGCGATCGCGCAAGACCGCCCGATTCGGCAATCCCGAGATCTGGTCGAAATGGCTAAGGCGATAGACTCTTTCTTCCGCTTCCTGCCATTGCGTAATATCGATGCCGCTCAGGATGAAGACGGTCTTGAAGTAGTCATTCTCCAAGATACTGAGCGAACAGAGCAGCGTCCGGATTTGTCCGTTCCTGGTCAACCATTGGTTCTGGAACTGCAGCGGGAAGGCCGAGCGGTCGGCGCTCAGATAGCGCTCTTTCTCGCTTTGCGCTTGCGTCGGGGGGAAGAAAATATCCCAGAAGCAGAGTCCCTGGATGTCGTCGCTTGCATGGCCGGTGGCTTTTTCGCCAGCCTGGTTGAAACGCAATATGCGGCCTTGCGCATCCAGCATGACGCCGACGGCACCGGCGCTGTCGAAGACCGCCGACAACAGTTTGCTTTCCGCAGACAGGATTTCCTCGGTCCTGCGCCGGATCGCGCGTTGGTGGGATTCCTGCAGCGCACGCCGGACCGAAGATGGCAAACGCGCAATGTTGTCTTTCAATACATAGTCGTAAGCGCCTTGTCGCAATGCCTGAATGGCAAGTTCCTCGCCGATGGTGCCGGAAACGAAAATGAAGGGGACGTGAGGAAATTGTTCACGGGTAATTTTCAGCGCGGCCATGCCGTCGAAGTTGGGCAGGGAAAAGTCGCACAGGATCACGTCTGCCGGGGTCTGCAGGGCAGTCAGAAAATCGGCCTCGGTGTCCACGCGCAGCAGGGAAGGCGCGAGACCGGAGCGGCGCAGTTCCTGCTGGACCAACTCGGCATCGTCGACGACGTCCTCGACAAAAATGATCCGGAGGTTCTCTTCCGAGTAAGACGGATGTTCTGAAAGGGCTGCTTTGTACATGGTGCCTATGAAAGAAGAATGAACCAATGAGCAACGCGCGACATTTCAATGGCAACCAGTGCGGTAGGTTTTGTTGAGCTATGTTATTCCGATAAGAAGTGAAAGACAACGCAGAAGAAAATTGAATTGCCGAGCAGTAGTTTTACTGATAATAATGTGATCTATCAACGTAAGTATCGTTGAGCAAGGGGAATCCAAAGTCGAGAAAATAAGAAAGTATCAAGTTCGGCTCCGGCGTCACCGCTGTGCCTGTTAAGACTGTTGACGGACGTTCGCAGGGCCTTCGCATAGTTCTCATGACACAACAATTCGAAACGTTTGAATCGAGCCCCTTGTCATCGGCCGACAGGGTGGCCGACGTCGCGCCGGTGAATATCGCACAGCGATTTGAATACCTGATTGCCAACACCCCGGCAATTATTTACAGCAGCGTGCCGTCGGGCGATTTCAAAATGACCTTCGTCAGCGAAAACGCCTCCCGCGTGCTGGGCTACGATCCGAAGGAGATGGTTGCAGATCCCAATTTCTGGTTCGATCACATTCATCCTGACGACGCGCCGGACATTTTTTCCAGCCTCGCCATGTTGTTCGTGGAAGGCGAGCGCGCCTATGAATATCGTTTTCTTACCAAGGACAAACGGTACTTGTGGATGCACGACAGCTTGCGCCTGATCCGCGACGAGAATAACAACCCGGTCGAAGTCATCGGCTCGCTGACCAATATCACGGAACGCAAATTGATGGAAGAGGCATTGCAGCGCACCGGCGAAGAGCAACGCAGCCTGATCAACAAGCTGAAGGAAGCGCAAGAGCAATTGCTGCAGTCGGAAAAAATGGCCTCCATCGGCCAGCTTGCCGCCGGCGTCGCGCACGAAATCAACAACCCGGTCGGGTTTGTCAGTTCCAACATGAAATCGTTGCAGACCTATGTCGACCAGTTGCTGGAGGTCATCGTGCGGCAGGATGCATTGCTATCGGATGACAGCCTGGGCGAGGACTTGCGGCAACAAGCGCGGCAGTTGAGCGCCAGCGCCGATCTTGCATACCTCAAAGGCGACGTGGTCGAGTTGATCACCGAATCGCTGGAGGGCCTGAAACGGGTCAAGGACATCGTCCAGTCGCTCAAGGATTTTTCCCATGTGGGGGAAAGCGATTGGCAAATGGTGGACATCCGGAAAGGTCTGGAGAGCACCATCACGATCGCCAACAACGAGCTGAAATACAAGACCGTGATCGAGCGGCAATACGGCGAGCTGCCATTGATCAAGGGACTGGCGTCGCAGCTGAATCAGGTATTCATGAACTTGTTGGTCAATGCCGCGCATTCATTCGCCGAGCGCGGCACCATTCGCATTCGGACGGAATGCAAAGAGGATTGGGTCTACATCCAGGTGGAGGACACCGGCTGTGGTATTCCTCCGGAAAACCTGTCGCGCATCTTTGAACCGTTCTTCACGACCAAGCCCATCGGCAGCGGCACCGGGCTCGGTCTGTCACTGTCTTATGGGATCGTGCAAAAGCATGGCGGTCGCATTGATGTCCAGAGCGAGGTTGGCGTAGGCACGTGTTTTACCGTGTGTCTGCCGGTGACTCAGATCAAGGAAACACTCCAGCAGGACGCTGGTTGAAATACCAACGCATATAGTCAAGAGGATCTTGTATGTCGAATATCGCTATTGCCGCCACTGATACGAATACGGAAAATGCATCGCCGCCGCCGGTGGTCCTGCTGGTCGACGACGAGGCCAGCATCTTGTCGTCCCTCAAGCGCGTGTTGCGTCCGAAGGGATATACGTTGATCACCGCAGAAAGCGGCGCCGACGGCTTGCGCTTGCTGGAAGAACATCCGGTGGACCTGATCGTCTCCGACATGCGCATGCCGGAGATGAGCGGCGCCCAGTTTCTCGGCAAGGCCAAGGAGCGTTTTCCTGAGGTGATGCGGATCTTGCTGACCGGCTATTCTGAAATCACGGCGACGATTTCCGCCATCAATGACGGCGGCATCTATCACTATCTGCAGAAGCCGTGGGACGAGCAGGATCTCCTGCTGACGATACAGCGTGCGCTGGAACAGCAACATTTGAAAAAAGAAGCGGTGCGGCTCAACGAACTTGTGCGCAAGCAGAACGAAGAGCTCCAGACGTTCAATGCGCGGCTGGAAAAGCAGGTCCAGGCGCGTACCGAAGAAATCCGCCAGACCGTGATGTTCCTGGAAAACAGCCAGGATGAGATCAAGCTCAATTTCCTGACGATGCTGAAAGTCTTCTCGAACATGATCGAACTCCGTTCAGGAATGCTCGGCGGGCAATCGGATCGTGTCAGCGCGCTGTCGCGCAAGCTCGGGAAAAAATTGAAATTGCATGACGTACAGTTGCAGGATCTGTCGATCGCCGGGCTGCTGCATGCGATCGGCAAGATCGGCCTGCCCGACGAGCTGATCCGCAAGCCGCTGGAAAAGATGTCGGGTGAAGAGTCGCGCAGCTTCATGGCGCACCCGGTGAAGGGGCACATGGTGCTGACGCCGGTGAGCGCCTTCGACGAGGTCGGTCACTTGATCCTGTATCAATATGAGCGTTACGACGGGCGTGGTACTCCCGAGGGAAAGAGCGGCGAGGCCATCCCTCTTGGCTCGCGCATTCTGGCGGTCGCGCGCGATTTCGAGGCGCTGCGTTCCGGCGCGATTGCCACGTTGCCGCTGCCGCTCGACAAAGCCGTCCAGCTGATCAAATCGCAAAGCGGTCACCGCTATGATCCGGAGGTGGTGCTGAATTTTATCGCCTTGGTCGAAGAGGGCGATTCCGCCGTGGCGGAACGCG
>NZ_AJHH01000583.1 GCF_000256565.1 Herbaspirillum lusitanum P6-12 | reverse complement strand
AAGTCGCGCGACCTCGAAGTCGGCATGCAGCTGGCGCAGGACCTGCGCACCAAGGATGGCGTTCTGCTCATTGTGCGCGATGCCACCATCACCGCCAACAATATCTTGCAGATTCGCAAGTTCGAGCAGCTCGACGGATCGTCGCTCGAGATATCGGTCAAGATCCTGGACAACGCGGCATAGCCTCTCAGTTCACTCATCCGAAGGTCAACATCATGCTGGAGCAAATAGTTGCTGAACGGTCGCCGCGGACCTTGTTGCTGGTAGACGACGAGACCAACATCCTGTCGGCGTTGAAGCGCTTGCTGCGTCAGGACAAATACGACATCGTCACCGCCAACAACGGCCAGGAAGCCCTGGAGGCGCTCAAAAGCGGGCCGGTGGACGTGATCGTTACCGACCAGCGCATGCCCGGCATGACCGGCGTGGAATTTCTGCGTCTGGCAAAAGAATCCTATCCCGACACGGTACGGATCGTGTTGAGCGGCTATACGGAATTGCAGTCGGTCACGGATGCGGTCAATGAAGGCGCCGTGTATAAATTTCTGACCAAGCCGTGGGATGACGGGCAACTGCGTGGCCACGTGGCGGAAGCGTTCAGGCGCAAGGAAATGGCGGACGAAAATCTCCGATTGCAACAGCAATTGCAAATGGCAAACCTGGCGCTGGAAGAAACCAACAAGGAGCTCGACAAGCTGTTGAAGGTGCAGGAAGAACGCATCGAGACCGATGAAGTCAGCTTGAGGATCATCCATGAAATCCTTGAGCACCTGCCGACGCCGATATTGGGCATGGATGATGAAAAGAACATCGTCTTCGTCAATGCCGCGGCGCAATCGCTGTTCGGCGAGACGATGCTGCTGCTCGGCATGAAAATGGAGGGGGCGACTCCCGCTCTGGAACCGGCGTGGGATCTCAGCAGTGCGGAAGTCGACATCAACAGCCGGGTCTACAAAGTACTGACCCATCCGATGGGACGCAACTCGCGATCACGAGGCAAGCTGATGACCCTGATCAAACTAACCGACGACTGACAACCATGCCTTCCACCGCTATCTTCCTGGAAATCCCTCTTGATGACGCCGCGCCGGGGATGACCCTCGCGCAGGCTGTCTTTGACGAAGGAGGCGTGTGCCTCATGGCTTCCGGCAGCGTGCTCACCGACAAGTCCATCCAGGCGTTGAAGAAGCGCGGCATGCACGCCGTGCAGATCGTGGCGCCGCCCAGCGACGAAAAAAAGGAAGCCTTGCTCGCAGCTTCATTGGCGAGGCTGGACGAGTTGTTCATGCATAGCAAGGACAACTTGCCGAACCTGAACTTGCTCGAATGCCTGCGTCGCTATCGGCGGGAGACGATGTCATGAGCGGGGTGACTGAGCAGGATATCGCCGATGCCGTCTTACGCCTGCCGGCCTTGCCAAATATTGTCCTGGAGCTGATCCATGCGCTGGACAACAAGGACGTAGACACGCATACCCTGGCGCAGAAAATCTCCTACGACCAGACGCTGACGGCAAAAGTGCTGCGATTGGCGAATTCTTCGTTCTACGGCATGCAGAGCAAGATTGGTTCGATACCGCACGCCATCGCGGTGCTGGGTTTCAACAGCGTGCGCTCGCTGGTGCTGGCGGCAGCCGTGGTCGACACGTTTGCAAACCACGCCGGCGAGGACCTGGATCATGCCCACTTCTGGAAACATGCCATCGGCACGGCATTGTGCTCCAAGGTGATCGCTGCGCATTGCAACGCCAATCAGGACCAGTCCTTCATCGCCGGCCTGCTGCACAACATCGGCAGGCTGGTGTTGGCGACTTGCTCACCGTTGCGCTATCGGGACGTGTTGCAAAGATGCGCACAACATAACGAGGATTTGCTGGCGGCGGAGATCCATGTATTCGGGATCGATCACAAAACGGCCGGCAAGGCGGTGCTGGAGTATTGGAAATTTCCTGCTGCGATCGTCGGGACGCTGGTCTCCGGGAAGGAGGAATCGCCGGCGCAAGGACATGCTGCAGCGATCGCCGCCGTCGCTGACGCGATCGCCTATGCCCTGGACCTGAGCGGCGGTCAATACGACCGCGTGCCGTCGATTCCGGTCAGCGATTGGGACAGGCTGGCATTGAAAGAATCTGTCTTGCTGGAGATTTTTGCAACAACGGAAACGCAATTCGAAGAGGCGTGCGCGATTCTCGGAGCGACGGGAAAGGCATGATCAGCCGATTTTATTCATTTCAAGGAATACGCCGTGTCATTTGTTCAACCTCAGCAGGCCTTGCTTGAACCGCAAATATCCGAGTTTTTCGACGGTTGCCCGGTTCCCGCATTTGCCATAGACAGCCATCACGTCATTACCCATTGGAACAAGGCGTGCGAACATGTGCTGGGCGTGCAGGCATCGCAGATGGTCGGCACCAGGAACCAATGGAAGCCGTTTTACCTGTACGAACGCCCGGTGCTTGCGGATCTCATCGTGGCCGGATCGCTCGAGAACGTCGTCGGCGTCTATTATCATGACGACGACAAGTTTCGCAGTTCGGTCGTCATCCCCGGCGCGGTCGAAGCGGAGCGATTTTTCCCTCATCTGGGTGAATCCGGCCGCTGGCTGTATTTTTCGGCGGCGCCTCTGCGGGCGCCGTCCGGACAGATCGTCGGCGCCATCGAGGTGCTGCAGGATATCAGCGCCCAGAAGACGGCAGAGCTGGACTTGCGACGCATGCACCAGGAGCTTGAAATGCTGGTCGTCAAGCGCACGCACGAACTTGCCGCTACCAACGCCAAGATGGAAGAAGACATCTTGCGGCGCACGGCAGCCGAGGCGGAGCTGGTTCGGCGCAACGCGGAGCTCACCGAACTCAATCGCAAGCTGTCCATGACTCAGGAGCAATTGATGCAATCGGAAAAGCTGGCGTCGATCGGCCAGCTTGCGGCCGGTGTCGCGCACGAAATCAACAATCCGATCGGCTACATCTTTTCCAATTTCAGCACCCTCGAAACCTATATCGGCTCGTTGCTGAGAATGCTGGGCGCATATGAAGCACGGGAGCGCGACCGCAGTTCGGAGTCTGCCGCGAAGGAGCTGGCTGCGGTGCGGGACGAGGTCGAGATCGATTTCCTCAAGGAAGACATCCCTGCCTTGATGAGCGAATCCCGCGAAGGCATCACCCGCGTGCGGAAGATCGTGCAGGACCTCAAGGATTTTTCGCGCGCCGATACCGCGCTGGAATGGCAATGGGCGAATTTGCACCAGGGAATCGATTCGACGTTGAACATCGTGAATAACGAAATCAAATACAAAGCCGATGTGATCAAGAACTACGGCGTGTTGCCCGATGTGGAATGCTTGCCCAGCCAGATCAATCAGGTGGTCATGAACCTGGTCGTGAATGCGGCGCACGCCATTGATGGTGCGCGGGGCACGATTACCATCACGACCCGGGTCGTTGACGCTGACGCGGAGATAGAAATCGCGGACAACGGTTCCGGCATTGCGCCGGAGAACCTGTCGCGGATATTCGATCCGTTTTTTACCACCAAGCCGGTCGGTCAAGGGACAGGCTTGGGATTGTCGTTGGCGTACGGCATCATGCAAAAGCATCAGGGCAGCATCAATGTGACGAGCATCCTGGGCGCGGGGACGACGTTTACGCTGCGATTCCCCGTCCGGCACGACGCTGGCGACGATGATAGCCAAGGAATATCCGGAAATCCATGAGATACGACTTCTGAATTTCCTGATGCCGCGGCTTGGCTGAAACAACTACTCTGGCAACAGGCGTGGTCGATACGGTGATCCGAGTTGTCGGCGATCGCACATAAACAAGCAGCCGGGAGGAGCATGTCTTTTCATTCTGGATTGGTGGCGTTGGCGCTCTGCCTGATGGCGGGGCAGTGCCACGGGCAGACGAAGCCCGCCGGGCCGGCGATGCCGATGGCAAAAGCGGGGCAAACCAGCGAGGCGGCCGATGCCGCCTGGCTCGACGACATGCAGGCACAGGTCGGGAAAGCCAGCGTGCACGGACAGCCCTGGCCGGGACCGCAATCGGGACCGTCGGCGCGGGCAGGGGTGACGGTTGCGGTACTGAGCGAGGATTTGAGGAACGGCGGCATTCTGGGCGTGGTCAAGGGTATCAGCGAGGCGGCCAAAGTCATCGGTTGGAACACCAAAGTCATCAATCTCGGGGGGACTTCCGCCAATCGTAGCGCCGGTTTCGCTGCAGTGGCCGGTTTGAAGCCGCAAGGCGTGATTTTCGTCGGTATTGACGCCAAGGAGGCACACGCCGAATTACAGGTGCTGGCGAATCAGAAAATTCCCATGGTCGGCTGGCATGTGGGACCGCAGGCCGGTATCCCGGCCTCGGGGCCGGTGGCGATGAACGTATCTACCGATTCGCTGGAAGTCGCACGCATCACGGCCATGGCGGCGGTGGCCGGTTCGCGCGGCAAGGCCGGCGTGGTGATTTTCACCGACAGTCGTTTCGAGATCGCCAAAGCCAAGGCCGAGGCCATGGCAAGCGTCATCAGAGCCTGCAAGGGATGCACGTTGCTGGAAATCAGGGACGTCGCGATTTCACGCAGCGCGGAACTGATGCCCGGCGCCACGAGAGAGCTGCTCCGCCGTCACGGCAAACGCTGGACCCATGCATTGGCGATCAATGACATTTACTTCGACTACGCCGCTATCGAACTCACCAAGGCAGGGCTGCCCAGCAATGCCGTCGATATGCTGTCCGCCGGCGACGGCAGCGCAGCGGCATTCCTGCGTATCCAGGCGGGGACGTTCCAGACCGGCACCGTTGCCGAGCCGCTCAATCTGCACGGCTGGCAACTGGTCGATGAACTGAACCGGTTGTTGGCGCAACGTCCGGTGTCGGGTTTCCTGTTTCCGGTCCACCTGGTGACCACGGCCAATATTGCATTCGATGGCGGCTCGCTGCTGCAATACGATCCGGACAACGCATACCGCGACGTTTACCGTCGTATCTGGCAGCGCTGAGCAGGCGAGAGGGACGCATGCATTTCAAGGCTTTCCAGCTGTGGCGGCCGCGGTTGCTGAAGACCCAATTCCTGTTTGCGATTTCGGGTCTTGCGGTGCTGATGCTGGCCGGCGGCCTCACGGCGATATACGCGTTGCATTCCGCCGTTGCCGCTACCAAATCTCTGGCGGAGGACCGTTTGCTGCTGATGCAGCAAGCGCAGGATTTAGTCGAGCAGACTTTCCTGATCGAACGAGAAGCTTATTTGCTGTCAAGCGCATCCTCCGTTGCGGCGACGACGGCAAGTTACGCGGAGATCGTCAAACATGTCGAAGCGGTCGATCAACTGGTCGATCAGTTGGCCAAGGGAGGCGACGACGTCGCCGTCATCGATTTGCACCAGGCGGCGCAGCTGTTTCGCAACACCGCCAACATCATGGCGCAGTTGCGCGAAAGTGAACTGCGTACACCCAAGTTGCCGCCGGCCCGACTCGCCCAAGGCGGAGGCCGGGAGGCTGCCCCGGTGGTGCCATTTCGGGCTGAGCTGCACCGGCAATCCAAGGCGCTGGTGGATTCCGCCCGGCAGCAGTCGACCCGGTTCACGCAGGACTATCGCGTCGCGGTCCGGGAGCTGGCCGAAACGTCGGCACGCAATCAACGCTGGATCACCGGTTTGCTGGTCGTCAGCTTGACGCTGGCATGGTTGGTCGGCCACGGCTTTCTGGGACGGCAGGTGCTGGCGCGGTTGCAGAAGGTCAGTCATAGCCTGCGCCATGGCGATCCTGGCGACGCTCTTTGCAAGGTGCCGGTGCATGGCGCTGATGAAATCGGCGAGATGGCGCGCGCGGTGGAGCAGTTCCAGGCCGATCGTGTGCAGTTGGCGGTCGCCAACCAGACCTTGAAATCGGAAAAGGCGCGGCAGGATGAGTTGATTCGCAAGCTGGCGGATGCCCAGAGTCAGCTGCTGCAATCGGAAAAAATGGCGTCGATCGGCCAACTGGCGGCGGGTGTTGCTCACGAGATCAACAATCCGGTGGGCTTCGTCAACTCCAATCTCGGGACATTGCAGCGCTACGTCGATGAAATCATGGCGCTGTTGTCAGCCTACGAGCAGTCTGAAGCAGAGATGCCGGAAGAAATCCGGCGTGCGCTGGCTGGACATAAGGCGCGCATCGACCTCGATTTCCTGCGCGAAGATATCGCCAGCGTATTCAGCGAGTCGCAGGACGGGCTGCAGCGAGTGATCCGCATCGTTCAGGATTTGAAGACTTTTTCGCACGTCGATGAAGCCGAAAAACAATGGGCGAATCTGGAACAGGGGCTCGACAGCACGCTGAACGTGGTGTCGCATGACCTCAAATACACTGCAGAAATCGTCAAGGAATATGGCGGCATTCCGGACATCGAATGCCTGCCGTTCCAGCTGAACCAGGTGTTCCTCAACCTGTTCGTCAATGCCGGTCAGGCGATCGAGGGGCGCGGCCGCATTGTGTTGCGGACCGGCCATGATGAAGACCAGGTCTGGGTGGAAGTCGAGGACAGCGGCAAGGGAATTCCCGAAGCCGATCTGGAACGGATTTTTGAACCGTTCTTCACCACCAAGCCCGTGGGGACCGGAACAGGCCTGGGACTCTCGCTTTCTTACGGCATCGTCGCCAAACACGGGGGAAAGATCACTGTGCGCAGCGAAGTAGGGAAAGGAAGCGTGTTCCGGGTCAGCCTGCCGAAGCGCGGCGTTCTGTCGCCACCGTGATCCAGCAGCGGCGTGAGCCGGGCAAGGTCATTTCCGCAGGTTCAATTCTTGAGCGCCGCTTCCACCGCCAGCGCCATCGACAGCAGCCGATGATCGTGGCCGCCCGGCGCTGCGAGGCTCAGTCCCACCGGCGCATTCCCGGAGGCATGGCAGGGCAGCGAAATCGCGCAGCCGTCGAGGAAATTGATCATGGTCGGATTGCGCAGGATCAAGCCGTTGGCGGCATAGTAGGCGTCGTCGCTGGCTTGCAGGTCGGCGATCTTGGGCGCGACGATGGGCACGGTCGGCATGATCATGGCGTCGAAGCCGGCCAGCTGCCGTTCCACGGCGGCGATCCAGCGGCGGCGGCTGTGGATGACGTCGAGCAGGTCGGCGGCGCCCATGTCCTTGCCGCGCTTGATGCGCGACACCACGCGCTGGTCGTAGGCCGCTTCGCGCTCGGCGATCAGCTTGCGGTGCCAGGTCCAGGCTTCGGCGGCGGTGAAGCCGCCCTTGGCGTTGATCGAGGCCAGTTCGCTGAAGGCGTCGATCTTGCTCTCGACGATCACGGCGCCGCGCGACAGCGCCGTTTGCAGGGCGGACGCAACCTGTTCATCGATGCCGTCCAGCACCACGTTGGTCGGCATCAGCAGGCGCAGGCCGCGTAGCGGATGCGCGACCGGCGCGACGTAGGTTTCACCGGCCAGCACCGCATCCATCTTGGCGCAGCACGTCACCGTCGGCGCCATCGCGCCGATCGAATCGAGATATTCGGACAACGGCAACACGCCTTGCATGGAGACCCGGCGCGCGGTCGGCTTGAAACCGGTGAGGCCGCACAGCGCCGCCGGAATCCGGATCGAACCGCCGGTGTCGGAACCGATGCCGGCCACCGCCATGCCGTCCGTCACCGAAATCGCCGCACCCGACGACGAGCCGCCGGGGATACGACCACTACCAACGTCGCGCTGCCACGGATTGCGCGGTGTGCCGTAATGCGGATTGATGCCCAGGCCGGAGTAGGCGAATTCGGTCATGTTGGTGCGACCGACGATCACCGCGCCGGCGGCGA
>NZ_AJHH01000582.1 GCF_000256565.1 Herbaspirillum lusitanum P6-12 | reverse complement strand
GAGGTCGAGGGCGCGTTCGGTCAGTTCGAGCGAGCTGCTGCGGCCGCTGCGCAGGTCTTCGCTGTGTTGATGCAGGCTGGGGATCATGGCGTCAAAAGTAGAAGTGATCAGGAAATGGCTATGCAATAACTAAGCAACTTCGGCAAGGATTTCCGCGTCGTAAGCGTGGCGCAGCGAACGCTGGCGACGCGGGTCGAACAACTCCATCGTGAACGAAGTCGCCGGACGGATGCCGCCGATGGCGCCGACCGTGCCGCAGGTCATGCCGCTGCCTTCGGGCAGGATGTCCTTGCCGCCCGTGAAGCCGGCGATCAGGTCTTGCGGCGTGCGCAGGCTGGCCAGCGTGCCTTCCTGGTACAGCACGTCCTTGCCGTCTTCCTTGATCCAGGAACGGATCACCAGCTCATCCCAGTAGGCGGCGACGTCGGCCAGTTTCCAGGCGGCCGCGGCCACGGGTTTGATGCAGGCTTGCTTGGAGAATGCGACGCTGTGGGCTTCCAGCTTGCGGTCGGTGTGGTCGGAGGCGATGCTGACGTACAGTTCGCCGCCGGCGTTGAAGACGAAGGTCTCGACTTCGCCCGACGATTCGCCGCCGAGCACCTGCACCGTCGCCGATTGCGTGAGCTGGTTGCTGGCCACGCGGTAATACAGCGGCACTGCGCTCGGGCGTGGAATGCCCAGCGCCGCGAGTTCTTCGATGTGATGCTCGATGGCGGCCAGGTCGCGACCGGCCCAGCCGGCGATGATCAGATTGCCGATGTCGACATTGAGGGTTGCTGCGTCAGTGTGGAAAGAGAGTTTCATAAGGCTGCTTCAGGTACGTGAATAACATGAATAAAGGGGTGCGCCGCCGGG
Organism: Herbaspirillum lusitanum P6-12; assembly: GCF_000256565.1. Classification (GTDB taxonomy): domain Bacteria; phylum Pseudomonadota; class Gammaproteobacteria; order Burkholderiales; family Burkholderiaceae_D; genus Herbaspirillum; species Herbaspirillum lusitanum. The sequence continues at coordinate 2,822 of NZ_AJHH01000582.1, read as the reverse complement.
GCGGAAATGCAGGAACAGAATGGCGGCGCAGGGACAACTCGGAAATAGTCAGGCCTGCGACTTCTTGACGAATACCACCACCAGGAAGCTCGCCAGGAATTCCAGCGCGGCCACGAAATACAGGCCGGAGGACAAGGAGCCGGTGCTGGTCTTCAGCGCGCCGATCATGTATGGGGCGACGAAGCCGGCCAGGTTGCCGATCGAATTGATCAGCGCGATGCCGCCGGCAGCCGCGGTGCCTGCCAGGAACGCGGCAGGGATCGACCAGAACACCGGGAAGGCGGCCAGGATGCCGATGGCGGCGAGCGTCAGTGCGCACAGCGCCATGACGGCATTGCCCAAAGTGAGACCGGTCAGGATCAGGCCGACGCTGGCGATCAGCGTGGCGATGGCGCTATGCATGCGGCGCTCGCCGGTCTTGTCGGAGTGGATGCCGTTCCAGATCATGGCCAGCGTGCCGGCGATGAACGGGATGGCGGAGATCAGGCCGATCTGCAAATTACCCTTGACGCCGATTTCCTTGATGATCGACGGCGTCCAGAAGGCGATGGTGGCGTTGCCGCTGACCACGCAGAAGTACACGGCGGCGCACAGCCAGACGCGATAGTTGCTGCAGGCGTCCTTGAATGACAGATGCTTGCTGGCGGATGTATTTTCGGCAACCAGCGCCTGCGTGACGGCTTGCTGCTCGGCGGCGGAGAGCCATTTGGCGTTGGCTGGTTTTTCCGGCAGGTACAGCAGCACGAAGACGCCGGCGATCAACGAAGGGATGCCTTCCAGGATGAACAGCCATTGCCAGTTGGCGAGATGGCCGACGCCTTCCATCTGGCTCATGATGGTGCCCGCGATCGGACCGCCGACAGCGCCGGCAATCGCAAACGAGGTCATGAACAGGCCGTTGACGCGGGCGCGGCGCTGGGCCGGGAACCAGTAGGTCAGGTACAGCACGACGCCGGGGAAGAAGCCGGCTTCGAACACGCCCAGCATGAATCGCAGGATATAGAACGAAGTCGGCGTGGTGACGTAGGCCATCGCCATCGAGGCCAGGCCCCACAGGATGGTGATGCGCGCCAGCGTCTTGCGCGCGCCGATTTTTTCCAGCAGCAGGTTGCTCGGCACTTCAAACAGGAAGTAGCCGATGAAGAAGATGCCGGCGCCGAGGCCGTAGATCGCTTCCGAGAATTGCAGGTCCTGCAGCATCTGCAGCTTGGCGAAGCCGACGTTGACGCGGTCGATCCAGGCCAGCACGAACAGGAAGACCAGGAACGGGATCAATCGCCAGGCGATTTTCTTGTAGGTGACTTCCATGTCCAGCGCGCCGGGCGTGTAGATGGAATTCCCTGTCGGGGATGTTGCCGATGTCGAGGTCATGCTTGCCTTCTCCTGCTTTTGAGATTGATTGAGCGGTCGCTTCATTCTCACAGCACGAGAACATGCAGGACATTGGAAATGTCTCGGTGAAATCGTAGCTGGAAAATGTCTGGCGGAAATCCGTCGTTTGCTTTTGCGCCGGCATGTGCATCCGGCGCCATGAACGATCTTGTGTGAATTCAGTATGGGCAGCGGCGCCATGGCTGTCCAACAAGAAATTGTTGGCGCAGATGATTGGAAAATCTTATGAGCAAAAATGGGTGGGCCGTTGCGCCCTTGTGGTGCTGCGATGCAAAACGCGTGCAGGCCTTGCCGGCGCTGACTTGGGGATGATTGCTACTGTGCCTGCGACGGCAGCCGCGCGATTTCCTGTCCCCAATTGAGTGCGAAGTCCGCGGCGGTTTCCTGGGCGATGCGGGCCACGGTTTCGGTCAGCGGGTTCTCGTTGTCGGAACGGAAACAGGCCAGCATCACCAGCGCCGGGAACTCGACGTCGACCCGCAGCGTGTGCAGGATTTCTTCGTTGAGCTCGCGCTGGATGATGGCGGGCGGCACCGCCGCCACGCCGAAACCGTCGGTGACCAGCCGGATCATGGTGGCGACCGAGGCGATGCAATTGACATGTAGCGCGCCGCGTTCGCTGCCGGAGAACAGCCGCTCGATCACCGCATGCGGGCCCGAGTTGCGCGCGAAGCTGATGATGGGGAAGGTCGCCAGGTCGGACAGGCTCAGTGTTTCGCTGCCGATGTTGAGCTTGGGACTACCGACCCAGCGCATCGGGAATTCGCACAGGTTGATGTTGGTGATGTGGGTGCCGGGCACCGGCTCGGCCTGCAGCACGATGTCGAGATTGCCCTTGCTGAACTGTTCGCGCAAGTGGATGGTGGTGTCGCTGGCGATCTCGATCTGCAGGCGCGGGAACATCTTGTGTACGCGCCCGAGGAAATCCGGGAACCAGCTGTGCACGATCGATTCGATCACGCCGATGCGGATCACGCCGGCGTAGACCTGTTTGTCGGACATGTCGTCCTTCATCTCGCGCATCAGCTTGACCATGCGCTCGGCATACACCAGCGCCTTGCTGCCGTCGGTGGTCAGCGTGACTTCACGTGCGCCGCGATCGAACAGGCGCACGCCGAAATCCTGTTCCAGCGTGGCGATGCGGCTCGACACTGCAGCTTGCGTGGTGTGCAGGCGTTCGGCAGTCAGGCGGAAATTTTTCAGCTTGGCCAGCCAGACGAAGGTTTCGAGGAAGCGGATGTTCATGGCCGTCATTCTCTCAAAGCCGCAGCGATTAAGCCAGCAGGCAATCCGGCAGCGTTTGCGGCGAAGGGATAGAATCCTCGCAGACTATTTACGCAGCCAGCCTGCCGCCAGCAAAGAGGAATTCCATGCCAGTCACCGCCATTGATCATATCCAGCTCGCCATGCCCGCCGGCGGCGAAGACGCC
>NZ_AJHH01000581.1 GCF_000256565.1 Herbaspirillum lusitanum P6-12 | reverse complement strand
GAGCCGGCCGCCTTGCAGGCGCGCGGCGGCCTGTGGTTCCAGTGCGGCGTGCTGCAACTGCATCTTGGCGTCGACAAGGATTTCCAGCCGGCGCTGAATGCGCATCCCGGTCTGATCGTCGATACGCTGGCGCCGATGATGGCAACGCTGAAAGAGGGCGGCTTCCCGGTGCAGGAAGACGCGCCGATTCCCGGCTTCATCCGTATCTATACTGCCGACCCGTTCGGCAACCTGATCGAATTGCGCGAAGTCGTGCCGCGCTGAAAAACTGCGTCGCGTCGCCTTGGCGCATTCCTGACGCCATTTCCCGTCATTGCCGGTTTCTGTCGGCCTGAGTTGCTCCCGTTCTGCTTCATTGCAGCATGACGGCGTCGTATCGCCGCGTTTTCGCGGCGGTCGATGCACGTCCATTTTCGACGCCGCGAGTAGGGGCGCGGGTCTTGGTTCGTCCCGTCCCGCCTTTCCGCTTTGGTGCGGTGCGGCCGGATTTCCCCTGATTTCCTCGCTATCGCGGTGCATCTGCGCGCGCTAAAGGTGCAAGGATTTTTACTTTCATTTTTGAAAGGATATTTTCTTTACTTTTGAAAATAAAAA
>NZ_AJHH01000580.1 GCF_000256565.1 Herbaspirillum lusitanum P6-12 | reverse complement strand
TCGTGCCAGCGACATTTTTCAGCGTTTCCACAATTCCGATCACGGCCCCGACCAACGTCACATGTACAACTCAAAGATCACATCCTTGCAAGGCGGCGGCGCCGTGGCGCGCGTCCTGGGCAAGTTGTATCCGAATCTGTCGAAGGCGCATCGCAAGACCGCCGATTACGTGCTGGCCAACACCTTTCGCGCCGCCACCATGACCATCGACGAGTTGTCGGAGGCGGCCGGGATTTCGCTGGCGACCGCCAATCGTTTTGCGCATGCGCTGGGTTTCGACGGCTATGCGCCGTTTCGCAATGCGCTGGTGGCCGACTTCGCCTCGTCGCTGGCGCCGGTGGAAAAGATGCGCCACGAAGTACAGAAGAGCGCGACCAGCGTCGAGATCATGTCCGCCGCGCTCAGCAACGACATCCGTAATATTGAAGCCACGCTCCAAAGCCTGGTGCCCGGGCATTGCGACCAGGCCGTCGAGATGATCCTGAAAGCCGAGCGCATCTTCGTGGTCGGTTTCGGCGCCAGTGCTTTCCTGGCCGGCATCATGGTGCATGCGCTGGAACCGTTCTGCCGCACCGTGTTGTCGGGTGTGCATCCGGGTGGACCGTCGCAGACCGGCCGTCAGTTCTTCAAGCTGGACGAGCGCGACGTCGTCATCGCCATGGCTTATCCACGCTACGCCACCGACACGGTGCGCCTGGCGCGCCGCGCGGTCGAGAAGGGCGCCAAGCTGATCGCCTTCACCGACCTGCCGCATTCGCCGCTGGTGCCGTTGGCGGACGTGACCATTTATTCGCAGACCGAACGGCAGCTGTCGCCGACCTCGGACGCCGCCGCGCTGGTGCTGATCCAGGCGCTGTGCGATGCAGTCGCCCATCGCGCCAAGCGCTCGGTGCAGGCCGCCTCGCAGATGGCCGAATTCGTGCTGCCCTGGTTGTACCTGCCGCAGCAGCAACAACGCCCGGTCGTGAGCAAGGCCGCAGGGCGCGCCAAGACCGCCAAGACCGCCAAGGACGTTTCAACCCGACGAAAGACCAAAGCATGACCATTCCCGTAATCGCCATCCATGGCGGCGCCGGCACCATCACCCGCGCCTCGCTCACCGCCGAGGACGAAGCCCGCTACCACCAGGCCCTGGCCGACATCGTGGCCGCCGGCCAGGCCGTGCTCAATGCCGGCGGCTCGGCGCTGGAAGCCGTGACCGAAGCGGTGCGCCTGCTGGAAGACTGTCCGCTCTTCAATGCCGGCCATGGTGCGGTCTATACCAGCGAAGGCAAGCACGAGCTGGATGCCTGTGTCATGAATGGCACCGACCTGGCCTCGGGCGCGGTGGCCTGCGTGACCAATCTGCGTAATCCCGTCCTGGCGGCGCGCACGGTGATGGAGCACAGCGAGCACGTGCTCCTGGTCGGTCCCGCTGCCGAATCCTTTGCTGCCCGGCATGGCGCGGTCACGGTCGAGCCGGGCTATTTCCATACCGATGCCCGTCATGAGCAATGGCTGCGCGTGCGCGGGCAGAGCGGCATGATGCTGGACCACGATGCGGCGGCGTTCACCTTCAAGGAATCCGCGCACGGGACGGCTCCCGTTGACCCTATCGATCCGGACAACAAATTCGGCACCGTCGGCGCGGTCGCGCTCGACATGCACGGCAACGTCGCTGCGGCGACCTCGACCGGCGGCATCACCAACAAACAGGCCGGGCGCGTCGGCGACACGCCGCTGATCGGCGCGGGCTGCTATGCGGCCAACGCGACTGCGGCGATTTCCGCGACCGGCACCGGCGAAGTATTCATTCGCACCGTCGCCGCCTATGACGTGGCGGCGCGCATGGCCTATGCCGGCGCGACCTTGCAGGAAGCCATGGAGCAGGTGGTCATGCAGGTGCTGCCGGCCTACGAAGGACGCGGCGGCCTGATCGCCGTCGATGCGCAAGGCAACCTGGAACTGTCGTTCAACACCGAAGGCATGTATCGCGGTTATGCCCGTGGCGGCGACACGCCGGTCACGGCAATTTATAAATAAGCAGTAGCGAAGGACGCAAGAAAATGGCCATGCACGATCAACAATCGCCGACCCCGGACATCAGCAAAAGCGCACAGCGCGTGCTGACCGTCGACAATCTCGGTGTCACCTTCACCGGTTCGGAGCGCACGGTGGAAGCGGTGCGCGGTCTGTCCTTCCATGTCGACAAGGGCGAGACGCTGGCGATTGTCGGCGAGTCGGGTTCCGGCAAGTCGGTGTCGTCGCTGGCCATCATGCGCCTGATCGAACATGGCGGCGGCCGCATCGTCTCCGGCGGCATGCAATTCCAGCGCCGCAACAATGGCGGCAACAGCACGCTGGACCTGGTCAAGGCGCCGCAATCGACCATGCGCAGCATCCGCGGCGCCGAGATTGCGATGATCTTCCAGGAGCCGATGACCTCGCTCAATCCGGTCTTCACGGTGGGCGAACAGATCGCCGAATCGATCCGCCTGCATCAGCGCAAGAGCCGTTCCGAAGCAAGCGCGGAAGCATTGCGCATGCTGGAGATGGTGCGCATCCCGGAAGCGAAGCGCGTGCTTGGTCGTCATCCGCACCAACTCTCCGGCGGCATGCGCCAGCGCGTGATGATCGCAATGGCCTTGTCGTGCAAGCCCTCGCTGCTGATCGCCGATGAGCCGACCACGGCGCTGGACGTGACGATCCAGGCGCAGATCCTGCAACTGATTCGTTCGCTGCAGGAAGAAATGCAGATGGCGGTGGTCTTCATCACCCACGACATGGGCGTGGTGGCGGAAATCGCCGACCGCGTCGTGGTCATGTGCCGCGGCGAAAAGGTCGAAGAGAATGACGTGCGCAGCATTTTCGCCGCGCCGGCGCATCCCTATACGCAAAGCTTGCTGGCCGCCGTGCCGCGCCTGGGCGCGATGACGGGCACCGACACGCCTTCGCGCTTCGGCATCGCACCCAGCGCCGAAGCCAAGCCGGACGCCATCGCCGAAGAACTGCAGGCAGCCTCCGAAATTGTCCGGCAGCGCCAGCCCATCCTCAAGGTCACCGACCTGACCACGCGCTTTGACGTCAAGAGCGGCATCTTCGGTCGCGTCAAGCAACGCGTGCATGCGGTCGAGCGCGTCAGCTTCGATCTGTATGCCGGCGAAACGCTGGCCATCGTCGGCGAATCCGGTTGCGGCAAATCGACCACCGGCCGGTCGCTGCTGCGCCTGGTCGAGATCAGCGGCGGCAAGGTCGAGTTCGGCGGCCGCAACCTGGCGGAACTGCCGCGCTCGGAATTGCGCGAGCTGCGCCGCGACATCCAGTTCATTTTCCAGGACCCGTTCGCCTCGCTCGATCCACGCCTGACGGTCGGCTATTCCATCATGGAACCGATGCTGGTTCATGGGTTGACGGCGGGCATGAAAGAGGGCGCGCAGGAACGCGTCGATGCGCTGCTCACGCGCGTCGGCCTGCTGCCGGAACATGCGCAACGCTATCCGCACGAATTTTCCGGCGGCCAGCGCCAGCGCATCTGCATCGCGCGCGCCCTGGCGCTGAATCCGAAGATCGTCATCGCCGATGAATCGGTATCGGCGCTGGACGTCTCGATCCAGGCGCAGATCGTCAACCTGATGCTGGACCTGCAGGCTGAACTGGGCATTTCCTTCATCTTCATCTCGCACGACATGGCGGTGGTGGAGCGCATCAGCCATCGCGTCGCCGTGATGTACCTGGGCCAGATCGTCGAGATCGGTCCGCGTCGCGCCATCTTTGAAAACCCTCAGCATCCTTACACGCGCAAGCTCATGGCTGCCGTGCCGGTAGCCGATCCCGAGCTGCGCCACCTGAAGAAAGGTTTGCAGAATGATGAAATCCCGAGCCCCATTCGCGCCATCGGAGACGATCCGCTGGTCGAACCTTTGAAGCAAGTCGGCCCCGGCCACTTTGTTGCCGCACATCGCATTTCCGCTGCTTTTTAATTTGTTGTCACCTTCATTAACCAAGACATTCAGGAGCCACAGCATGACTACTCAATTTTCCCGTCGCGGCGCCACTGCTATCCGATGGCTGGCTCTTGGCGCCATCGGCACCACGTTGCAATTCGCCGCCGTGCACGCCTGGGCCGCCAAGAGCGTCACGCTCGCGGTCGCCTCGACCTTCACCACGATGGATCCGTACGATGCCAACGATACGCTGTCGCTGGCCGTGACCAAGTCCTTCTACCAAGGCCTGTTCGCTTTCGACAAGGACCTCAAGCTGGTCAACGTGCTGGCCGAAGGCTACCTGGTCAGCAAGGACGGCCTGGAATACACCATCCGCCTGCGCCAGGGCGTGAAGTTCCATGACGGCACGACCTTCAAGGCGGACGCCGTCAAGGCCGTGATGGACCGCGTCACCAATCCGGACAACAAGCTCAAGCGTTATGTGCTGTTCAATCGCGTCGCCCGTACCGAAGTGCTGAACGACTACACCGTCAAGATCGTGCTGAAGGAACCGTTCTCGGCCTTCATCAACGTGCTGGCGCATCCGTCGGCGGTGATGATCTCGCCTGCGGCGCTGAAGCAGTACGGCAACAAGGACATCGCCTTCCATCCGGTCGGCACCGGCCCGTTCAAGTTCGTCGAATGGAAGCAGACCGACTACATGAAGGCCGAGAAATTCTCCGGCTACTGGAAGGCCGGTTATCCGAAGGTCGACGAAGTGATCTGGAAGCCGGTGGTCGACAACAACTCGCGCTCGGCGATGATGCAGACCGGCGAGGCGAACTTCACCTTCCCGCTGCCGTATGAGCAGGCCGAGCTGTTGAAGGGCAAGGGCGCACTGGACATCGTGACCGGTCCTTCCATCATCCAGCGCTACATGTCGATGAACGTCAAGCAAAAGCCGTTCGACAACGTCAAGGTGCGCCAGGCCATCAACTACGCAATCAACAAGGATGCATTGGTCAAGGTCGCCTTCAGCGGCTATGCCGCGCCGATGGACGGCGTGCTGCCGCAGGGCGTGGACTACGCGGTCAAGACCGGCCCATGGCCGTATGACGTGAAAAAGGCCAAGGCCTTGCTGGCGGAAGCCGGTTATCCGAACGGTTTTGAAACCGAACTGTGGTCGGCCTACACCCACACCACCGCGCTGAAGATCATCCAGTTCCTGCAACAGCAACTGGCGCAGGTAGGGATCAAGGTCAAGGTGCAGGCGCTGGAAGCCGGTCAACGCGTAGAGAAGGTCGAGACTGCTCAGAATCCGGACACTGCGCCGGTGCGTCTGTACTACAGCGGCTGGTCGTCGTCGACCGGTGAGGCGGATTGGGGCCTGCGTCCGCTGCTGGCTTCCGAAGCCTTCCCGCCGAAGCTCTACAACACCGCTTACTACAAGAGCGACAAGGTCGACAGCGACATCGCCCAGGCATTGACCGTGACCGATCGTACGCAAAAAGCGGCGCTGTACAAGGATGCTCAAACCGAAATCTGGAAGGATGCGCCATGGGCCTTCCTGGTGACGGAAAAAGTCCTGTACGCACGCAGCAAGAACCTCAAGGGCGTGTACGTGATGCCGGATGCGTCGTTCAACTTCGATGAAATCGAACTGAAGTAAACACAGGTAAGCACTGCCGCAGCAAGGGCGCCGTCGTTCCGGTCAGTCAGGACGACGGCGCTTGCATCACCGCTTCATGCAGCACCGCATTTCAGAATTCCCGGCAGTCGCCCGTGCAATCGATGCGCGCGGCTGTTCCCCAAAGTAGTTGAATCGTTGCAGGACGCGCCATGTTTTCTTATGTTTTAAAACGTCTTCTGGGCCTGATCCCGACCCTGTTGCTGGTCGCGGTGATGGTGTTCCTGTTCGTCCACTTGCTGCCCGGCGATCCGGCGCGGCTGGCGGCGGGGCCGGAGGCCGACGAGCAGACCGTGGCGCTGATCCGTGCCGATCTGGGTCTCGATCAACCCATCCACACGCAGTTCGTGCGCTTCTTCGTGAACGCCGCCCATGGCGACTTCGGCACTTCGCTGCGCAGCAAGTTGCCGGTCAGCCAGGAAATCATGGAGCGCTTCTGGCCGACCTTGTGGCTGACCGTCACCAGCATGGTCTGGGCAGTCATCTTCGGTTTGTTCATCGGCGTCTTTTCGGCGGTATGGCGCAACGAATGGCCCGACCGCGCCGGCATGACGCTGGCAGTGTCCGGCATCTCGTTCCCGCCGTTTGCGCTGGGCATGGTGCTGATGGAAGTGTTCTCGGTGCAACTTGGCTGGCTGCCGACGGTCGGCCGGGACAGCTGGCGCCATTACGTGTTGCCGTCGCTGACGCTGGGCGCCGGCGTGGCGGCGATCATGGCGCGCTTCACACGCTCCTCGTTCATCGAAATCATGAAGGAAGATTTCGTCCGCACCGCGCGCGCCAAGGGTCTCAACGAACGCATCGTGATCGCCAAGCACTGCCTGCGCAACGCGCTGATCCCGGTGGTGACGATGATGGGCCTGCAGTTCGGCTTCCTGCTGGGCGGCTCCATCGTGGTCGAAAAAGTCTTCAACTGGCCCGGCATGGGACGTTTGCTGATCGACGCCGTCGAGATGCGCGACTATCCGATCATCCAGGCCGAGATCCTCTTGTTCTCGCTGGAATTCATCTTCATCAATCTGGTTGTCGACGTGCTGTACGCCGTCATCAATCCGAGCATCCGTTACAAGTGAGGCAGCGCATGTCGACTTCCATTACTCCTGCCGCAAATACCGTGACTGCAACCGCGTCCAAACCGATCCGCACGCCCTGGAGCGAGTTCTGGCGCAAGTTCAGGAAGCAACCGCTAGCCTTGGCAGCCGGCGCGTTTGTCTTGTTCCTGGTGGTGATCGCGATCGTCTCGCCGTACATCTCGCCGTACGACGCCGAGAATTATTTCGACTACGACGCGCTCAATGCCGGGCCTTCACTGGCGCACTGGTTCGGCGTCGATTCGCTGGGGCATGACATTTTCAGCCGCATCCTGGTCGGCACGCAGTTGTCGCTGGCGGTGGGTTTCTCTTCGGTGGCGGTGGGCGCCATCGTCGGCACTTTCCTGGGACTGGTGGCCGGTTACTACGAAGGCTGGGCCGACCGCGTCATCATGCGCATCTGCGACGTGCTGTTCGCGTTTCCCGGCATTTTGCTGGCGATCGCCATCGTCGCCATCCTCGGCAACGGCATGACCAACGTGATCATCGCGGTGGCGATCTTCAGCATCCCGGCATTTGCCCGGCTGGTGCGCGGCAATACGCTGTCGCTCAAGCAGCTGACCTACATCGAAGCAGTGCGCAGCATCGGCGCCAACGACATGACGATCATTTTGCGCCACATTTTCCCCGGCACGATTTCATCGGTGGTGGTGTATTTCACGATGCGTATCGGCACCTCGATCATCACCGCCGCCAGCTTGTCCTTCCTCGGCCTGGGCGCGCAGCCGCCGACGCCGGAGTGGGGTGCGATGCTCAATGAAGCGCGCGCCGACATGATGACGGCGCCGCACATCGCGATCTTCCCCAGCCTGGCGATCTTCCTGACGGTGCTGGCGTTCAACCTGCTCGGCGACGGCCTGCGCGATGCGCTCGATCCGAAGCTGGATCAAAAATAACGGCGCATTTTTCGCCGGCAATTCCATGAGCAAGAAACGTCCTCCACACATCGGCCGCCTGCCTGCCGGCGCCGCCGACAGCATCGCCGACGTACCCGGCGTGACGGTCGGCCATTGCACGCTGAACTACGGTGCGACCCAGACCGGCGTCACGGTGGTGCGTCCGCATGGCGGGGATCTGTTCCGCCAGAAAGTCCCGGCAGCGGCGGTGACCTTCAACGGTTTCGGCAAAAGCGTCGGCCTGATGCAGGTTGAAGAACTGGGCGTGCTGGAAACGCCGATCGCCCTGACCAACACCTTTGCCGTCGGCGCCGTCGCCACCGCCCAGACGCGCGCCGCCGTGCGCGACAATCCCGGCATCGGCCGCAACCTCCCCAGCGTCAATCCGCTGGTGTTCGAGTGCAATGACGGTTACCTCAACGACATGCAGGCGTTCGCGGTGGAAGAACAGCATTACCGGCAAGCGCTCGACAATGCATCCGGGACGGTGGTGCAAGGCGCAGTCGGCGCCGGTCGCGGCATGTCGTGTTTCGATCTGAAGGGCGGCATCGGCAGCGCTTCGCGCAAGATCGCCATCGGCAGCGCCGGATACACGGTCGGCGCGCTGGTGCTGGCCAACTTCGGCAAGCTACCCGATCTGGTAGTGGATGGCGAGCCGCTGGGCAAGACGCTCAAATACCTGCAGAAGCGGCTCGACGAACCAGAGAAGGGCTCCATCATCATGCTGATCGCCACCGATGCGCCGCTCGACGCGCGCCAGTTACGCCGCCTGGCGGGACGCGCCGGCGTCGGCCTGGCGCGCACCGGTTCGGTCTACGGCCACGGCAGCGGCGACATCGCGCTGGCGTTTTCCACGGCGCAGACGGTGCCGCACCTGGCTGACGCGGCCTCGCCCGCGCTGCATTTTTCCTGCTTGCACGACAACCTGCTCGACCCACTGTTCTACGCGGTAGCCGACAGCACCGAGCAAGCCATCCTCAACGCCTTGTTCGCCGCCGAAGCGGTCAAGGGCAGGGATGGTCACCAGCGCCGCTCGCTGAGCGATTTGCTGGAGACCCTCGCCACCATGGAGCCCGTATGAACATCCTGATTTCCGTCGACATCGAAGGCATTGCCGGGGTATTCCATCCCGAGCAGACGCGTCCCGGCAACGGCGAATACGAACGCGCCCGGCGCTGGATGACCGAGGAGGCCAACGCCGTCATCCGGGGCGCGCTGGCCGCGGGCGCCACGGCCATCAAGGTCAATGATTCGCACGGCAGTTTCCGCAACCTGTTGCCGGACCTGCTGCATCCCGCCGCACGCACCGTACTGGGCAAGCCGCGCGTGCTGGGCATGATGGGCGGCGTGGCGGGCGATATCGATGCCGTCATGATGGTCGGCTACCACTCGCGCTCGCAGACCGGCGGCATCCTGGCGCACACCATCAACAGCTTTGCGTTTTCACGCGTGTGGCTCAATGGCGCCGAATTGGGTGAGGCAGGGATTTACGGCGCGCTGGCCGGCGAATACGGCGTGCCTGTGATTTTCGGTAGCGGCGACGATGCTTTCGTCGAGGAGACGCAGCCCTTGTTCCCGCAGGCGCGCTTTGCCGAAATCAAGAAAGCGCATGGCGCCAACAGCGGCGATTCGCTGTCGCCGCAACAGGCTTGCGCCTTGCTGGAAAAGACCGCGCAAGAAGCCGTACAGGCCGCACGCGCCACCCAGATGCCGAAGTACCGCATCGAAGTCCCGGTCACCTGCCGCCTCCAGGTGCAGACCCCGGCGCTGACCGATCTGTTCTGCCAGTTGCCGATTGTCGAGCGGGTGGATGCGGTGACGCTGAAGTTCGACGCGCCGTCGGTGGAGTTCGTGGTGCGCGTGCTGAACAGTTTGTCGGCGATGTCGTTCATGCTCAGATGATGCAGGACTTTTTCGGGCGAAGAAAAAACACCATTGCAGATGAAAAACGCCGGCCAGGGAGCCGGCGTTTTTGCGTCAGACGATGCCGCTGCCGCTGGCCCCGCTCACGGGCGGGCGTTCTTCGCGCTTGTGGTCGCGATAGCCGCTGGAGCGGTAGCATGCCACAGGGTCGATGGCGCCGCCTGCGCGCATCCGCGCCATCGCCAGAATCGGACCCACGTCGGTGCGGAACGCCTGCTTGAGCGTTTGCGCCGCCATCAGGGCGTCGTTGTTCTTCTGATGATGATCCAGGGCGTCAGCATCAATCAATGCCGCCTGAATGTAAGCACGCTGCACTTCCACTGCGCTGCTCATCAGGCTTTCGACCGGATCGGTCACGTTGTGCGATTGATCCAGCATGTACGCCGGCTTGAAATTCTCACCCTCGCGCACGGCGCCGTCACGTAACTCGTTGAAGATCAGGAACAGTTGGAAGGGATTGATGCTGCCCGAGTCCAGATCGTCGTCGCCGTATTTGCTGTCATTGAAATGGAAGCCGCCCAGCTTGCCGAACTGGGTCAGACGCGCCACGATCATTTCGATATTGGTGTTGGGCGCGTGGTGGCCGAGGTCGACCAGGCATTTTGCTTGCGGCCCGAGTTCGGTGGCGCAGGCGAAGCTGGTGCCCCAGTCGGCGATGGTGGTGGCGTAGAAGGCCGGTTCGAACAGCTTGTGTTCGATGTACATCAGCCAGTCCGACGGCAGCGCGGCATAGACGGAACGCATGCTTTCCAGATAGCGTTCCAGTGCGCCGCGCAAATTGTGTTGGCCGGGGAAATTGGCGCCGTCGCCGAGCCAGACGGTCAAGCCCTTCGATCCCAGCGTATTGCCCAGTTCGATGCAATCGATATTGTGCGCCACCGCTTGCGCGCGCACTGCCGGGTCTTGCGCGGTCAGGCTGCCGTACTTGTAGCTGTGGGGCTGTCCGGGCGCGTTCTGGAAGGTGTTGGAATTGACGCTGTCGAAATGCAGGCCGCGTTGATGGGCGATTTCTTTCAATGCCCGCGGGTCGGTGGTGCGATCCCATGGGAAGTGCAGCGACACGCCCGGCGTGGCGCGAGTCAGTTGATTGATGGTGGCGCAATCATCGATTTTCTCAAACACGTTGCGCGGTTCGCCTACGCCGGGAAAGCGTGCAAAGCGTGTGCCGCCGGTACCCACGCCCCAGCTCGGCAAAGCGACGGCAAACGCGGCGGCCTGGGCGGTGAGCGCTTCGATGTCGCCGCCGCGCCGTTGCAGCATGCCGCCAAGGGCGTCGTAGTCGGCTTGCAGTTGGGCGAGCGCGCGTGCGTTTTGTTGGCCGACGAAATCGTCGGAAATGAGGTAAGTCATGATGTCTCCGTATAGGTAGCGCTCTTCGGTCGCGCTTGATGGTTGTCTTAGTATCGGCGCATTGCGTTTTTGGCGGTAGCGAAATCAACGCGTGAAGGCTGCCGCGTTCCCCGCGTCGACGTTAAGAATATTGCCAGTGCTCTTGGCCGATTTCTCGCTGGCGAAAAAGTACACCGCTTCGGCGATATCTTCCGGCAGGACGCTGCGTTTGAGCAGGCTGCGCTGCCGATAGAATTCCTCGATGTTGTCGGAATCGATCTTGTTGGAGGCGGCGCGTTCTTCTTTCCACTTGCCGTCCCAGATGCGCGAACCGCGAATCACGGCATCGGGGTTGACGACGTTCACACGGATGCCGTGCGGCGCGCCCTCGAGCGCGATGCAGCGCGCCAGGTGGATTTCTGCCGCCTTGGCGGTGCAATAGGCCGAGGCTCCGGCGGATGCCACCAGGCCATTCTTGCTGGCGACGAAGACGATACTGCCGCCCATGGCTTGCGCCGTCATGCTGCGGAAGGCGCTGCGGCTGACCAGGAAATAGCCGGTCGCCAGCACCGACATGTTGCGTTGCCAGACTTCCAGGCTGGTGTCTTCCAGCGGCGAGGCCGAGGCGATGCCGGCATTCGACACCAGCAGATCGATGCCGCCGAAACGCAGGGCGACGTTGCTGATGACGTTTTCCACATCCTGTTCGTTGGTGATGTCGGCGCGCACTACGCCGATGGCGTCGGGGCCGGCCTGCTTGAGCAGACTCTGATAAGCGCTGTCGATGGAGGACTGATCGATGTCGGTCAGCATGACGCAGGCGCCTTCAGCCAGCAACTGGCGCGCCACGGCCTGGCCGATGCCGCCGCCGCCGCCGGTCACCAACGCGATGCGGCCGGCCAGGCTTTTCGGCTTGGGCATGCGCTGCAGCTTGGCTTCTTCGAGCAGCCAGTATTCGATGTCGAAGGCCTCCTGTTCCGGCAGGCCGACATAGGTGTCGACGCTGTTGGCGCCGCGCATGACGTTGATGGCGTTTAGATAGAACTCGCCGGCGATGCGGGCGGTCGCCTTGTCTTTGGCGAAGGACAGCATGCCCACGCCGGGGATCAGGTAGATGATGGGATTGGCGTCACGCATGGCCGGGCTGTTGGCGCGACGGCAGCGCTGATAGTAGGCGCTGTAGTCGTGGCGATAGTCTTCCAGCGCCTTGTCGAGGCTGTCGACCAGGCGATCGAAATCAGGCGCTTCCGGAGAAAAGTCCAGCACCAGCGGGCGGATCTTGGTGCGCAGGAAGTGATCGGGACAGGACGTGCCGAGCGCGGCCAGCGGTGCAAGGTCGCGGCTGCAGACGAATTCCAGCACGCCGGGGCTGTCGTCGAAGTGGCCAAGCTTGAATTCCTGTTGGCTGATCTTGCCGCGCAGCAAGGGCATGATGCGGGCCGCCAGCGCGGCGCGTTCGGCCTTCGGCAGCGCCTGGTAGCGCGCACCGCCGAAGGCCGGGGTGCGGCTGTTGGCGGCCAGCCAGGCATCGGCGCGGCGGATCACGTTGAGGGTGTTCTCGTAGCATTCGCGGGCGCTGTCGCCCCAGGTGAACAAGCCATGGCCTTCGAGCACGATGCCCTTGAGCGCAGGTTGTTCGCGTGACATCTTTTCCAGCTTCAGGCCGAGGTCGTAGCCCGGACGCTGCCACGGCAGCCAGCCCAGCTCACCGTTGAACACGCCGGCCGTCAGGGACTTGCTGTTTTTGCAAGCAGCGATGGCGATGACGGCGTCGGGATGCATGTGATCGACATGGCGACGCGGAATGTAGGCATGCAGCGGCGTATCGATGCTGGCTGCGCGCGGATTCAGGTTGAAGGTGCAATGCGGCAGGTAGCCGACCATTTCGTCTTCGTGTTCCAGTCCGCGATAACGGGCGCGTAGCGCTTCCAGCTTGTCCATGTACAGCGTCGAGAAACCGTCCAGTTTGATGCTGCCGAGGTCGCCGCCGGAGCCCTTGACCCACAACACCTCTACTTGCTCGCCCGAGAGCGGATCCTGCATGACGATCTTTGCCGAGGTGTTGCCGCCACCGAAGTTGGTGATCGCCTTGTCGGCGCCGAGCAGGTTGGAGCGATAGAGCAGCAACTGCGCTTCGTCGAGTGTGGCGGCGTGGGCGTCGTCCCAGGCGGAAGCGATGCGTGGTTTGCTGGTTTGCGCAAACGACGCATCAGTATTGTTGGCGGCTTCGGGAAGAACGGCGGTAGTCATGTGGTCTCCGGTTTTGATTGTGGGTATGACGTGGACAGGCACAGAGGTTGGCGCGCGGTTGGCGCATTAAAGGCCTGTGCAGCATGTTTTCAAGTAGAAAACACCTGTCGATCAGAGTCAATCGATCTCCAATCAACTTTATGATTGTTTGTGAAGTAATCATGAAGTTGATTGATTGCCGATTGACTTGTTTTTCTCCCATGGCTTAGTCTTGCCACATAACGAAAACGCTGAAGACGATGCTGCGGCAATGACCGCAACAAAGATGCGCACAATGACGCAGCTTCAGCGCGACATCATGGAGACAAGCATGATCAACCACAAACGCCGCAAGCGTATGTTGAGTCTGTTGACTGAACATGCCAACGCCAGCGTCGAGCAATTGTGCCAATGGCTCAATGCCTCGGCGGCGACGGTGCGGCGCGATATTTCCTGGCTGGCCGAGCGCAACATGCTCAATCGTATCCGTGGCGGCGCCGAGCGGCTGGCGCCCAAGCGCAATGCATTTTCCTTGTCGGGAGAAACCTTCCAGAACAGTCTCGAGCGTTTTCCCGCCGAGAAGCGCGCCATTGCGCGCCACGCCGCCGGCATGTGCGAAGACGGCGAGACCGTCATCATCAACGGCGGCACCACGACCTTCATGATGGCCGAATTCCTGGCGCACAAGCAGCTGAAGATACTGACCAACTCCTTCCTGATGGCGGAGCGTTTGCTGACCACCAGCGAGAACCAGATCATCGTGCCGGGCGGCCAGGTGTATCGCGAGCAGAACGTGATCCTCAGTCCTTTCGACAATGACATCACGCAGCACCACTATGCCGGCAAGATGTTCATGGGCGTCTATGGTTTGTCCATGCTGGGGCTGATGGAAGTCGATCCCTTGCTGATCCAGGCGGAGAAACGCCTGCTCGGCCAGGCGGAGCAGTTGATCGTGCTGGTCGACAGTTCCAAGTTCTCGCGCAAGGCCGGGCTCATCCTGTGCGGCCTGAACCGCGTCAGTTGCCTGATCACCGATACCGGCGTGAGCGACGCGGCGGTGCAGATGATGGAACAGGCCGGCGTCAAGGTCGCTGCGGTAGCGCCGGAGTCGGAGCTGGAGCCGGTGCTGGAAGACTGATGCATCCGCCACCATTGAAGAATGAAATCTGTCGGGAAATCAGCTGCAGAAAACTGGCAGCATCATCCGGCATTGCAAGTGCAGCAACGGCTGACCGCGCATCCCGCACGCAAGCCCCATAACAACAGCCATAAAGCAACAACAACCTGGAGACACCGCATGATCAAGCAAAAAGAAGGAGCGGCCGCTTCGCGCGCACGCTCGGCGGCATTGGCGCTGACGCTGGTACTGAGCGCCGCCATCGGCTTTTCCCTGCCTGCCGCCGCCGCAGACAAAGTACGCATCGCCATGGTCGTCAAGAGCCTCGGCAACGGCTTCTTCGATGCCGCGCATGAAGGCGCAAAGGAAGCCGCCAGACAATTGGGTGACGTCGACATCATTTACACCGGGCCGACCACGCCTACCGCCGAGGGGCAGATTGAAATCGTCAATTCGCTGATCAGCCAGAAGGTCGATGCCATCGTGATTTCCGCCAACGATGCCAACGCGCTGATACCAATCACCAAGAAGGCCATGCAACGCGGCATCAAGGTCTTGTCCTTCGACAGCGGCATTGCGAAGGGCGGTCGCCTGATGCAACTCAATCCTTCCAACGCCGAGCTGATCGGGGTCAAGCAGATCCAGATGGCATCGGATGCCATCGGCGGTGCGGGTGAAGTTGCCATTTTGTCGGCCACCGCTCAGGCGACCAACCAGAATATCTGGATCGCCGAAATGAAGAAGGCGCTCGCCAGGCCGGAGTTCTCCAAGATCAAACTGATCGCCACCGTCTATGGCGACGATCAGTCGGACAAGAGCTATCGCGAAGCGATCGGCCTGCTGCGCAGCAATCCGAATCTGAAGGCGATCATCGCGCCGACGACGGTGGGCATCAACGCGGCCGGCAAGGCCGTGGTCGATGAAAAACTGGTCGGCAAGGTCTATGTGACCGGCCTGGGCCTGCCGTCCGAAATGGCCGGCCACGTCAAGAGCGGCGCGGTGAAGAGCTTCGCCATCTGGAACCCTATCGATCTCGGCTATGCCGCGACGTATGCCGCGTATCAGTTCGTCAAGGGCAAGGCGCAGGGCAAGGACGGGGAAAGCATCAGCGTGGGCCGCATGGGTTCAATCAAGCTCGATGCATCAGGCGAAGCGGCGCTGGCGCCGCCATTCACCTACGACGCCGGTAATGTCGACAAATTCGCCAAGATTTTCTGATGCGGGTCGATGCCAACGGAAGGGGTATTTTCCCGTTGGCATCGCCTGATTTTGGAAATACCCCGGCTTCTTTCTCTTCTTCTTTTTGCGACTGAGCGACCATGTCTTCTTCCGTTCTGCCTATGCAAGGCACCATGTTTCACTCACCGCCGGTACAGGCAGAGGAGGTTGTACGCGTCGTTGCAGGGCAGTCGGCGGCGCCGGTGCTTGAGCTGTCCGGCATCGGCAAACGCTTTCAGGGAATCGTGGCGCTCAGGGACGTCGGCTTTGCTGTGCGTCCCGGCGAGGTGATGGCGCTGCTTGGCGAGAATGGCGCCGGCAAGTCGACGCTGGTCAAGATCCTGACCGGCATTCATCAGCCCGATGAAGGCACGATTGCACTCGACGGCAAGCCGGTATCGTTCGCCACCCCGCAAGCGGCGATGCAAGCCGGCATCACGGCCGTCCATCAGGAAACCGTGATGTTCGAAGAGCTCACCGTTGCCGAAAATATTTGCATCGGCCGGCAGCCGTTGTGCGGGATACCGCCGCGCATCGACTGGCGTCGCATCGAGGCTGAGGCGGAACAATTGTTTGCACGGCTGGAAGTTGATCTTCCGGTGCGTGCGCGCGTCAAGGATCTGAGCGTGGCGCAGCGGCATTTCGTCGAAATTGCACGCGCTTTGTCGCAGCGCGCGCAAGTCGTCATCATGGACGAACCGACGGCGGCCTTGTCGCAACGCGAGATCCGCGAGCTGTATCGCATCATCGGGCAGTTACGCGCTGCCGGTACGGCGGTGATCTTCATTTCTCACAAGTTCGACGAGATATTCGCCGTCGCCGATCGTTATACGGTGCTGCGCGACGGGCGCTTCATCGCCGCCGGCGCGCTGGCCGACATCACCGAATCGCAACTGGTGGCGCTGATGGTCGGACGCGAAGTGGGCCAGGTTTTTCCAAGGCATCTGGAGCAATCGAACGATCGGCAGGCATCGATGCCGGAAGCAAACGACGCTATTCTCGAGGTGGAGAATTTTTGCCATCCGACGGAATTTCACGACGTCAGTTTTTCTCTGCGTCGTGGCGAGATCATCGGATTTTACGGTCTGGTCGGCGCCGGCCGCTCCGAGTTGATGCAGGCGTTGTTCGGCTTGTCGCCGGCAGCGCGCGGCAAGGTGCGCATCGACGGCCGCACGATCAGCATCCAATCCCCGGCGCAGGCCATCGCGCACGGGATTGCCTATGTGCCGGAAGACCGGCAGCATCAGGGTGTTTTATTGTCGTTGCCGATTTTCCAGAACATCACGCTGCCCATCCTGTCCGGCATCGGCTTCTTTTTGCGCCGTCATCGCCGCCGCGAGATCGCGATTGCGCGTCGCCTGAGCGAGCAACTCGAACTCAAGGCTGCGCATTTTCATCAGCATGTCGCGCAGCTATCGGGCGGCAACCAGCAAAAGGTAGTGCTGGCCAAATGGCTGGCGACGAATCCGCGCGTCATCATCCTGGACGAACCGACCAAGGGGATCGATATCGGTTCCAAGGCCGCCGTGCATCGTTTCATCAGCGATCTGGTGGAGCAGGGGCTGTCGGCAGCCTCAATGTCATCTGAATTGCCGGAAGTCATGGGCATGGCCGATCGCATCATCGTCATGCATCAGGGGACGGTACAGCGGGTCTTCGATCGTGACGAGGCTACCCCGGAGTTGCTGGTGGCAGCGGCGTCGGGTAGCGGACATCAGCATGAAGATCAAGATCTGGATCAGGATGAAACCGGAGCAGTCCCATGTCATTGAATCAGAATTCCGGGCCTGCTCCCGGTCCCGGCCTCGGCCATCCCCCGCTTTTTTCTCGCCTGTCGGGGCTGGCATCGCGTCCCCGCGAGCCGCTGCTGGCGGTGTTGATTGCGGCGTTGATCCTGCTGGTGGGGTTGCGCGCGCCGGCCTTCCTGACGATGCGCAGCATGGATAATCTGCTCACCGACAGCGCCTTGCCCGTCATGCTGGCGTTGACGCAAATGCTGGTGATCGTGACGCGTGGCATCGACTTGTCGGTGGCGTCCAACCTGGCGTTGTCGGGCATGATGTCGGCGCTGCTGGCGATGCATTTCCCGCAACTGCCGATCGGCCTCGTCATCGCCTGCGCCTTGTGTATCGGTCTGGCGTTGGGGCTGATCAACGGCTGGCTGATCGGCTATCTGTCCTTGCCGCCCATCGTCGTCACGCTCGGCAGCATGAGCGTCTATCGCGGCCTGGTGTTCGTGCTGTCGGGCGGCGCCTGGGTATCGTCGCGCAATATGCCGGCGGATTTCATTGCGTTTCCGCTGGGGCGACTGATGGGGTTGACGCATTTGGTCTGGCTGGCGGCGCTGGCGATTGTGGTGTTGTGGTTTGTCGCGCGCCATACGCGTTTCGGCCGTGATCTGTATGCCATCGGCAACGATCCGGTCGCTGCGGGTTACGTCGGTATCGCCTCGCCGCAGCGCTTGTTCTGGACCTATGGATTGTCGGGAGCCATGGCCGGATTGTGCGGCTACCTGTGGGTTGCCCGCTACGCCGTGGCGTATACGGAAATCGCTTACGGTTTTGAATTGACCGTCATCGCCGCCTGCGTCATCGGCGGCATCAGCATCGCCGGCGGCGTCGGCAACATCAGCGGCGCCGTGCTGGGCGCCTTGTTCCTCGCGGTCATCAACAATGCGTTGCCGATGGTGCAGATATCGCCGTTCTGGCAGAGCGCGCTGACCGGCCTGGTGATCTTGTCTGCGGTGATCATCAACGCGCGCGGCGAAAAGAAACGCAACAAGCAAATCCTGCCGCTGCATTTTCATACCGAATTGAGAGCAACGGCCGCACCCGTCACGAGGACTCCAGCATGAATATCATGGCCGATACCGCGCCGGTTAAAACCGCACGTTACGACATCGGCGAGCGCGGCAGCTTCCGCATCGCCGATCTGCTGCGGCAGTGGGAGTTCTTGCTGGGCTTGCTGCTGGTTGCGGTCTTTTGCATCAACTGTTTGTTGCTGCCGCATTTCTTGGATTTCTACAATCTGGCCGACAGTACCTTCAATTTCAGCGAAAAGGCCCTGATCGCCTTGCCCATGGCCTTGCTCATCATCTGCCGGGAAATCGATATCTCGGTGTCGGCGGTGATCGCCCTGTCCTCGGTCGCCATGGGCGTCGCCAATCACTATGGCGTGCCGGCGGTCGGCTTGTTTGTCGTCGGCATCGGCACCGGCACGTTGTGCGGCCTGCTCAACGGCTTGCTGGTCACGCGCTTCGCCTTGCCATCCATCGTCGTGACGATCGGGTCGATGTCCCTGTTCCGCGGTCTTGCCAGCGTGGTGCTCGGCGACCAGGCGTTCACCAATTATCCCGAACTCCTCAGCGACTGGGGACAGGGGTACTTTTTTGACGTGCTGCCGCGGCCGTTCGCAGTGCTGATCGTGGCGGCGCTGGCGTTTGCCGCGCTCTTACATTGCACGGCATGGGGGCGGCGCATCTACGCCATCGGCAATAATCCCGTGGCGGCGCGCTTCTCCGGTATTGCGGTGGATCGTTACCGGCTGATGCTGTTTGTCCTGACCGGGGCGATGGCAGGATTGGCCGGCTGTCTGTTGACCGGACGCATCGGCAGCACCCGTCCCAACATCGCGCTCGGCTGGGAGCTCGAAATCATTACCGTGGTCATCCTCGGCGGCGTCAGCATCGCCGGCGGCGCCGGCACCATCGGCGGCGTCTTGCTGGCGGTGCTGACGCTCGGCATGGTGACTTATGGGCTGGCATTGGCGAATATCCCCGGCATCATCATGACGATCGTGGTCGGGGCATTGTTGCTGACCACGATCGCCGTGCCTCGGCTGCTGCGCGGAAAGGCCACCCGATAGCATGGAGCAGATCGCCTTCACCATGCAGTTACGGGCAGGCTGCGCGGAGGAATACCGGCGCCGCCACGACGCCTTGTGGCCGGAACTTGCCGGGTTGCTGCGCGACGCAGGCATCCGCGACTACAGCATTTTTCTCGATCCCGGCAGCGGCACTTTGTTTGCGGTGTTGCGTCGCGCATCGACGCATGGCATGGACGTACTGCCGGATCATCCGGTGATGCAGCGCTGGTGGGCTTACATGGCCGATCTGATGGAAACGGATTCCGGCAACCGGCCGTTGTCGCAGGGGCTGCTGCCGATGTTTCATCTGCCTTGACGCCGTCGGTCCTTACCTGAACCTTTTCTCCGGATATTCTTCATGATCGATGCGCTTGCAGTTTTCGATATCGGCAAGACCAACATCAAACTCAGTCTGGTGGATGCGCAGGGGCATGAACTGGCCGTGCGCCGCCGCGCCAATGAGGTGGTGCAGGGCGGGTTCTATCCTCATCACGACGTCGATGCCATCGAAGCGTGGCTCTTGTCCACGCTGAGCGAGCTTGCACAGCAGGCATATATCAGCGCCATCGTACCGGTGACGCATGGCGCGACTGCCGCCTTGGTGGACGAACACGGCTTGGTGTTGCCGATTGCGGACTACGAGCAGAGTTTCCGGACCAGTTCTCCATCCCCGGAATATGAAGCCCTGCGTCCGGCTTTCGATCATACGTTCTCGCCGTCGCTGGGACTGGGACTCAACCTTGGACGACAGTTGTACTGGCTGCAGCAGACTTATCCGGAAACGTTCGGACGGGCGCACCGGCTGCTGATGTATCCGCAGTACTGGGCCTGGCGCTTGTGCGGCGTAGCTGCTGCGGAAGTGACGTCGCTGGGCTGCCATACCGATCTGTGGCAACCGTCGGACGGGACCTATTCTTCCATTGTGGCTAGCTGCGGCTGGACGCAGTTGATGCCGTCGCTGCATCCGGCCTGGGCCGAGCTGGGTTGCCTGCATCCGCATCTGGTTCGGCAGACCGGTTTGCCGTCGGATTGTCGGATATTGTGCGGCATTCACGACAGCAATGCCTCGTTGCTGCGCTACCTGGACCGCAGCGATAACGGTCCGCGCGTGGTTTTGTCGACCGGGACCTGGTTGATTGCCGCTGCGTTGGATGGGGGATTGGACTGCTTGCGGGAACAAAGCGACATGCTGGCCAACGTCAATGCGCGAGGTGAAGCCGTTGCCTGCATGCGCTTCATGGGTGGACGCGAATTTGCCGAACTGGCGGGAAGCACTCCGCACGTATGCAATGAAGCCGACTTGCAGGCGCTGGTCGACAGCCAAAGCATGGCGCTGCCTTGCTTTTCCGGTTGCGGCGGCCCGTTCGCGGGGCGGCAAGGACATATCAGCGGATCTGTTCCGGAAACGGCCGCCGGACGTTATGCGCTGGCGACCTTGTATTGTGTCCTGATGACGGAGTATTGCCTGGAGCATTTGCAGGCCTCCGGTCCGGTGGTGGTGGAGGGAAGCTTTACGGCAAATCCCTATTTCGCGCCGCTGTTGGCGGCAACGTCAGGCGGAAGGGAAGTGTTCTGTTCGGAAGATGGCAGCGGCACTACCATGGGGGGCTGGATACTCCGTCATTGGCGGGAACATCCGCACGGAGCGGCGTTGCCCGCCCCAAAAGCGGTAGCTCCTTTGCGCTTACGCGGATGGGAGTCGTATCGGCAGGCGTGGCGGCATGCCGTGACGCCGCTCTTGCGCAATGAAGACATTCCTTTTTTTTGAGGCGCAGGTCCGGCTACGCCGGCGGC
>NZ_AJHH01000579.1 GCF_000256565.1 Herbaspirillum lusitanum P6-12 | reverse complement strand
AGCGGGGCTGCAATTTGCAGCCGTCCTTCAGCTTACTCCAGACCTGTCGGGCCGCCCACGGCTTGCGGATAGTTGCGGCTGGCATAGCTGACGATCAGGTCGCTGATGCGATTGAGCATGTCGCGGTCGGTTGCGCCGAACGAATACGCTGCACCCATCGCGCTGGCGCGCTGGTAAAACACTGGCTCGGCAATCACTTTTCCGGAAACCGCATCGCTGTACCGTACCTTCATCACCACGGCCGAGCTGCCGGACAATGCGCCGGTGAAAATTCGCTTGGCCGTGCCGATCAGTTTGATGTCGACGCAAATCGGTTCGATGATGAGCTTTTGCGATGTCGCGCCAGTCTTCTTTGCATTCCAGTTCTTCAGGAGATCGCCCAGCCTGGTGTCGAGCCGGGTCTGGATCGCCGCCAACGCAACGTCGCCGCCGCTCTGCTTGGCGCAGATTTCGTTGGTGTTGATCGGTTTCAATTCAAACGACGAGAAGGTCGACAGCGCTGCGCTCGGCGGCGGGTTGACGGTTTCCGTAGGCGTTCTGACGGTGGTGGCGCAGCCGGCGAGCAGGGCAATTGCGGTGATTGCCACGGGCGCGTTTATTTTTGTTGAAAACATGAGGTTCCTGAAAGTTAGGGAGAGGGTAAGGCGGGGCTCCTGAGTGGCGCACACCCGGATATGCAATTGCGGATGATGTCGGATTACTTGTCGGCGATTTTGACAAAATCGCCCTTCAAGGCAACACCGGCAATGATGGCGCCTGCGTGGCATTCGAACTTGCTGGTGCTGGCCATCTCGTCTTTCTTGTAATAACTGACGATATTGACCACCGCATTGGCGCCCAATTGCCTGGCGCGTGTTTCGAATGCGAGGAGGGCGGAAAGGAATGCCCAATTGCAGGCAACTTCGTCGGACTTGCCGAAGGAGTTGGTTTTGCGATTGGAAAAGTCGGTGGCCAGTTTTTCGAGGACCGCCGGATGCGGCTGGTCTGCAAAATAGAACTTCACGGTCCCGCTCAACTTGCTTTCGGCGTCCTTGGTATTGAGGCCTTCTTCAATGGACAGGAGATGCTTGGTGTCGCGCGCCTGGACCGGCAGGCTCGCGATACTCAGGATGCCGGCGGCAATCAACAGGGAGCAGATTTTTTGCATGGTTTTTTCCTTTTCTGGTGGATGGGCGCCGCTCAGGCGTGGCGTTTGAAAATCAGCGACGTATTGATCCCGCCGAACGCAAAATTGTTCGACATGATGTATTCGCATTCGAGACGGCGACCTTCGCCGGCGATGTAGTCGAGTTGGCCGCATTCCGGATCGACGCGGGTCAGGTTGATGGTTGGGGCGAACCAGTTGGCGTGCATCATCTCGATGCTGAGCCAGGCTTCCAGTGCGCCGCAGGCGCCCAGCGTGTGGCCCATGTAGCTCTTGAGCGAACTGATCGGCGTCTTGTCGCCGAACACGCGCGCGGTGGCGTTGGACTCGGCGACGTCGCCCTGGCGCGTGCCGGTGCCGTGGGCGTTGATGTAGCCGATCGCAGCCGCGTCGAGTCCGGCGTCGGCCAGCGCCATGTCGATGGCGATCTTCATGGTGTCGGCGTTGGGATTGGTGACGTGGCTGCCGTCGCTGTTGGTGCCGAAGCCCACAATCTCCGCATAGATGCGGGCGCCGCGCGCCCGTGCATGTTCCAGGTCTTCCAGGATCAGCGTGCCGGCGCCTTCTCCCAGCACCAGGCCGTCGCGCTGTTCGTCGAACGGGCTGGGCGTGATGGCCGGCGTGTCGTTGCGCACGCTGGTGGCGTACAGCGTGTCGAATACGGCGGCTTCCGAGGCGCACAGTTCTTCCGAGCCGCCGGCGATCATGGCGATCTGGCGGCCGCTGCGGATCGTCTCGTAGGCGTAGCCGATGCCCTGGCTGCCGGAGGTGCAGGCGCTCGAGGTGGTGATGATGCGTCCGGTGACGCCGAAGAACACGCCCATGTTGACCGGCGCGGTATGCGCCATCATCTTGAGATAGGTGTTGGCGTTGATGTTCCGGGTGCTTTTTTCCGTGAACAGCATGCTGAAGTCGGCCACCGCGCTGGGCGTGCCGGCGGAAGAACCGTAGGCGATGCCGATGCCGCCGTTGCGCAGCAGGGGGTCGTCGAGCAGGCCGGCGTCGGCCAGCGCCCATTCGCTGGCGCGGGTCGCCAGCAGCGCAACGCGGCCCATGCTGCGCGTGCTCTTGCGGTTATAGCGCTCGGACAATTCGAAGGCGGCGGCCGGTGCGCCCAGGCGCGTATGCAAGCCGTTGTATTCATCCCATTCGGGCATCCGCACGACCGCATTGCGATAGCTGCGCAGGTGTTCCTGCGCGCTGCGCCAGTCGTTGCCGATGGGGCTGATGCCGGCCATGCCGGTGACGGCGACGCGGCGTTCCTGCCGATGGCGAAGGTTGATGCTCATACCAGGCCTCCGTTGACCGAGATGACCTGGCGCGTGATGTAGGCGGCGTCTTCCTGCATCAGGAAGCTGACCGCGGACGCGACTTCTTCCGGCTTGCCGGCGCGGCGTGCGGGAATCAGCTTGAGGATGTCTTCCATCGGCAAATCATCGGTCATGTCGGTGTCGATCAGGCCGGGCGCGACGCAGTTGACGGTGATGTTGCGCTTGGCCAGTTCCAGCGCGAGCGCCTTGGTGGCGCCGATGATGCCGGCCTTGGCGGCGCTGTAGTTGACCTGGCCGCGATTGCCGACCATGCCGGAGACCGAGGCCAGCGTGACGATGCGGCCCGGCTTGCGGCGCTGGATCATCGGCATGACGAGCGGATACAGCACGTTGTAGAAACCATCCAGATTGGTCTTGATCACGCTGTCCCAGTCGACCCCGGGCATGGCCGGAAAGGCGTTGTCGCGCGCGATGCCGGCGTTGCAGACCACGCCGTAATAAGCCCCGTGTTGTTCAACGTCTTGCAGCAGGATGCCGGAGGTCTGCGCGCGCTCGCCGATGTCGAATTGCAGCACGCGCGCGCTGCGTCCCAGCGCCTCGATTTCTTTCGCCACCGCGTCGGCGGCATCGCGCCGGCTGTGGCAGTGCAGGACGATGTCATAGCCGTCGCGCGCCAGGCGCAGCGCAATCGCCTTGCCGATGCCGCGGCTGGAGCCGGTGACCAGGATGGTGTTGTTCCCCGAGTTTGTCATTGTGGGCTTTCTTGTAGAAACTCCCTGGTGTCATGCGGCTGGAAGACCGAGATCGTCGCCTGCGCCAGTTGTTGTTGTGAGTCTGCGTCGCGGATGCTGCAGGCGAACGATCCAAGACCGTTGTCGGCCTGCAGCAGTTTTTCGACCTCGACGTGCAAGGTGCTGCCGGTGGCGAAATACGGCACGCTGGCGTCGTAGCGGCGCGAACCGAGCAGGAAGCCGATCCTGACCGCTTCACCGCGCTGTTGCGCATGATAACCGGCCCAGGCGGCGATCGCCTGCGCCATGTATTCGATGCCGACCCAGGCGCCGACGCCGGTTCCGGTTCCGGTCAGGAACAGGCTGTCGTCGACGATGGCGACTTGCGCGCACAGCTTGTCGGCGTCCACGCTGATCACGCGGTCCAGCAGCAGCATGGGCGCGGCATGCGGAACCAGCGCGGCGATCTGCGGAAATTGTTTTTCAGTCTGCATTGCCGCCCCTTCCAAGAATCAGGGCGGCGTTGCTGCCGCCGAAGGCGAACGAATTGCTCAGCACATAGCGCGGCGGTCTTCCCAGCGATTCTCCGACCCGTACCGTATGCAAGACCGGCAGTGCCGGATCGGCTTGGCCGTCCCACAGGTGCGGCGGCAATATCCCGGTGGGATTGTCGTCCTGCATCGTCAGCCAGCACAGCCCGGCTTCGATGGCGCTGGCCGCGCCCAAGGCGTGTCCGGTGAAGGATTTGGTTGAACTGACCGGCGTTTTTGCGCCGAACAGCTGGTGGATCGCTTTCGATTCCATGGCGTCGTTTTGCAGTGTCGCGGTGCCGTGAAGATTGATGTAGTCGATCTGCTCCGGCGCAATGGCGGCGCGTAGCAATGCCTGCCGGATTGCCAGGGCGGCGCCGACGCCTTCCGGATCGGGGGCGGAAATGTGATGGGCGTCGGACGATTCGCCCCAGCCGCACAAGGCGACAGTGGCGGCAGCAGCTTCGGAGGTCATCAGAAACAGGGCGGCGCCTTCGCCGATGTTGATGCCGCGGCGATTGATGCTGAGCGGATTGCAGCGCTCGGCGCTGACCGAATCCAAAGACGAGAAGCCGGCGATCGTGAAGTCGCACAGCGTATCCACGCCGCCGCTGATGACGGCGTCGCACAGTCCCATGTTGATCAGGCGCGCGGCGCTGGCCATGGCCTTGGCGCTTGACGAGCAGGCGCTGGAATGGACATAGGCCGGGCCGCAGAGGCCGAGCGTCATTGCCAGCGCGGCGGCGGGCGAGCCGAGTTCCTGCTGGCCGTAATGGAATTGCGCGGGGAATTTCCCGTGGGCGACATAGTGCCTGAAGGCCGCTTCGCCTTCTGCAATGCCGGAGGTGCTGGTGCCGAGCACGACGCCGATGCGATCCGGGCCGAAGCGCGCAATCAGGGTCTCCACTTCAGGACGTATCTGCGCCAGCGCCGCCAGCGCGACACGATTGTTGCGACTGCGTTCCCGCAGCGGCAGGTGTGCCGCCGTGGGCAACTCTTCGTCGGAAAAAGGAATGCTGCCCACGATGCGCGGGGCATCCTCGTATGCATGGCGCCCGCTGGTGCGCAGCCCGCTGTCGCCGGCGAACAGGCGCTGCCGGATGCCGGCATGCGTGGCGCCGAGCGAACAAATCATCCCCAATGCGTTCAGATAAATCGTCATGGTGCAGTGACAACCGATTGTATGGTCAGCTTGTAGAGATAGCGAAAATTGGTCAGGACCACCTTGCCGCCCCAGGCTTTGCGGTCAGGATAATCGATTTGCGCGATGACTTCGCGGTGCAGCAGCAAGGTCCGCTGCATGTCGTTTTCCTCAAGCTCCCAGCCGGGCGGCAAAGCGGCGCGGAGGGCGGCGGCCGGCCACAGTGTCAGTTGCACGTCCTGCAACACGTCTTCGCCCTGGACTTCCTTGGGCAGCATGAAGTGGCGCCAGGTTTTCAGTTCCTTGCCGTCGTAGTGCAGGGACATGACGCGCTGGCCGAACGCCAGGCCGACCAGGTCGAGACGATCCGGCTCGATTTCGAGCACGGTGTCGATTTCATCGGTGCGGCCGGCGCGCTCCACGGTCAGGTGTTGCTGCAGGCTGAGCGAGGCGCCGAGCGAGGCCGGCGACAGTTGCAGGTGCACGCGCGCGCGCGCGCGCGCGCGCGCGCGCGC
>NZ_AJHH01000578.1 GCF_000256565.1 Herbaspirillum lusitanum P6-12 | reverse complement strand
GCTAACTGCACCGCGCGGCGCAGGTATTCAGCCCGGGTAGCGGCGAAGAAATCGGCCTTCTCCTGCTCGAACTTGTCCAGTGTGCGCTCGGCGTCGAGGCGTGCGCGCGCCACTTCCAGCGGCACGTCGAACAGCAGCGTCAGATCCGGCTGCAGGTGCGGATGCACCCATTGTTCGAGCGCATTGAGCTTGTCGAGCGACAGATGGCGACCGCCGCCCTGGTAGGCGAAAGTGGCGTCGGTGAAACGATCGGAAATCACCCAGTCGCCGCGCGCCAGCGCCGGCTCGATGACCTGTGCCAGATGCTCGCGGCGGCCGGCGAACATCAGCAATGCCTCGGTTTCCAGATGCATCTTCTGATGCAGCACCATCGCGCGCAGGCTCTCGCCCAGTTCGGTGCCGCCCGGTTCACGCGTGGTCACCACCGTCAGGCCGCGCGAGCGCAGCAAGTCGGCGACGAAGGCGATATGAGTCGACTTGCCGGCGCCGTCGATGCCTTCGAAAGTAATGAATTTGCCAGATGCCATGGAAATAAGATGTTCGGTCGAAATGAAAAATCAGCGCGGGTAGATCAGCGAGTGAATCAGCGGATGAATCAGCGGGTCCGTCAACGCTGATACTTGTTGACCGCCTGATTATGCTCGCTCAGGTTGCTGGAAAAATGACTGGTGCCGTCGCCGCGCGCCACGAAGTACAGGGCTTCGGTCTTGTCCGGGTTCATGGCCGCGGCCAGCGATGCCGCGCCCGGCAGCGCAATCGGCGTCGGCGGCATGCCTTTGCGGGTGTAGGTATTGTACGGCGTGTCGGTCAGCAGGTCGCTTTTGCGGATCACGCCCTGGTAGCGCTCGCCCATGCCGTAAATCACGGTCGGATCGGTCTGCAGCAGCATGCCGGTCTTCAGGCGGTTGACGAATACGCCGGCGACCATGCCGCGCTCGGACTTCTGGCCGGTTTCCTTCTCGACGATGGAGGCCATGATCAAGGCGTCGTAAGGCGTCTTGTACGGCAAGGACAGATCGCGCTTGCTCCAGGCCTCATTGAGGCGCTTGCTCATGAGAATGAACGCCTGGCGATAGATTTGCATGTCGCTGGCGCCTTTGGCGAACAGGTAGGTGTCGGGGAAGAACAAACCTTCCGGTACGACGAACTCGGTGGTCAGCTTGGCCAGCAATTCGGCGTTGGACAGCGCTGCGGTGTCGTGCTTGAGTCCTTTATGGTCGGCGATGGCCTGGCGCATCTGGCGGAAATTCCAGCCTTCGATGATGGTCAGCGACTCTTGTGCGAACTCGCCGCGCACCAGTTGCTCAAGCAGCCGCAATGGCGTCGCGCCCGGTTTCAACTCGTAACTGCCGGCCTTGATGCGGGCGCCTTCGCCCGACAGGCGCGCATACAGGGCAAACAGGTCGGGGTTGACCGGCACGCCGGCCGCGGCAATCTGCTGGGCGGCGCCGTTCACACCGGCGCCCGGCGTGATGGTAAAGGCGATGACCTGCCCGCTGGGGTCCACGATGGGCTGCTTGGACCAATAGACGCCGGCTCCCGCCACCAGGGCGGCCAGCACCAGCAATGTCACAAATAACTTCTTCATACCAGAGGCGAAATCCTTGTTGCTCCGACGCGTTTTTTCGGAGATCACTATAATCGAGGCATCAATGATAATCGCTGTTAGCCCAGTAACCTAATTATGACCGATCCGACTCCGGCACGCTCCGCGTGGCACACCTTCCTTGACCAGCAAGGCTCGCATATCAATGCTGACGCCGGCGCTTTACTGCCGGACAATTTCGTTGCCCCGCTGAACGACCTCGGCCTGATTTCTTTGACCGGTGACGACGCCGCATCTTTCCTGCACAACCAGATCACCAACGACGTCGAAAAGCTCGATCTCGCCAGCGTCCGCCTGGCCGGTTATTGCACCCCCAAGGGCCGCCTGCTGGCGACGTTCCTGATGTGGAAGGACGCCGACCAGATCGTGCTGCAACTGCCGCGCACGCTGCAACCGGCAATCCAGAAGCGCCTGCAGATGTTCGTCCTGCGCGCCAAAGCCAAGCTGGCCGATATCAGCGAGCAACGCGTAGCGCTGGGCCTGGCCGGCAACACTGCCGCCGCCGCTTTGCAGCAATGGTTTCCGCAACTGCCGGCGCAGCCGTATGGCAAAACCGACAACGAACACGGCACCCTGCTGCGCGTAGCCGACAGCCGTGGCGCGCCGCGTTTCCAGTGGATTACCACCGAGGAACAGGCGATCGCCGCCTGGCCGCTGCTGGCTCAAAAATTGACAGTTGCCGACGCCCATGCCTGGCGCCTGAGCGATATCTACGCCGGTGTCCCGACCATCACGCAGCCGACGCAGGAGCAGTTCGTACCGCAGATGATCAATTTTGAGCTGATCGGCGGCGTCAATTTCAAGAAAGGCTGCTATCCCGGCCAGGAAATCGTCGCGCGCAGCCAATACCTCGGCAAGCTGAAACGCCGCAGCGTGCTCGCGCTGGTCGCCGCCGGGCAAGTTGCCGCCGGCACGGAGGTGTTTTCCAGCGCAGACCCGGGCCAGCCTTGCGGCATGGTGGTCAACGCCGAACCG
>NZ_AJHH01000577.1 GCF_000256565.1 Herbaspirillum lusitanum P6-12 | reverse complement strand
AAAAAAAAAAAAAAAAAAAAAAAAATTCGGCCTGCCTGGTGGAAATCAAACTGGCTGCGGCGGAATCCGGCAGCATCCATCTGGGCAGTGTCGACGGCCCTGCGCTGCAATTGCAGACGCTGCCGTATGAATTGACGGACCCGCAGTAAGCGGCACCCGCGACATAAGCGACCGGAGCCCGTCGATGGATCTTTATATTTACTACCGCGTCCCTGCCGGAAAATCGGCACAGCTGGAGCAACAGGCAATCGCCTTGCAAGCACGCCTGTCGCAGCAGTATCAGGTCGCCACCGAACTGAAGCGACGGCCGCAGGACAAGGACGGCTTGCATACGTGGATGGAGGTCTACCTCGATACTCCGGACGGCTTTGAAAGCGTCCTTGAAGCGGCAGTCACAAGCTCCGGCTTGCCCGCACTGATCGACGGACCGCGCCACACCGAATACTTCCTGGATTTTTCACCATGTGCCTGATCATTTTTGCGTGGAAAGTCATCCCCGGCATGCCGCTGATTGCGGCGGCCAATCGCGCACACGCGTTGGCGGCAGGGCCACGGCCGTTTCGCGGCGCTGACCAACGTGCGTGCACCGACTGAAAAACGCCCGGATGCGCCCACGCGCGGCAAACTGGTGTCGGATTATCTGGCGGGCGCATTGACGCCGGAACAATACGTCGAGCACATCCGTGCCGATGCCGGCCAATACAACGGCTTCAACCTGATCGTCGGCGATCGCGAAACCCTGCTCTGGTACTCCAATAAGGGAGAGGAGGATCCGCGCAACGGCAAACCGCTGGGCTATGGCGTCTACGGCCTGTCCAATGCCTTGCTCGACACGCCATGGCCCAAGTTGACCCGCGCCAAGGCGCAATTCGCCAGCCTGTTGTGCCAAGGCGCGCCGGAAGAAACCTTTTTCGAGCTGCTCAGCGACAGCACGCGCGCCAACGACTGCCGCCTCCCGAGCACCGGCGTCAGCCAGGAATGGGAGCGCGTCCTCTCCTCCATCTTCATCTGCTCGCCCGACTATGGCACCCGCGCTTCCACGGTCGTGCGCGTACCCATCGTCGGCGAACCGGTCCTGAGTGAGCACGTATCGGATCCGATCACGTCTTGCCAGTCGCCCCCGGCCACCGAGCCGCAACAAAAGAAATCACCCTGCAAACTCAAGCTCCAACCGGAAATCGAGCGTCCTGAAAGCCCCAGCTAAGGCTGGCCTCGGGCGAAAATACTGGCATTATCACCAAAACGCATATCTGATATTTGAGAAATAAAGTAGATGGTTTTTGTGCAGAGCATTAAAGTTGCACCTGTCTCCTCCAATTTCCTCCTTAAAGAATTGGATTTAAGCCCGCACCGTCAGGTCGCGGGCTTTTTTTTTGCCTTTTCGGTTTGCCAATTTCGGCCACCTGCGCGCAAACCCGCATTCCACCGCTCTCCTCACTATAAATAATGCTGCACTGCAGAATGACTAATCACGTCAAACGGCACACAATAGGTCCAAATAAATCCAGTCCTCAAGAGGCTGCGAGGAGACCCGGACCCGTAACGTGCCCCATCCGTTATGGGTCTTTTCTTTTGTGCGGCCGATGACAATAAAAAAGGCGGCGAGACCATTAGTCTCGCCGCCTTTTTTTGCGCCGCCCGCATCAGCGAGCGACAACCACGTCAATGATGGATCTTGGCTTCGGTGCGATCCAGGACCGCTTCCGGCTCGTCGGCCTCTTCCGATGTCTCATTGTTGAGCTGGGCATGCAGGCGCTTCTCATCAAGCTCGTTGCTCCACTTCGCCACGACCAGGGTCGCGACGCCATTGCCGATGGTGTTGGTCAACGCGCGCGCTTCGGACATGAAGCGGTCAATGCCGAGAATCAGCGCCAGGCCCGCAACCGGCACATGGCCGACCGCCGACAGCGTCGCCGCCAGCACGATGAAGCCGCGAGACCATTAGTCTCGCCGCCTTTTTTTGCGCCGCCCGCATCAGCGAGCGACAACCACGTCAATGATGGATCTTGGCTTCGGTGCGATCCAGGACCGCTTCCGGCTCGTCGGCCTCTTCCGATGTCTCATTGTTGAGCTGGGCATGCAGGCGCTTCTCATCAAGCTCGTTGCTCCACTTCGCCACGACCAGGGTCGCGACGCCATTGCCGATGGTGTTGGTCAACGCGCGCGCTTCGGACATGAAGCGGTCAATGCCGAGAATCAGCGCCAGGCCCGCAACCGGCACATGGCCGACCGCCGACAGCGTCGCCGCCAGCACGATGAAGGAAGTCAGCAGCAGCACGGCCAGCAAGGTCAGTTCCTGCACCAACGTCATCGGCGTGTTGGTCGCCTGGGCGATGAACACCGCCGCCATGGTCAGGTAAATCGCAGTACCGTCCAGGTTGAACGAATAACCGGTCGGAATCACGAGGCCGACCACGGTCTTCTTGGCGCCCAGGTTTTCCATCTTGGCCAGCATGCGCGGCAGCACCGATTCAGACGACGAAGTGCCCAGCACGATCAGCAGTTCTTCCTTGATGTACTTGACGAACTTCCACACGCTGAAACCGTGCAGTCGCGTAATGGTGCCAAGGATGACGAAGATGAAGAACAGGCAGGTCAGGTAGAACGTCCCCATCAGCTTGCCCAGCGACAGCAGCGAGCCGACGCCGTACTTGCCGATGGTGAATGCCATCGCGCCGAATGCGCCGATCGGAGCAGCCTTCATGATCGTGCCGACGACCGAGAACAGGACATGCGAGATTTTTTCGATGAAATCGAACACCAGCGTGCCGCGGCCGCCGAACTTATGCAGCGCGAAACCGAACAGCACCGAAATCAGCAGCACCTGCAACACGTCGCCCTTGGCGAACGCATCGAACATGCTGGTCGGGATGATGTTCATCACGAAGTCTGTCGTGCTGGTCATCTTGCCCGGTGCGGTGTAGGCGGCGATGCTCTTGGTGTCGATCGTGCTTGCATCGATGTTCATGCCCGCGCCCGGTTGCAGCACGTTGACCAGGATCAGGCCGACGATCAGCGCCAGGGTGCTGACGACTTCAAAGTACAGCAGCGCCAGGCCGCCGGTCTTGCCGACCTTTTTCATGTCTTCCATGCCGGCGATGCCGAGCACGACGGTGCAGAAAATCACCGGCGCGATGATCATCTTGATCAGCTTGATGAAGCCGTCGCCGAACGGCTTCATCGCCTCGCCCGACTGTGGATAGAAGTGGCCCAGCAGCACGCCGATGGCAATTGCCACCAGTACCTGGAAGTAGAGGGATCTGTAAATCGGCGTTTTGGCGGCCATTGCGGTTCTCCGTTTATTATGAAATCCAGGAAACTGTCTGCAGTCGACGTCGCAAGGTATGTAACACGGCATGAGTCGCTGCGGGCGCAAGTATGCCCGACCGGCATACCTCTAGATATTGTGGGAAACCACAACAAAATACAATTCATTTCCCCACGACAACACCACGCTGCCATCCACATGGGACAGCAGGCGCGTACCGAAAATAAACAAAAATCGGGGAATGCGGGCAAGGACGAGAACCGCCCTCACCCCGGGCTTGACAGCGGGATCAGCCCAACGCAGCGCGCATGTGGATGTGCGGGATACCGGCTTCCATGAACTCGGCGCCCTCCCGGGTGAAACCGTGGCTGCCGTAGAAGGAAGCTGCATGCGTTTGTGCGTTCAACGCCACTTCACTGTCGCCGCCACCGGCACGCCGGCGGCATCGTAGGCTACGGCATGTACGCATACCGCATCCATCTCGTCCATTTCCAGTTCGGCCGGCACGTTTTGTTCGATGACGAAGACTTCATTACGAATCACTGCGGCGTCCTCGCGCAGCACGTCCCAGGCGGCAATCTTGATGTTGTAGCTCATGTTCGGAATCTCTGTTGTTCTGGTGATGTCGGTGAGGTCAATGACGAATTACGACTCGTCCGTCAGCTTCTTGGCGATGTCGAGGCGCTTGATCGCCTTGAAGGTGCCCATGGCCTTGGCGACCAGCTTGTCGCCGTTCCACAGCTCGGCTTCACAAAAACACATGGTGGTCGAGCGATGGTAGGCAACGCCCTTGGCAACGATGGTTTCGCCGGCCTTGCCCGCCGGCAGCAGGAAGCTGGTGCTCATGTCGACCGTGGCGGACGACTTGGCGTCGGGAATCGCGGTGCGCGCCGCCAGTCCCATTGCGACGTCCATCAGCGTCATCGAAATGCCGCCCTGTGCGACCAGCCAGCTGTTCATGAATTCGGGGCGCAGCAGCAATGCCATGGAGGCCTTGCCGTCGCCGTATTCCAGGACCTCGACGCCCAGGCTCTCCAGATAGGGATTGCCGTTGGTGAAAACTTCAGAGAGTGAATGAGTCATGTCCGCGCGTGTTCAGGCCAGATAGTCCATGCATTGACGCGCCTCGCGGACCGCGCCGATGAAAGGCTTGATGGCGATGTGGTCGGGATGATCCTGATAGGCATCGAGCGCCGCCTGCGATTCGAACTCTGAATACAGCACCACGTCGTAAGTCGCTTCCAGCCCCGGTTGCGCCAGCGCCGCTTCGAACTTCAGGATGCCTGGCACCAGGTTCTTGCAACCGTCCAGCAGCTCCTTCATCTTGCGCGCATTGGTCGCCTTGTCGCCGCCTTCGGCCTGGTCTTTCAGTTTCCACATGACGATGTGTTTCAGCATGGCGAGTCTCCCGGCAAAATAAGCAAAGCCGTAATGATAAGCGAAGGCCGTCCGAGATGCTCTGGACGCGTGCTTCTCCTGGATGATTTTCAGAGCGAAACCTCACGCCGTATTAAAATTCGTCCTTCGTCATCTTTTGAATTGCCGTTGCCGTGATCAACCAACCTGTCGTCATGCTGGACTTCGAAACCACCGGCCTGAGTCCTGCGCAAGGCGCCCGCATCACCGAAGTCGCTGCGCTGCGCATTGTCGACGGCCGCGTGGTCGAGCGTTTCGTCTCGCTGATCAACTGTGGCGCCGAAGTGCCTTACGAAATCACCGTACTGACCGGCATCACCCAGGACATGGTCGATTCCGCTCCGCCGGTGGAACGCGTATTGCCGGAATTGTTGCGTTTCATCGGCAGCGACGCTCTTGCAGCGCACAACGCCAGTTTCGACGCCAAATTCCTCGCCGCCGAAGCCGAACGCCTTGATTTGCAGGCCGGTTATTCCGAGCTGGTCTGCTCACTGCTGCTGTCGCGCCGGCTGCTGCCGGGCCTGTCCAGCTATCGTTTGTCGAGCCTGGCCGACAGCCTCGGCATCCGCTTCAGCGGCCATGCCCACAGAGCGGAAGCCGATGCCGAAGTCTCCGCCGAGTTGCTGCTGCACTTGAGCGAGCGCCTGCGCGGCCACCACAAATGCACACGCGTCGACCCCACCTTGCTGGCGGCAATCAACCGCCTGCCTGCCGCCAAAGTGCCGGTTTTCCTGCAACAGCAAGCGGCCTGATCGTCATCGCCGTCTACGCTGCAATGCGGAAAATTCCCTGTAAGCTTATGTAAGTTTCAAGCAAGTCCTGCGTAAGGTTCGCGTCGCACACTCCATCCGTGCACAAATGGCGCCTGCGCAGTTTGGGTCGTCCCGGTCGCCCGTTTGTACATCCAATTACATCAATAAATCTAGGAGACAAGCATGGCGACAGCTTCCACTGCGCACACCATTACTCCCGAAGAGCGCAAAGTCATTTTCGCGTCTTCGCTGGGTACTGTTTTCGAATGGTACGACTTCTATCTGTACGGCTCGCTGGCAGCGATCATCGCCAAGCAGTTCTTCGCCGGCACGGATCCAAACACCGCTTTCATTTTCGCGCTGCTGGCATTTGCCGCAGGCTTCATCGTGCGTCCGTTCGGCGCGCTGGTGTTCGGCCGCCTGGGCGACCTGGTCGGACGTAAATACACCTTCCTGGTGACCATCCTGATCATGGGTGCGTCAACCTTCATCGTCGGCATCCTGCCGAATTACAACTCCATCGGCATTGCCGCTCCGATCATCCTGATCATCCTGCGCATCCTGCAGGGCCTGGCGCTGGGTGGTGAATACGGCGGCGCAGCGACCTACGTCGCCGAGCACGCGCCGGAAGGCAAACGCGGTTCGTTCACGGCATGGATTCAAACGACAGCGACGCTGGGCTTGTTCCTGTCGCTGCTGGTGATCCTGGGCGTACGCACCGCCGTCGGCGAAGCCGCATTCGCCGACTGGGGATGGCGCATTCCGTTCCTGGTCTCGATCATCCTGCTGGGCATTTCCGTCTGGATCCGCCTGTCGATGAATGAATCGCCGGCCTTCCTGAAGATGAAATCCGAAGGCAAGCTGTCGAAGGCGCCGCTGACCGAAGCATTCGGCAAATGGAAGAACCTGAAGCTGGTCATCCTGGCGCTGATCGGCATGACTGCGGGTCAAGCCGTGGTCTGGTATGCAGGTCAGTTCTACTCGCTGTTCTTCCTGACGCAAACGCTGAAGGTCGACGGTCCGCTGGCCAACATCCTGATCGCGCTGGCGCTGCTGCTGGCAACACCGTTCTTCCTGGTGTTCGGTTCGCTGTCCGACAAGATCGGCCGCAAACCTATCATCCTGGGCGGCTGCCTGATCGCTGCAGTGACCTACTTCCCGATCTTCCAGGGCCTGACTCACTACGCCAACCCGGCGCTGGAAGCAGCCCTGAAAAAAGCGCCTGTGATCGTCACCGCCGATCCTGCAACTTGCCAATTCCAGTTCAACCCGACCGGCACCAAGAAATTCACTTCGTCTTGCGATATCGCCAAGGCCAAGCTGTCCGCCGCTTCGGTGAACTACGAAAACGTGGCTGGCGCCCCGGGCTCCGTCGCCACCATCAAGATCGGCGAGAAGATCCTCACTTCGTATGATGCCGCAGGCCTGTCCAAGGAAGATGCTTCAGCGAAGGACAAGGCGTTCTCCAAGGAACTGGCTGACGATATCAAGGCTGCCGGTTACCCGACCAAGGCTGATCCTGATCAGATGAACAAGCCGATGGTCCTGCTGCTGCTGTTCATCCTGGTGCTCTACGTGACCATGGTCTACGGTCCGGTTGCTGCCGCGCTGGTGGAAATGTTCCCGACCCGCATCCGCTACACCTCGATGTCCATGCCTTACCACATCGGTAACGGCTGGTTCGGCGGCCTGCTGCCGACCACGGCCTTCGCGCTGGTGGCGTACAAGGGCGACATCTATTACGGTCTGTGGTATCCGATCGTGATCGCGCTGGCGACATTTATCATCGGTCTGCTCTTCGTCAAGGAATCCAAGGACAACAACATCAACGCCGAAGAGTACTAAAAGCATCAAGAGGGGGAAGCCGGACGGCTCCCTC
Organism: Herbaspirillum lusitanum P6-12; assembly: GCF_000256565.1. Taxonomy (GTDB): domain Bacteria; phylum Pseudomonadota; class Gammaproteobacteria; order Burkholderiales; family Burkholderiaceae_D; genus Herbaspirillum; species Herbaspirillum lusitanum. The sequence goes on along the minus strand of NZ_AJHH01000577.1, from coordinate 36,750 downwards.
GCTTGCAAGGAGTCTGCAGAATCTGCAAATACAAGTGAGAGAGTACGTCGAGCCGGTCAGGGTGCAAATCCTGACCGGCTTTTTTCTTGTATCAGCTCCAGCAAACCTTGCGCCGCAATCGACAGGCTGCGTTCCTTGGCCTTGACGATCAGCAGCGGCCGCACCAGATCGGGTGCATTCAACGGTATCGCCACCAGGTTCGGATGACGGAACTGGAACAGCGTCAGCTCCGGCACCAGGCTCACGCCCAGCCCGCTTTCGATCAGGCCGGCGACCGTCGCCAGATGCTCCACCTCCAATCCCGTATTGACCACCCCGACCGGCTGCAGCAGCGCGTCGAGATGCTGGCGCACGCTGGTGGAGCGCGCCAGGTGGATCAGTTCGCAGCCGGCCAGCTGCGGCACCTGGATGACGCGCTTCTTCGCCAGCTTGTGGTCGCGCCGGCAGACCAGGTAAAACGGATCCTCGCACAACGGTTGCGTGTCGAACTCCATCAGGTTCGGCCCCGGCGCGGTCAGCGCAATATCAGCCTTGCCCTGCCGCAGATAGTTCAGGCAATGATCCGACAGCGCATCGAACAGCTCCACCGTCACGCCCGGATACTGCGCGCGATATGCAGCCAGCACCGGAGGCAGCCATCCTGCCGCCAACGACGGCAAGGCGGCGATGGAGACCTTGCCCTTGCGGCGAGCAACGTAGTCGCTCATGTTGGAAAACGCCGCCTCGATATCGGTCATCAGCTGGCGCGCCACTTCGACGAACAACTCGCCTTCCGCTGTCAGCGTCACGTTGCGGGTGTCGCGCACAAACAACTTCGCACCGGCAGCGGCTTCCAGCTTCTGGATCATCACGCTGAACGCCGATTGCGACACATGGCAGCGTTCAGCAGCGTGGCCGAAGTGGCGGCAGTCGTTAAGTGCGAGAAAGCCCTGCAACAGCCGGGTCGAGATATTTGCTTGCATATGGATTCATTCACAAAACCGATTAATCAATCGAAAAAATGAACTTTACAACAAAATTGCCCGGCACCTACACTCGCCCCACATTGCACTGCGTCTGGAACAGACGTATCCAGACGGATCAACAAGAATCCACGGAAACCGGCTACCGGTAATTCCGTCAACAAAAATACCGGAGACACGCATGCTTGCCCTGCTCGGTTTTATCACGATCATTGTTTTACTCACCGCCATCCTGACAAAAAAAATGTCACCGCTGGCGGCCCTCATTGCCATTCCATTTGCCGCCGCGCTGATCGGCGGCTTCGGCCTCGGCGTCGGGAAATTCATGGTCGATGGGATCAAGAGCATTGCTCCGATTGTCGGCATGTTCGTCTTCGCCATTCTGTTCTTCGGCATCCTCAAGGACGCTGGCATGCTCGATCCAATCATCAACAAAGTCCTCAAAGTTGTCGGCATGCGGCCGTCGCGCATCGTGCTTGGCTCCGCTGTTCTGGCGGCAGTAGTGCATCTCGACGGCTCCGGTGCCGTGACATTCCTGGTGACGATTCCGGCGCTGCTGCCGTTGTACGAACGGCTACAGATGGACAAGCGCATCTTGGCCTGCGTAGTCGCCATGGCAGCTGGCGTAGCCAATGCCTTGCCGTGGGGTGGCCCGACCTTGCGCGCAGCCGCCGCGCTGCACATTCCGGTGGCTGATCTATACCTGCCGCTGGTGCCGGTACAAATTTGCGGGATGCTTTTTGTCTTCACTTGCGCCTGGCTGCTCGGAAAAAAAGAGGAACGTCGCCTCGGCCTTACCAGTGAAAACGCCGCCATAAAGTACCAGGGCATCAGTCATCATCAACAGGAACTAAGCGAAGATCAGCAGGAGCTGCGTCGTCCCGGCCGCTTTCTGATCAACGTCGCTCTGGTGCTTGTCGTGCTAGGGACGATGATCACCGGCAAAGTCGATCCGGTTGTGTGCTTCATGATCGGCACGGTACTAGCCCTTTTCATCAACTATCCAGATATGGCGCAGCAACGCGCCCGCATCGATGCACATGCGAAAGCAGCTCTCATGATGGCCAGCATCCTGCTGGCGGCCGGTGTGTTCACCGGCATCATGAAAGGCACGGGTATGCTGACCGCGATGGCCAAGTTTGTCGCTGGCAGCATCCCTGTAGATATGGCACACCATCTGCCGGCCGCGTTGGCGGTAATTTCCATGCCCTTAAGCCTGCTGTTCGACCCCGACTCGTTCTACTTCGGCGTGCTGCCCGTGTTGGCCGAAGCAACCAGCGCCCTCGGCGTGCCATCGGTGCAAATGGCGCAAGCGTCTCTATTGGGACAAATGACCACGGGCTTTCCGGTCAGTCCGTTGACGCCGGCGACCTTCCTGCTGATCGGGCTGGTCGGCATTGAACTCAGCGACCATCAAAAATTCACCATCCCCTTCCTGTTCGCCACCACCATCTTCATGACCATCGTGGCGATTATGCTGGGCTTATTTCCACTCTGACCGCTCAGATACCTGACACGTGATACCTCCAGCATCCATGAAAACCATCCGCATCGGCGCTGGCGCCGGTTATTCCGGCGACCGTATTGAACCCGCCGTCGAGCTCGTCGAAAAAGGCGAGCTTGACTATCTGATTTTCGAATGCCTGGCAGAACGCACCATCGCCATTGGTCAGCAGGCACGCCGCGCCGATCCGCAAAAAGGTTACGATCCTCTGCTGGCTGACCGCATGCACGCAGTGTTGAAATTATGCGCCGACAAGGGCATCAAAATCATTACCAATATGGGGGCCGCCAATCCGCTCGCAGGTGCCGCCAGGATCCGTGAAATCGCGCTGCAACTCGGACTATCCCACCTGAAAATTGCTTCCATCTGCGGCGATGACGTATTGGAGATTCTGCAACAAGGAGACTACCGCGTCGAAGACAACGGGCTCCCGGTCAAGTCGCTCGGCGACAAACTGATATCCGCCAACGCCTATCTCGGTGCGCAGCCGATTGTTGACGCGCTGAAAGCCGGTGCCGATGTCGTCATTACCGGTCGCATCGCCGATCCGGCACTGGCACTGGGACCGCTTATCCATGAATTCGGCTGGGCGATGGACGACTGGCAACGACTTGGCCAAGGCACCGTGGTCGGCCATCTGCTCGAATGTGCGGGTCAGATCACCGGCGGCTACTTTGCCGATCCCGGCGTGAAAGATGTCAAGGATCTGGCGCGTCTCGGCTTTCCTATTGGCGAAGTCAGCGAAGACGGCAGCGTCGTCATCACCAAAGTCGCCGGCTCGGGCGGACAAGTCACTGCGGCCACTTGCAAGGAACAGCTGCTGTACGAAATCCACAATCCTGCGGCGTACTTCACGCCCGACGTGATCGCTGACTTCTCCCAAGTGACGATCACCGAAGTTGGCCCCGACCGCGTCGCCATCAGCGGCGGCAACGGTCGCGCCCGTCCCGCCACGCTCAAGACCACGCTCGGCTACATTGACAGCTACGTCGGCGAAGGCCAGATTTCCTATGCCGGTCCCGGAGCGCAAGCACGCGGCCAGCTGGCGCTGGACATCGTCAGGGAGCGCCTCGCCCTCACCGGCGTACAGACCGACGAAGTGCGCTACGACCTCATCGGCGTCAACGCCATCCACGGCGCGCAACTCTCTGCCGCCGTCAACGAACCCTACGAAGTGCGCGCCCGCGTCGCCGGCAGAACCGCCAGCCTGCGCGAAGCCATACGCATCGGCAACGAAGTCGAAACGCTCTACACCTGCGGCCCGGCCGGCGGCGGCGGCGCCACCAAATCGGCGCGCGAAGTCATTGCCGTATTATCGATGCTGCTGCCGCGCGAACTGGTCGCGCCGGCCATCCATTTCGAGGAGAACTGAGATGCTGCTGCGAGACATCGCGCATTCGCGCGCCGGCGACAAGGGCGACATATCCAACATCTCCGTCATCGCCTACGACCTCAAGGACTACGCCCTGCTGGAAAAGCACCTGACCACGGAACGCGTGAAGGCGCATTTCGCCGGCGTGGTGCAAGGCGACGTGGTTCGCTACGAGCTGCCACACCTTGGCGCACTCAACTTCGTCATGCAGCACGCGCTGGGCGGCGGCGTGACGCGCTCGCTGGCGCTGGATGCGCATGGGAAGAGTCTGAGCGGGGCGATGCTATCCATCACCTTGCCCGAACGGAAATAAGGAGCAGCTGAGGCGTTTTTAAGGATTGCTTGCACTTATCCGCCTTTCTTCAAGCATTCTCTCAAGAGCTTTCCGATTTGCTAACGGCGGCGCAATTTTGGCTGTCCAAAACCGCCAGGATTTGGTATCGTCGCGCGATTCCCCGACTTTCCCATCCTTTCCTTTCCGCATTTATCCAATGAAGACACCCGTTCGCCTCGGCACCCCGCTGTCCCCTTCCGCCACCAAAGTCATGCTGCTCGGTTCCGGCGAGCTTGGCAAAGAAGTGATCATTGCCCTGCAACGCCTGGGCGTGGAAGTGATTGCAGTGGATCGTTACGCCGATGCGCCGGGCCATCAGGTCGCGCATCGCTCGCATGTCATCAACATGACCGACGGCGCCGCGCTGGCTGCGCTGATCGCCAAGGAGCAACCCGACCTGGTGGTGCCTGAAATCGAAGCCATCGCCACCGAAACCCTGGTCGAACTGGAAAAAGCCGGCAAGGCGCATGTCATCCCGACCGCCCGCGCCGCCTGGCTGACCATGAACCGCGAAGGCATCCGCCGCCTGGCCGGTGAAACGCTGAGTCTGGCGACCTCGCCTTACCGCTTTGCCGACAGCCTCGAAGAACTGAAGGCCGCCACCGAACAAATCGGCTTCCCCTGCGTGATCAAGCCGGTCATGTCGTCTTCCGGCAAGGGCCAGTCGAAGATCGACAGCGCCGCCGAAGTTGAAGCCGCGTGGAACTACGCCGCTGCCGGCGGCCGCGTCGACTCCGGTCGCGTGATCGTCGAAGGCTTCATCGATTTCGATTACGAAATCACGCTGCTGACCGTGCGTTCGCTCAACGAAAACGGCGACACCATCACCAGCTTCTGCGATCCGATCGGCCACGTGCAGGTCAAGGGCGATTACGTCGAATCCTGGCAGCCGCATCCGATGCATCCGGCCGCGCTGGACAAGGCGCGCGACATCGCCCGCAAAGTCACCGAAAACCTCGGCGGCCTGGGCCTGTTCGGCGTCGAGCTGTTCGTCAAGGGCGAGATGGTCTGGTTCTCCGAAGTCAGCCCGCGTCCGCACGACACCGGCATGGTCACCATGGTCAGTCAGGTGCAGAGCGAATTCGAACTGCATGCCAAGGCGATCCTGGGGCTGCCCGTCAACACGGCGCTGCGCACACCCGGCGCTTCGGCTGTCATCTATGGCCAGCATGAAGCCCGCGGCATCGCCTTCGATGGCGTGGCTGAGGCGCTGCGCATTCCCGGCGCCGAGATCCGCCTGTTCGGCAAGCCTGAATCCTTTGCCCGCCGCCGCATGGGCGTGGCCCTGGCCAGCGCCGACAACGTCGAGACCGCCCGCATCCGCGCCAAGCAGGCTGCGGCCAAGGTCAAGCCGGTGATCCCGGAATAAGGCTGCACGTCATCGGCGTACTGACGGGCTCCGATGCTTCATCGGAGCCCGTTTTGCTTTTACCCGGGCCGGCTGCGCCGGGACGGGAAAACGATATAAACAATATCCTGGCCGCGACTGGTTATAATCGTCGCCTCCCTCCACTACAGCAGCTTTGCTTACGATCATGAAGTGCGATGTCGCCATCATCGGCAGCGGACTTGCCGGTTTGTCCGTCGCCCTGCATCTTGCCGAAAAGAAAAACGTGGTCGTGGTCTCCAAGGGCGAATTGCTCGACGGCGCCAGCAACTGGGCGCAAGGCGGCATCGCCGCGGTGCTCGATTCGGGCGATAGTCATGACCAGCACATCGACGACACGCTGATCGCTTCATCGTCGAGCATGGCCGCGAAGCGATCGAATGGCTGATCGAACAGGGCGTGCCCTTCACGCGCGACGCCAGCGCCGAACTCGGCTATCACCTCACCCGCGAAGGCGGCCACAGCCAGCGCCGCATTATCCATGCCGCCGATGCCACCGGCCACGCCGTCCAGGTCACGCTGGAACAACGCGTACGCGCCCATCCCAACATCACGCTGCTGGAGCATCACTGCGCCATCGACGTCATCACCACCAAGAAGCTCGATCCTGCTGCAGAAGGCACGCCGCGCTGCGTCGGCGTCTACGTGCAGGACATCAAACAGGGCAAGGTCGTCACCATCGCGGCCGACCATACCGTGCTGGCCACCGGCGGCGCCGGCAAGGTCTACCTGTACACGTCGAACCCGGACTCCGCCACCGGCGACGGCATCGCCATGGCCTCGCGCGCCGGTTGCCGCGTCGCCAACATGGAGTTCATCCAGTTCCATCCGACCTGCCTGTACCACCCTTACGCCAAGTCTTTCCTGATCAGCGAGGCGCTGCGTGGCGAAGGCGCCCTGCTGAAGCTGCCGCTGTCGGCCGGTGCAGCAGCCGGACAGCGCTTCATGCCGGAACATGATGAGCGCGCCGAACTGGCGCCGCGCGATGTGGTAGCACGCGCCATCGACTTCGAGATGAAAAAGCGCGGCCTGGACCATGTGGACCTGGACATCAGCCACCAGCCGCCCGAATTCATCAAGGAACATTTCCCGACCATCCAGGCGCGCTGCCTGGAGTTCGGCATCGATATCACCAAGCAACCGATCCCGGTCGTGCCTGCAGCGCACTACACCTGCGGCGGCGTAGTGACCGACATGTCCGGCCGCACCGACCTGCCCGGCCTGTACGCCGTCGGCGAGACCGCCTATACCGGCCTGCATGGCGCCAACCGCCTGGCCAGCAATTCGCTGCTGGAATGCCTGGTGCTGGGCCGCGCCGCCGCGCAGTTCATCGAACAGCAAGCCGCGGCGCCCGTGATCGCCTTGCCGGCCTGGGACGAAAGCCGCGTCACCAACGCAGACGAAGAAGTCGTGATCTCGCACAACTGGGACGAGCTGCGCCGCTTCATGTGGAACTACGTCAGCATCGTGCGCACCAACAAACGCCTCGAACGGGCGCAGCACCGCATCCGTCTGCTGCGCGAAGAAATCGACGAGTACTACGCCAATTTCCGCATCACGCGCGATCTGCTGGAACTGCGCAACCTGGTCGAAGTCGCCTCGCTGATCGTCAACAGCGCGTTGGCACGGAAAGAAAGCCGCGGCCTGCATTACAGCCTCGACTATCCGGACACGCTGGCGGAAGCCGTGCCGACGGTGCTGACGCAGCAAAAATGACGTAGGAACAATCGCTCGGCAATTCGGTTCATAATGGCCGCAGGAACAGCAACGACCAGCTCGCCACGTCATTGAATGCAGCCTGCCCAAGGAGGAGACGATGAGCATTACGCGTATCAATACATTCCGTGCGCTCGACGACCAGGTCGACGCGCTGAAGAAGTTCCTGACTGCCCTGTTGCCGGCCATCCGCGCGTCATCCGGTTGCCAGTCCTGTCAATTGCTGCAGGACCAGACCATCCCGGCACGCATGGTCATCATCGAAGTCTGGGACAGCATCGACGCCCATCACCAATCGCTGCAACACGTGCCGCACGAAAGCATCGAGGAAGTGAAAACCATGCTGGCGTCACCACCGGTCGGCGGTTACTACCAATAAAAGCTCATCACGCGTCTTCGGAATGAAGACACTCTGAACGTGTTGCGTTGCCTGTTTGGTCCGGCCCGATTTACTATTGGGCCATCGCCAATCTTCGCCTCCCCTCCCGACATCGTGACACGCCCCGCCGACCTTATCCCCCTTCGCTTGCTCTGCCTGCTGGCGGGGGTTGCATTCCTTGCTACTACCGCATCTTCATCGGCAGCAGACGCTTCCTCCGCAACCGCAGCCAAGCCGCGTCCGCGCATCGGCCTGGTCCTGTCCGGCGGCGGCGCGCGCGGCTACGCCCACCTGGGCGTACTGCAATACCTGGAGCAGCTGCATATCCCCATCGATTGCATCGCCGGCACCAGCATGGGAGCGCTCATCGGTGGGCTCTACGCCAGCGGGCTGGATGCCGGGGAGCTGGAGCGGCGGCTGGCGGCCACCAATCTGTCCGACATCGCCTTCGACCGCAACGAACGCGCCAAGCTGCCGCAATCGCAACGTGAAGACGACTTCCAGTATCCGATCTCGATCGCCGCCGGTTACGACGACGGCAAGCTCAAGCTCGCCCCCGGCCTGGTGCAGGGAAACAACCTGCTGACCTTGCTGCAGAACTGGACGGCGCAGTTGCCGGCCAACATCTCCTTTGACCAGTTGCCGATTCCGTTTCGCGCCGTCGCCACCGATCTGGGCAAAGGCACCGAAGTCATCCTGGAGCGAGGCTCGTTGCCACGCGCCATGCGCGCCAGCATGGCGGTGCCGGGGCTGTTTGCGCCGTATCCGATCGACGGCCGCACCCTGGTCGACGGCGGCCTGGTCAGCAACCTGCCGGTGCAGGAAGCGCGCGACATGGGCGCCGACGTCATCATCGCGGTCAACATCGCCACGCCCCTGCAGGATCCCGCCAATCTGCAATCCCCCACCGCCGTCGCGCAGCAGATGGTGGGCATCCTGATCCAGCAGAACGTCAAGGCGCAGAAGGCCTTGCTCGGCAAGAACGACGTGCTGATCGAACCGGAGCTGAGCGGCATGTCCTTCACCGATTTTGCACGCGGCAAGGATGGCGTCAACGCCGGCTGGAACGCAGCGCAGGCACAGAGCGCCCGGCTCACCGAACTGTCGCTGTCACCGACCGAGTGGCAAGCCTATCTGGCGGCGCGCCGGACCGGGGTGGTTCTGGCGCACGACACCCGCGTCGATGCCATCGAAATCAAGACCACCGGACGAATCCCCGCAGCGTATGTGCGCAGCCGGCTCAGTGTGAAGGAAGGCGACGTCTATGACGCCGACAAGATCAACCAGCAGTTGTCGCAATTGGCGACCAATGGCGACTTCAATGCGCTGACGCAGGAGATCGTCGAAAAAGATGGCCGCAATGTGCTGCTGATCGACGCCGAAGAAAAGTCCTGGGGACCGCAGTACCTGCTGTTCGGCCTCGGCCTGTCCAATAATTTCAACGGTCGCGGCGGCGTCAATCTGCAGATCGGCCATCGCTATCCATGGATCGACCAGAGCGGCCTCGAATGGCGCAACGACCTGGTGCTCGGCAACAACCGCGCCAGCCTGCACAGCGAACTGCGCCAGCCGGTCTTCGGCACCAGCGGCATTTACCTGTCGCCGTATGTCGACCTGAGCCGCCGCTATGTCGACATCTACCTCGACGGCAGCGACGCCAAAGCATCGCCGGCAACGCAATACCGCATCGACACCTACACTGCCGGCGTCGACCTCGGCATGCCGCTGGCGCGGCTGGGCGAAGTGCGGCTGGGTGTCAATTACCAGCACAACAAATACACGCCGTCCTACAACCTGTCGGATCCTGCGTTCGGTTCACTCTATGACGCCGCGCAAAGCAACCAGCCGGTGGCGCGCGCACGATTGACCATCGACCAGCTCGACGATCCGCTATTCCCGCGCAAGGGCTATTACCTGTTCGCCGAAGCGCATCGCGGTTTCGGCAAGCAAGAAGATCGCTACAGCGACGCCCAGTTCAAGAGCCTGTGGGCCTTCAGCCATGACCGCAATACCGTTAACGTGGCGCTGGAAGCAGCCAGCAACCTGTCTTCCAACAGCGCGGGACCGGGCTTTTTCCTGGGTGGATTCCAGCGTCTGTCGGCATACGCGGCCGACCAGTTCTACGGCAATTATCTGCTCTACAGCAGGCTGACCTACTTGCGCGACCTCAATGACTTCGCCGTACCGGGCTTGCGCAATCCGGTGCTCGGCACCAGCCTCGAAGCCGGCAATGTGTGGCAGTCGCGCAGCGCCATGGGCGACGGTCCGTATCGAAAGAGCGTCAGCCTGTTCCTCGGCGGCAGCAGTCCGGTCGGACCGCTGTACTTTGGCGCCGCGTTGGGCGATCAGGGCGTGTGGAACGTCTATCTGCAGCTTGGACGCGTGTTCTGATATGCCTCAGGCAGCCGCGCCGCGCTGCCGGCGTATCCGCTCCGCCATCGGTGGAAAGCCGAAAAATTCCAGCACGCTGTTGGCGACCTGGTCGCGGTCATTGTCGACGCAGATCATGTGATAGCTGTTCTCCAGCACCACGGTGCGGGCATCTGCAATGCGCGCCTGCAGGAATTCCGCCGAGCGTAAACTGGTGAGCTCATCTTCCCGCGCATGCACGATCAGCGTCGGCGCCTTGATGTTCTTCGCGCCGGCAGCGGCCCAGCCGCGCAGACGGTCAACCTGGCGGATGCAGGCCATCGGCACCCACGGATAGTGGAAATTGTCGCCGCGCTCGAACTTGGCCTTGACCACGGCGCGCACCAGCGTGTTCTTGATGCCGTAAGGCTCGCCCTCTTCCACCTTCATGCGCGAGGCGACACCCGGAATCAGATAGAACAGCCGGCGCAAATTGGCATACCACGGCGTTGACCAGCCGTCGATGTAGATCGGCGGCGCCAGCGTGACCAGCTTGCCCTGCTTTGCCGTATGCCCGACGCGCTCGCACAAGGCCAGCGCCAGCAATGCTCCCATGCACATGCCCATGACATGCAACTGCTCGTACTGCGGCTGCAATTCACGATATTGCGCAATGAGCAAGTCGATCCATTGCTCGGCGCGGATCGGGATGAGATCCTCCGGCCTGGTCCCATGTCCGGGCAAGGTCACGGCATGCGTATCGGCGCCCGCTTTTTGCAGGATCTTGTGCATGGCTCCCAAATCGTATTGCGTGCCGCCCAAGCCGTGAATCATGATGACGCCGACGCGGGCTGTCATTTTTCGCTCCGGCCCTGCGCGAGATCTGCGCCGTCGAAATGCCACGTGCCGGCGACCATGACGAGACTGCCGTCGGGATCGCGCAAACTGCGGCTCATGTCAATTGCGCCGATGATTTTTCCGTCGGCCAGCAGCAAGCGGAACGGCATGTCTTCGCGGGCGTCGTCGCTGCCGCCGCTCTCTTCTTCCAGCCAACGCTGACGCAGGCGATGCTGATCCAACGGATGCACCAGCTTCAATGCATGGTCCAGCGTCGCGAGCTTGTCCGGTGAAAGACCGAGCAAACTTTGCACGTCGCCGCTCCAGGCGATGGTCTTTTTCCCCGGATCGATGCTGTACACCAGTTGGCGACTCACCGTCAGCGCCAGCTCGACGTTACTCTTCCAGCGCGCGACATCTTCATGCAGTTGCTCGCGCGTGGTCTTCAATGCGCTGATCAGCAGCGACAGCAACGACGCCACCGCCAGATAGATCTGCAACTCCAGCAAGGCATTGCTGGAATTCAGCCGGACCAGCTCGACGAACGGTCCGCGTCCCAGCGAGTTGTAGATAAACGCCATCAAGGACAATACCGCGACCGACAAGGCGCCGCCGCGACCGCCCCACAGCAAGGCGACCAGCGCGATGAAAAACAGCGGCAGATACGTCGTTGAAAAATCGATATCGAAAATGATACGGTCAAGGTCGCTGTCGAATGCAAGGTAACCGGTCGCAATGACGGCAATGAAGCAAGCCAGCCCCAGCAGGAATTCGGTACGCGCGATCCCGCCCGAGCGCGTCGCCCGGAACTGCGACCAGCTCGCCAGCACCGGCGTCATGATCAGGATGCCGACCAGGTCCGACAACGCCCAGACGCGCAAGGTCGGCCAGAATGACGTGCCTTGCGTTGCCGCGAACCAGGCCGCGCCGAACAGGCCGCTGACGACGCTGGCGCCGACGCCGACCATCAGCAGGCCACGGACGAAATACAAGCCTTCCATCGGGAAAGGCGCGCGCCGGACCAGCCACACCGCCACCGCCGCGACGCCGATTTCATCCAGGCAAAACAAGGCCATGCGCCAGAGCTCGCGATGCTCCAGCCAGCCCAGAAGAATCTGTGCAGCGAACAACAGCACCAGTAATGGAAACCAGCGCACGGTCGGCGTCAGCAACAAGGCGCTAACGGTGATGCCGGCCGGCAGCCAGATATAGCCGGTGGCGACGAAAGAGCCGTTCAACGCATGCGAGACGAAACCGAACACGAAGTACAGAGCGGCCCATAGCAGCGGTGCAGCGAGATTGTTTGATTTCACGATGGTTTCCCCGAAGATGGCGTGCCGGCGCGGGCGTACGTGCAGTATCAGTATGTGCAGCCGTCCAATTGCCTTGCCTGACGCCCGATGCAATGGCGCATTCTATCAGCGCACGCAGCAAGCGCAGCTGCAAAACGACACAGCCCGCCTGCCGTGAAGGCACGCGGGCTGTGTCGAGAGGCTATATCGAAAGAAGGAAGAAAGCCGGCCAACCGACCTCAGCCAACCTCAGCCGATGATTCGCAGCGAGTAGTCGATCGCCTGCAGATCCTTGGTCAGGCTACCCACCGAAATGCGGTCCACGCCGGTCTCGGCGATGGCGCGTACGGTTTCCATGTTGATGCCGCCGGACGCTTCCAGCACGGCGCGGCGCGCGTTGATCATGACGCCTTCGCGCATCATGTCGAGCGAGAAGTTGTCGAGCAGGATCGAGGTGGCGCCTGCCGCCAGCGCTTCGCCAAGCTCATCGATGCTTTCGACTTCGACCTGGATGCTGACGCCGGCGTTGAGCTTGATCGCCGCCGTCACGGCAGCGGTGATGCCGCCGGCTGCGGCGATGTGGTTTTCCTTGATCAGGATGCCGTCGTACAGCGCCAGGCGCTGGTTCATGCCGCCGCCGACGCGCACGGCGTACTTCTGCGCCAGGCGCAGGCCCGGCAAGGTCTTGCGGGTGTCGAGGATGCGCGCGCGGGTATCGCGGATCAGATCGACGTAGCGATGCGTGGCGGTCGCCACGCCGGACAGCAATTGCAGGAAATTCAATGCGCCGCGTTCCGCAGTCAGCAAGGCGCGCGCCGGGCCTTCGATGCGGCAGACTTCGGCATCGGCCGGCATCAAGTCGCCCTCGCCGAACTTCCAGTCAACGCGCAGGCGCGGATCGAGCCGCGCCATGACGGCTTCAAACCAGGGCGCGCCGCACAGCACGGCTTGTTCGCGCACGATGACGCGGGCCTTGACGTGTTCGTTTTCCGGCACCAGCTTGCCGGTGTGGTCGCCGTTGCCGACATCTTCGGCAATCGCCAGGTTGACGTTGGCGTCGAAGGCCGCCGACAAGGCCGGATCGAAAGGTGCAAACGGATTGCGCAGATTGCTGGTGCTGCTGACGGTGAGACTCATGCTGGGCCGATTCCTGCAAACAGTGTTTGTTCGTTTTCCAATGCGCCGGTCGGGCGCACATTGGCTTTTTTCTGCGCCGCGAAATCCAGCATGCGGTCGATGCAGACCACGGCCTTCCTGCCGATGGCAGGATCGACGTGGATTTCGTTGCTGCCGGTTTCCAGCACGTGCAGCAGGTTCTGCAAACCGTTCATGGCCATCCACGGGCAATGCGCGCAGCTCTTGCAGGTGGCGGAATTGCCGGCGGTCGGCGCATCGATGAAGACCTTGCCGGGCGCGGCGGCGCGCATCTTGTGCAGGATGCCGTTGTCGGTGGCGACGATGAATTCCTTCGCGTCCGATGATTGCACCGCGGCGATCAGTTGCGAAGTCGAGCCGATCACGTCGGCTTGCGCCACCACGCCTTCGGGCGACTCCGGATGCACCAGGATCAGGGCCTTGGGATATTCCTTGCGCAGCAGTTCCAGTTCGACGCCCTTGAACTCGTCGTGCACCAGGCAGGAACCCTGCCACAGCAGCATGTCGGCGCCGGTCTGCTTCTGGATGTAGCCGCCCAGGTGCTTGTCGGGAGCCCACAGGATTTTTTTGCCTTGCGCATGCAGGTGCTTGACGATATCCAGACCGATCGACGAGGTCACCATCCAGTCGGCGCGCGCCTTGACGGCGGCGCTGGTGTTGGCGTACACGACCACGGTGCGGTCCGGATGAGCATCGCAGAAGGCGTTGAACTCATCGGTCGGGCAACCGAGGTCGAGCGAACAGGTGGCGTCCAGATCCGGCATCAGGATGCGCTTTTCCGGGCTCAGTATCTTGGCGGTTTCGCCCATGAAGCGCACGCCGGCGACCACCAGCGTCTGCGCGGCATGGTCGCGGCCGAAGCGCGCCATTTCGAGCGAATCGGAGACGCAACCGCCGGTTTCTTCGGCGAGGTCTTGCAGGTCGCCGTCGACGTAATAATGCGCGACGAGCACTGCCTGTTTTTCCTTCAGCAACTGTCTGATGCGCGCCTTCAACGCCTGGCGCTCATCGGCCGTCGGCGTGGCCGGGACCTTGGCCCACGCGTTGGCTGTGCAGCTGCTGCCTGTCTCCATCTGCGGTCGTTCAAATTCGACGACCTTCATTGCGGTTGCTTGCATGGCTTGGACGATAAAAAGGCGATCGAAAAATCGATCGCCTGAAAAAAGTTATTCGATGCCCTGGCTGGACAGATAATCTTCGTAGCTGCCGCGGAAGTCGATGATCTCGTTTTCCTTCACTTCCAGAATGCGCGTCGCCAGCGACGAAACGAACTCACGGTCGTGCGACACGAAGATCAGTGTGCCGGCATATTTTTCAAGTGCGATATTGAGCGATTCGATCGATTCCATATCCATGTGGTTGGTGGGCTCATCCATCAGCAGGATGTTATGGCGACCCAGCATCAGTTTGCCGTACATCATGCGGCCCTTTTCACCGCCGGACAGCACCTGGACCGACTTCTTGACGTCGTCGCCGGAGAACAGCAGGCGACCGAGGATCGAGCGTACCGCCTGGTCGTCGTCGCCTTCCTGGGTCCATTGGCCCATCCAGTCGGTCAGGATTTCACCCTTGGCGAATTCTTCGGTCGGATCCTGCGGCATGTAGCCGACGTTGGCGTTTTCGGCCCACTTCACCAGACCGCCATCGGGATGCAAGCCGGTGACGTCGCCGCCGATGCTGCGCAGCAAGGTGGTCTTGCCGACGCCGTTGGCGCCGATGATGGCGATCTTCTCGCCGGCTTCCACCATGATGCTGAAGTTCTTGAATATCGGACGGTCATAGGTCTTGCTGATGCCTTGCGTTTCCACCGCCAGGCGATGCAGCTTCTTCTCGCCGTCGAAACGCACGAACGGATTGGCGCGGCTGGACGGCTTGATGTCTTCGACCTTGATCTTGTCGATCTGCTTGGCGCGCGATGTGGCCTGGCGCGCCTTGGATTTGTTGGCCGAGAAGCGGCGCACGAAATCCTGTAACTCCGCGACCTTTTCCTTGGCCTTGGCATTGACCGACAGTTGCTGCGCACGCGCTTGCGAGGACGCCAGCATGTATTCGTCGTAGTTGCCCGGATAGACCTTCAGCGTGCCGTAGTCCATGTCGGCCATGTGCGTACAGACCTGGTTCAGGAAGTGGCGATCATGGGAAATGATGATCATGGTGGAGTTGCGCTCGTTGAGCATGTCTTCCAGCCAGCGGATGGTGTTGATGTCGAGGTTGTTGGTCGGTTCGTCGAGCAGCAGGATGTCCGGATTCGAGAACAGCGCCTGCGCCAGCAAGACGCGCAGCTTCCAGCCCGGCGCGACGTTGCTCATCGGGCCCTGGTGCTGTTCGATCGCCACGCCTACGCCCAGCAGCAGCTCGCCGGCGCGCGCTTCGGCGGTGTAGCCATCGTACTCGGCAAACTTGGCTTCCAGGTCGGCCGCCTTCATGTAGTCGTCGTCGGTGGCTTCCGGATTGGCGTAAATCGCATCGCGCTCGGCCATCGCCGCCCACATTTCGGTATGGCCCATCATGACCACGTCCAGCACGCGCATCTCTTCGTAGGCGAACTGGTCCTGACGCAATTTGCCGAGACGCTCGTTGGTGTCCAGGCTGACGTTGCCGGCCGACGGCTCGAGATCGCCGCCGAGGATTTTCATGAACGTCGACTTGCCGCAGCCGTTGGCGCCGATCAGACCGTAGCGGTTGCCGTCGCCGAATTTGACCGAAATGTTTTCAAACAGCGGCTTGGGGCCGAACTGCATCGTGATGTTTGCCGTGGATAACACTGAAAAAAGCCCTTACGTATTTAGATATTGCCTGAGGAGTTGCCCCGGCAAGTTGCCGGAAACCAAGCCAACCCGCCAAGTCAGGTGTAAACGCGTGATTTTACCATTGCAGGCCGAGTCCGGCATGACTGCGCCCCGGAACGGAGGTAATTCGGGGGCAAACGCTTTGAATTATTTGCCCGGCAACGGTTCCAACCGCTTTGCCCGATGACAGGAAAGACTGATGATCAAAACGACAACATCCCCATTCAGCCGCTGGCGTACCCTGGCCAGCGCAGCATTGGTGGCCTGCGGCGCGTTGGCGGCGGCCGGCGCCAGCCAGGCCGCGTACAACATCTGGACCAGCGAATACACCTTCCCGAAGAAAGACCTGCAGTCGGCCATTGCCACGCAATTCCCGCGCAAGCTGCGCTACATGGACATGTTCGACATCAACCTGAGCAATCCGCGCCTCGCGCTCAATCCGGAAAGCAATCGCCTGAGCACCGTGGTCGACGCCCAGATCGACAACAAGCTGCTCATGAACAAACCCGTCAACGGCACGCTGTCGATGAGCAGCGCGCTCAAGTACGACGCCGCCTCGCGTTCGGTGCGATTGGATTCGCCCTCGGTGGAAAAGGTCGACATCGCCGGCGTACCGGCGCAATACGCACCGCAGCTCAATGCCATCGGCAACGCCGCGGCGGAACAGGTGCTCAAGGATTACCCGCTCTACACCTTCAAGCCGGAACAATTGGAAATGAACGGCAAGCGTTTCGAACCGGGCGCCATCACGGTGCTCAGCGATGGCGTCAAGGTCGAGATCAAGCCTTTGTAGGTCCGTCCCTCAGGACAGGATCGGATAGCCGCTGAGACGCAGCGAAAAGCCGCGCGCGTCGGATTCCAGCTCGGCATGGGCGCCGACCGGCAGGCTGACGCGGTCGGCGATGTGGCCGAACGGCAATCCTGTCAGCAGCGGCGCAGACAGATGCTGGCGCGCATAACCCAGCATCTGTTCGAAGTTGTAGCCGTTGTCGTAGTCGGACAATCGGTAATTGGAGAAATCCCCCAGCAGCACCGCCTTCTGACGCGCCAGCACACCTGCGTGTTCCAGCTGCAGCAGCATGCGCTCGACGCGATACGGATGTTCGTTGACGTCTTCCACGAACAGGATCCCCCCGTCGACCTGCGGGAAGTACGGCGTGCCGAGCAGATGCACAACCATCGCCAGGTTGCCGCCCCACAACTTGCCCGACACCTTCAGCGCCGGGTTGCCCGCCTCTTCCACGGCAATGGTCTGCGTCGGCTGCGTAAGGGTGCGCCAGAAACTGTTCATCGTCATCGCGCTCGGCGTCTCGGCGCCGAAATCGCTGCACAGCATCGGCCCCGCAATGCCGCCGGCGCCGGTCTGCGCCAGCAAGGCCAGGTGCAAGGCAGTGATGTCGCTGTAGCCGACGAACAATTTGCCGCTGGCGGCCAGCGCTTCATAATTCAGCACCGGCAGGATGCGCGACATGCCGTAGGCGCCGCGCAAGGCGATGACGACCTGCACTTCGGGATCGGCAGCCGCTTGCTTGGGCCAATGGGCGGGGCGCCGGTCTGCGCCAGCAAGGCCAGGTGCAAGGCAGTGATGTCGCTGTAGCCGACGAACAATTTGCCGCTGGCGGCCAGCGCTTCATAATTCAGCACCGGCAGGATGCGCGACATGCCGTAGGCGCCGCGCAAGGCGATGACGACCTGCACTTCGGGATCGGCAGCCGCTTGCTGGCCGGCATCGGTAGCGCCGAAACGCTGGTGGCGCGCCGCGTGATCGTAGTAGCTTTTGACCTTGCAGCCTTGCGCTTCCAGCAAGGCGATGCCGCGTGCGACCGCCGCCTCGTCGGGGGCATAACCGCCAGGGGCGACGATGGCGACGCAGGCGCCGGCCGGCACGTGGATATCGGGAGCGAGCAAGGTCTCAGTCATTGGCTTCATCGTCGATTGAATGGGCATTGGCATGCGCGTGGGCGATTGCCTGGCGCTGCAGTCTTTCCTGTTTCAGCTGTTCACGCCGTTCCGAAAAAAAACTCTTCAACATCTGTCCGCAGGACTCCGCCATCACGCCGCCAACCAGCTCGGTGTGATGGTTCAGTTGCTCCTGTGCGAACAGGTTGACCACCGAACCGCAGGCGCCGGTCTTGGGATCGGTGGCACCGTAGACCACGCGCGCCAGGCGTGCATGCATCATGGCCCCCCCCGGCCGGCGCACATCACGCAAGGCTCCAGCGTGACATACAGTTCGCAGCCGGGCAAACGATAGTTGCCGAGAATCTCGGCCGCCGCGCGCAAGGCCATGATCTCGGCATGCGCGGTCGGATCGTGCTTGCCGATGGGCTGGTTGTAGCCGGTGGCGATGACTTCGCCGTCCTTGACCACCACCGCGCCGACCGGTACTTCGCCGAGGTCCCACGCGTGTTGCGCCTGCACCAGCGCCATCTGCATGTGCATGTGCGACGGCGAGGCCATGAACGTGTCGGTCATGATCGCTCGCGCCTCAGTCGGCCGTGATTTCGGCCCAGCAATTGGGCGTTTCGTGCAGCACCAGCTTCTGCAGATGCAGGCCAGTGCCATACGCGTCCTTATAGGCCGCGTTGAGGATGTCGAAGGCGGTGCGCGCCAGGTTTTCCACGGTCGGAATGCGGTCGATCACGACCGTCTTGTGGTCCGGCAGGCTGGCCAGGAAGTCGCGCACGGGAAGGTCTTTTTCATAGACCAGGAAGGCGTGGTCCCAGACGTCGACCAGATGTTGCTTGGCCAGCGTCTTGATGTCGGAGAAGTCCATGATCATGCCGTTGTCGGAGCTGCCTTCGACTTCGATGACCTTGCCGACCAAGGTAATTTCCAGCGTATAGCGATGGCCATGCAGGTTGCGGCACTGGCTCTTGTGGTCGGGGATGCGATGGCCTGCATCGAATTCGAGTTTACGGGTGATGGTCAGCATGAACGCCTTACGGATTGAAAATAGAAATGGATTGTAAACAAACGCGCGCCCGGCAACAGGGGCGCGAGCCGATAACCGATATATCGCAAGCGCTTACGGTATCTGCAACAGCTTGTGCGTCTGGATGCTCAGCTTCCACTTTGGATTATTCTTGACCAGCTCGATCGCCATTTTTGTATTGCGCGCGGCGTCGGGGCCGTCCATCGGCTGCAGCAGGAAATGCGCGAAATCCAGCTTCTCATAGTCGGCCAGAACCTGCGCCTGCTGCGGAATCACGACCTTCAGTTCACTGCCTTTGAATACCTTCAGCTCGGAGCCCATCTTGGGGCTGACGCAAATCCAGTCAACGCCCGGCGGCACCGGAATCGTGCCGTTGGTTTCGATGGCGATCTCGAAGCCGACCGCATGCATGCTGGCGATCAGCGCTTCGTCGAGCTGCAGCAGCGGTTCGCCGCCGGTGAACACCACATACTTGCTGGCGGCATAAGTCTCCGGCCAGAGATTGTTGATGGTCTGCGCCAGCGCGTCGCTGGTCTTGAACTTGCCGCCGCCCTCGCCGTCGGTGCCGACGAAATCGGTATCGCAAAACTGGCAAATCGCCTTGCTGCGGTCTTCTTCGCGGCCGGTCCACAGGTTGCAGCCGCTGAAACGGCAAAACACCGCCGGACGACCGGCGTGCGTGCCCTCGCCTTGCAAGGTATAGAAGATTTCTTTGATGCTGTAAGTCACGATGATAGGAAGCTGGCGGCGTGTGCGCCGCGGGTTTCGGAGCTGTGCGAGCAGGCTTGCGCCGTGCGTTGTCCGTAAGCCGGCATTATAGCGTGTCTGCCCGTGACGACCGCGTGCGGCGGTGAAAGTGGCGAATCTCGCCGGGCGGACGAGCTCAGCCGCCAAGCGGCCATACGCGCAACACTTCATGCCGCGACAGTCCGATGTGGCTTTTGACGAGCGCGAATTCGGCAATCCGAAAGCCGATGGGATCAATGGCAATGCGTTCCACACGGTGACGCGGATCGTAGCCAAGGGTCATGTGCGGTTCATAGGAACGCTGCGGCGTAAAACCATGCTCGGCCATCGCACAACCCAGCGCCGTGCGCAGCTCGCGCACGCCATCGAGCCCCTTGCCGCCAAGCAGCACGAACGGCCCGCTGGGCGCGGAGAAAGTCATGGCGGCGTCGAAACGCGCGTCAATGGCCGCAAACCGAACCGCATCGGCCGCACGGCATGCCGCCTCCACCACACGCTCGTCGCTGTCGTGCCCAACCAGTTCCAGCGTGATGTGGAGCCGCTCCGGTCCGACACGTTTGCCGGTGACGCCATGCAATGCCAGCAGTTTTTCAGCGAATGCATCCAGACGCACGGCGTCCGCGACCGCAGGACGTAACGCGAAGAACCAGGTGTGCTGCGGCGGTGCTACCGATGGGCGTGGGCGGGACTGGCGCGGTCGCGCGGCCGGTGCCGGTACCTCTCCAAACAGATCCTGTTCAGCCATGGCCCCGCTACCTTAGCTTGCTGCAGCCGCGGCGTTGGCGCGCGCCTTGTGCAGCTTCTTGTAGCTGTCGATCAGGCGCTGGTGCCTGTCAAGGCCTTCCAGCTTCATGCTCGTCGGCGTCAAGCCGAAGAAGCGCACACTGCCGTCCACCGAGCCCATGACCGCGTCCATGCGGGCGTCGCCGAACATGCGGCGGAAGTTGAGCACGTAATCGTCCAGTTCCAGGTCGTCATCAAGCTGCACTTCCAGCACCACCTTCAAGGCCTGGTAAAACAAGCCGCGCTCGACCGTGTTGTCGTTGTATTGCAGGAAGGCGCCGACCAGATCCTGCGCCTCCTCGAATTGCTGCAGGGCAAGCTGGATCAGCAGCTTCAGTTCGAGCACCGTCAGTTGCCCCCAGACTGTGTTCTCGTCGAATTCGATGCCGATCAGCGTGGCGATATCGGAGTATTCATCGAGCTCGCTGTTTTCCAGACGCTCAAGCAGCGCTTCCAGCGCGGCATCATCCAGGCGATGCAGGTTCAGCACATCGGCGCGGAACAACAGCGCCTTGTTGGTGTTGTCCCAGATCAGATCTTCCACCGGATAGACTTCTGAATATCCTGGCACCAGAATCCGGCAGGCCATGGCGCCCAGCTGGTCGTACACGGCCACGTATGCTTCCTTGCCCATCTCTTTCAGAATGCCGAACAAGGTCGCGGCTTCTTCGGCATTTGAATTTTCACCCTGGCCTGAAAAATCCCACTCGACAAATTCGTAGTTCGCTTTCGAACTGAAAAAGCGCCACGACACGATGCCGCTGGAATCGATGAAGTGCTCAACGAAGTTGTTCGGCTCGGTCACCGCGTTGCTCTCGAAGGTCGGCGCAGGCAAATCGTTCAGGCCTTCAAAGCTGCGACCTTGCAACAACTCCGTGAGACTGCGTTCCAGCGCGACTTCAAAGCTCGGGTGTGCGCCGAACGAGGCAAAGACGCCGCCCGTGCGCGGGTTCATCAGGGTGACGCACATCACCGGGTAAATCCCGCCCAGCGACGCATCCTTCACCAGCACCGGAAAGCCCTGCTCTTCCAAGCCTTTGATGCCGGCCAGGATGCCGGGATATTTCGCCAGCACTTCCTGCGGCACGTCCGGCAAGGTGATCTCGCCTTCCAGGATTTCGCGCTTGACCGCACGCTCGAAAATTTCGGACAGACATTGCACCTGTGCTTCGGCCAGCGTGTTGCCGGCGCTCATGCCATTGCTGACGAACAGGTTTTCAATCAGGTTGGACGGGAAATACACCGTCTCGCCGTCCGACTGCCGCACGTACGGCAGCGAACAGATGCCCCGCTTTACGTTGCCGGAGTTGGTATCGACCAGATGCGAAGCACGCAGCTCGCCGTCGGGATTGTAGATTTCCAGGCAGTACGGATCCAGGATTTCTTTCGGCAGCGCATCCTTGCGGCCGGGCTGGAACCAGCGCTCGTTCGGGTAATGGACAAACGCCGCTTCGGCGATGTCTTCGCCCCAGAATGCACCGGCGTAGAAATGATTGTTGTTGAGCCGCTCGATGTATTCACCCAGCGCCGAAGCCAGCGCGCTCTCCTTGGTCGCGCCCTTGCCGTTGGTGAAGCACATCGGCGAATGCGCATCGCGGATATGCAGCGACCACACGTTGGGAATGATATTGCGCCACGAAGCGATTTCAATCTTGATGCCCAGGCCGGCCAGAATGCCGGACATGTTGGCGATGGTCTGCTCCAGCGGCAAATCCTTGCCCAGGATAAAGGTGCTGGCGTCCGAATCCGGCTTCAGGGTCAGCAAGGACTGTGCATCGGCATCCAGGCTCTCGACCTCTTCGATGATGAATTCGGGGCCGGCCTGCACCACTTTTTTCACCGTACAGCGCTCGATGGAGCGCAGGATGCCGCGACGATCGGTTTCCTCGATATCCGCCGGCAACTCGACCTGGATTTTGAAAATCTGCTGATAGCGGTTTTCCGGATCGACGATATTGTTCTGCGACAGACGGATATTTTCGGTGGAGATGTTGCGCGTGTTGCAATACAACTTCACGAAATAAGCTGCGCACAAGGCCGACGATGCCAGGAAATAATCGAAGGGTCCGGGCGCCGAGCCATCGCCCTTGTAGCGGATAGGCTGGTCGGCGATGACCGTGAAATCATCGAATTTGGCTTCGAGACGCAGCTTGTCGAGGAAGTTGACTTTAATTTCCATGGGGGAATTCCAAAAATGATGCCTAAAAGATGTGGCCGCTATTATCCGTCATCCTGGATCGGACCGGTGCCAGGGGCGCATCCGAAAGCGAACGCGATGGAAGAATAAGTCCGCGCGGGTCTCTCGGAGCACTCCCATGCGTCATCGCTCACCGGTCCGGCCCAAGTCGCGAGTTGCAATGTTTTAGGCAATCACCTTCCCTTTTCAGAGCCGCATCAGTCCACCGTCAACCACCAGCGTCTGCCCCGTCACGAAACGCGCGTCCTCACTGGTGAGGAAGGCGACCGGTCCGGCGATGTCGGCCGGCGTGCCGAGACGCTTGATCGCCTGCATCATGTAGACCTGCGCCTTCTGCTCGTTCGGCATGCCGCTCGCGCCTTCCGTGTCGGTGATGCCAGGATGGACGGCGTTGACGATGATGTTGTCGGCCGCAAGCTCATTGGCGAGAGCGCGGACGAGACCGACCACGCCCATCTTCGACGTGATGTAATGGGAGAAGCCCATTCCGGGCGGTGTCACCATGCCGACGGCGTCGGAACCCACGGCGACGATCGCCCCGCCACCGGCCTTGCGCATCAGCGGCACGATCGCCCGGGCGCCGATCACATGCGCATCGAGGTTCACAGCCATGACGCGGCGCCATTCGTCCTGCGTCATCTGGTCGAGTCCGGTGATCGGGTAAATACCGGCCGCATGCACGAGGATGTCGGCACGACCGAATTTCTGCTCCACCTCGGCGGCGACCCGCGCCCAGTCGGCCTCACTCGTCACGTCAGCGGCGATGGCAATCGCGCCATTGCCGATCCGGGCCGCTTCCTCCGCCGCATCCTGGCGATTGACGAGGACGACTTTCGCCCCACGCCGGGCCAAAAGTTTGGCGATGCCGTGTCCGATGCCCTGCTTGCCACCAGTGATGATAGCGACCTTGTTTTCATGTGTCTTCATGGATTTGCTCCTTGGTTGAATTGATTATGGTTTGCGAGCGCACGCAGCCGTGGCTCGCCCACCTGTGACAGAAAATCGAATTGGGTAGGCTGCCAGCCCAGATCGGATCGTGTCCGCGGATCGCGCGAGCGGCTGCATGCCGACAGCAGTAGCGCCCCGAATGGGCCGAATACCCCGGAGGCCTCGTCCATCGTCAGGCTGCGCGTTTTGACGCCTAAGTCGCGCGCCACGGCCTCGGCAATCCAGCGGTATGGGATTTCCCCGGCAGCGGCGTGGTACAGCGCGCCAGCCCGCCCGCGTTCGACGCCGAGAGAAAATAGCTGCGCCAGATCGGCGCTGTGCACGTTGGAATAGGCGGCAAGTCCGGAGCCGACGTAGCAGGCGGCGCCGGTGACCGCAACGGAGCGGTACACGCTCGCTAAAGGTCCTTTGTCGCCCGGTCCCCAAATCACCGGGGGCCGGATCACCATGCTTCGCAAGCCATGCTCGGCAGCAGCGCGGACGATGGCCTCTGCCTCCACCCGAGGAAGTGCCAGTGGCTCCGGCACAAAGGGGTCGTCTTCGGCAAAGCTGTCCGGACTCCACGCGCCGCCCGTGCGCTGCATGAAAACACCGCTGCCCGAAAGGAAGATGAACGTCTTGCCGCTTCCCGCAAGTGCTTCGCACAGCGTCCGGATGATGGTCGGCTCGCGCTCGAAGGCAACTTGCGCGGCGTAGATTGTCACATCCGCTGAACGTGCCGCAGCGAGCACGGGTGCGACGTTGGCGTCAAGATCGCCGCGAATTACCGAGGTACCAGCGGTTCTCAGGACAGCTTCTGCGGCATCAGTTCGGGCGAGTCCCGACACTCGTTGCCCATCCGCCAGGAAGTGCTTTGCCAACATGCTTCCGACAAACCCCGACGCACCAATGATGAAGATATTTTGTGACATGAATGGCTCCTTTGTTGCTCCTTTGTTTGTAGCGTAGGGCCTATCCATGTCTCTGAAAAGCCTATATGATTAGATATCATCCATACAAGGAGTAGATACTTTGCTGAACGGTATTTCCCTGGATTACCTGCGGACTTTCGTCGCTGCCGCAGACCACGGCAGCTTTTCGGCTGCTGGCCGCGCAATCGGGCGGGCGCAGTCGGTGGTCAGCCAGACCATCGCCAGCCTGGAGGGGCAGCTCGGCGTAGCATTGTTCGAGAGGGTCGGCCGCTACCCGAAATTGACGCCTCAAGGGACAAACCTGCTGGCCGATGCGCGCCGCGTCGTGATGGGTGCTGATGCGTTGACAGCCAAGGCACGCAGCTTCTCCGCCGGGCTGGAGTCCGAACTGTCCATCGTCGTCGATGTCATGTTTCCGCACCCGTGCCTTACCGACGCCCTCGGCAGCTTCAAGGAACGGTTCCGTTCCACTCCGCTCAGGCTCCATGTCGAGGCTCTGGGCCGCGTTGCGGAGCTTGTACTCAATGGTCAGTGCAGCCTCGGCATCACCGGGACGCTGCCGTTCCTGCCACCGGGGCTTGCAGCTGAACGACTATTCAGCGAGGAGATGGTGACGGTGGTGGCTCCGGGATCGCCCTTGACCGGCAGACAAGGCCCCATTGCATTTCGGGAGCTGTTGGACGAAACACAGCTGGTGCTGACCGATCGCTCCTCCCTGACCAGCGGCGTGGACTACGGCGTGCAAGGCAAGAACATCTGGCGGCTTGCTGATCTTGGTGCAAAGCATGCTTTCTTGCGTGCAGGTCTCGGATGGGGTCACATGCCACGTTGGCTGATCAATGAAGATGTAAAGGAAGGTCGTCTTGTACGCATCGAGTTGGAAGGGCCGTCGGCAGGCTTGTTGCCGTTCCAGGCTACCTACCTGAGTGATCGGCTGCCCGGTCCCGCTGGCAGGTGGTTATTAGAGCGATTCCAATCGACTTAGCCTTGCAAGGGCTTTTATTGACTCACTGACCGGGTTGGCTCTTTGTTTCCCGACTTCCCAGGAAACGCCACCGCTGCGCGCTGTCGCAGCGAGCTGCTGACCAACTGCTGTTCGCTTTTTATTGGCCCGTTACCGCCAGCTCAAAAAGAAAAAAGCCCCGTAAATACGGGGCTTTCTGAGGTATTAGCGCCTGTCATTGCGCCTGCTTGCCTGATGTAAAATCACTCCCACTCGATCGTCGCAGGCGGCTTGCCCGAGATGTCGTAGACCACGCGGTTGATGCCGCGCACTTCGTTGATGATGCGGTTGGAGACGTGACCCAGCAGCTCGTGCGGCAGATGCGCCCAGTGTGCGGTCATGAAGTCCTGCGTCTGCACGGCGCGCAGCGCCACCACGTATTCGTAGGTGCGGCCGTCGCCCATCACGCCTACCGATTTGACCGGCAGGAACACGGCGAATGCCTGGCTGGTCTTTTCGTACCAGCTTTGACCGTCGGCATCCTTGGTGTTGCGCAGTTCCTCGATGAAGATCGCATCGGCGCGGCGCAGCAGGTCGGCGAATTCCTTTTTCACTTCGCCGAGGATGCGCACGCCCAGGCCCGGGCCGGGGAACGGATGGCGGTAGACCATTTCGTGCGGGAGGCCGAGCGCCACGCCCAGTTCGCGCACTTCATCCTTGAACAGTTCGCGCAGCGGCTCGAGCAGCTTCAGGTTCAGCGTCTCCGGCAGGCCGCCGACGTTGTGGTGGCTCTTGATGGTGTGCGCGCCCTTCTTGCCCTTGCCGGCGCTTTCGATGACGTCCGGATAGATGGTGCCTTGCGCCAGCCATTTGGCGTTCTTCAGCTTGCCCGATTCGGCCTGGAAGACTTCGACGAATTCGCGGCCGATGATCTTGCGCTTGGCTTCCGGATCGGTCACGCCGGCCAGGTGGCCCATGAACTGATCGGTCGCATCGACGTGGATGACCTTGACGCCGAGATTCTTGCCGAACATTTCCATGACCATCTTGCCTTCGTCCAGGCGCAGCAGGCCGTGGTCGACGAACACGCAGGTCAGTTGGTCACCGATGGCGCGGTGGATCAGGGCCGCTGCCACGCTGCTGTCCACACCGCCCGACAGGCCAAGGATGACTTCATCGCTGCCCACTTGCTGGCGGATCATCTCGACGGCTTCGGCGATGTAGTCGGGCATGTTCCAGTCCGACTTGCAGCCGCAGATGTCGATTACGAATCGGCTCAGGAGCGCTTTGCCTTGCAGCGTGTGCGTGACTTCGGGATGGAATTGCACCGCATAGAAGCGACGTTCTTCGTCAGCCATGCCTGCCACCGGACAGTTGCCGGTCGAGGCCATCAGCTTGAAGCCGTGCGGCATTTCGTTGACCTTGTCGCCGTGGCTCATCCATACCTTCAGCATGCCGTGGCCTTCGGCCGTGGTGAAGTCGGCGATGTCCTTCAGCAGTGCGGTGTGGCCATGGGCGCGCACTTCGGCGTAACCGAATTCGCGCAGCGTACCGTTTTCCACCTTGCCGCCAAGCTGCTCGGCCATGGTTTGCATGCCGTAGCAAATGCCCAGCACCGGCACGCCCAGTTCAAACACTGCGAACGGCGCGCGCGGCGTATCGCCTTCGGTCACGCTGTTCGGGCCGCCTGACAGGATCACGCCGGAGGCACCGTAGTTGCGGACGAATTCGTCACTCACGTCGTGGGGGAAAACTTCGGAAAACACGCCGGCTTCGCGCACGCGACGAGCGATCAGCTGAGTGACCTGGGAACCGAAATCGATGATCAGAATTTTTGAGTGCATGGCTGTGATGGTAGGCAAGTTTGAAATTATTTCAGCGGCAAAAATAAGTCAAAAGGCCGCAGCTCGAAAAGGAGCGCGGCCTTTTTTCACTATCGTCACCTTGCTCAGAACCTGTTTGCGCTCTGTAGCGAGAGGCCATCAGCCGGTGGCGGACGGAGCGGACGAACCGGAATGTACTTAAGTACATGAGGATTCGGAGCACCGCCCGACGCCGGATCATGGCCTCGCAGTAAGAGCGCGAACAGGTTCTTAGTCGGCGCGGTAGTTAGGAGCTTCCTTGGTGATCTGCACATCGTGGACATGCGACTCGCGCATACCCGCCGAAGTAATCTCGACGAACTCGGCTTTTTCGCGGAATTCGTCGATGGTGGCGCAACCGCAATACCCCATCGAAGAACGCACGCCGCCGACCAGTTGATACAGGATCGCCAGCACGCTGCCCTTGTAGGCGACGCGGCCTTCGATGCCTTCCGGCACCAGTTTTTCCGCGTTGTTTTCGCCGTCCTGGAAATAACGGTCAGCCGAACCGTCGGTCATGGCGCCGACGCTGCCCATGCCGCGATAGGATTTGTAGCTGCGGCCCTGGAACAGGATCACTTCGCCCGGCGCTTCTTCGGTGCCGGCGAACATGCTGCCCATCATGACGGTGGAAGCACCCGCCGCCAATGCCTTGGAAACGTCCCCCGAGAAGCGGATGCCGCCGTCGGCAATGACCGGTACGCCGGTGCCTTCGAGTGCTTTGGCGACGTTGGCGATGGCCGAGATCTGCGGCACGCCGACGCCTGCAACGATGCGGGTGGTGCAGATCGAGCCTGGGCCGATGCCGACCTTGACCGCATCCGCGCCGTGTTCGACCAGCGCCTTGGCGGCTGCGCCGGTGGCAATGTTGCCGCCGATCACGTCAACATGCGGGTAACGGGTCTTGACCCATTTGACGCGGTTCAGCACGCCGGCCGAGTGGCCGTGGGCGGTATCGACCACCAGCACGTCAACGCCCGCGGCAACCAGCAATTCGATGCGTTCGTCATTGTCGGGACCGACGCCTACGGCGGCGCCGACGCGCAGCTTGCCCTGGTCGTCCTTGCTGGCGAACGGGTGAGCCGTGGATTTCTGGATGTCCTTGACGGTGATCAGGCCGCGCAATTCGAAGTTGTCGTTGATGACCATCACGCGCTCGAGGCGGTGCTTGTTCATCAGGCGCTTGGCTTCTTCCAGGCCGGCGCCGTCCTTGACGTAGACCAGCTTGTCGCGCGGCGTCATCTTGGCGCGCACTTCGGCGTCCAGATCTTCTTCAAAGCGCAGGTCGCGGTTGGTGATCACACCGACCAGGGCGCTGCCCTCGACGACCGGGAAGCCGCTGATGCCGTGCAATTCGGACAAGGCGATGACTTCGCGGATCTTCATCGTCGGCGGGATCGTGATCGGATCGCGCACTACGCCGGATTCAAAACGCTTGACCTTGGAAACTTCGCGCGCCTGCTCCTTCGGCGTGAGGTTCTTGTGGACAATACCGATGCCGCCCTCTTGTGCGATGGCAATTGCCAGGCGCGCTTCAGTCACGGTGTCCATGGCCGCGGAGATAAGCGGAATGTTCAGGCGAATGTTGCGTGTCAGACGCGTGGCAAGGGAAGTATCTTTAGGGAGGATGTCCGAATAAGCCGGGACGAGGAGCACGTCATCGAATGTGAGTGCTTTTTGGAGAAGACGCATAGCATTTCCTATAGGCGCAAAAGCGAATTATACAGAAAACTTGAACTTGCGTCTTGCCCTGCTTGCGTTTATCCATCCAGGCGTGGCAAAAACGCTGGATGGATTGAAATCGCGACAAGCCCCGCCCCACTCAAGATTGAGTGGTCGGCTCCTTCCCCTGGGCGCGACGACGGCGCGATTGTTTGGGATCGGCGATCAGGGGGCGGTAGATTTCGATACGGTCGCGCTGGCGCAAGGGGGTCTCGAGCGGCTTGACCTTGCCGAAGATGCCGACCTTGCAGGCCGACAAATCGATGGCAGGATGCTGGCGCAGCAGGCCGCTGTCCAGGATGGCCTGCTGGATGGTGCAGCCCGACTGGACTTCCAGGTCGCGCAGTATCTGCAGGCCGGGCGCTGCGTAGCACAGCTGCACTTGCAAAACAGACACATCAGCCATATATCTGTTCGGCGCGCTTGCAGAAGGAATCGACGAAGCTGTTGGCGATCATGCTGAAGACCGGTCCGATGACGCCTTCAAGAATGCGGCTGGAAAATTCATATTCCATGTCGAATTCGATCTTGCAGGCATCTTCGCGCAAGGCCTTGAAGTTCCAGCGCGCTTCGAAATGCTTGAACGGACCTTCCACCAGATGCATGGTCATGCTGGCCGGCGGCGTGTTGGTGTTTTCGGTGGTGAAGGATTGCTTGAGGCCGTGATAGTTGATCTTCAGCTTGGCCTTGAGCTTGTCGCCCTGACGTTCTTCAACGTCGACGCCGCCGCACCACGGCAGGAATTCGGGATAGTCTTCGACGCGGTCGACCAGCTTGAACATCTGCTCGGCGCTGTAATTGATCAGGACTGTTTTATGTACGACTGCCATGAAAGGTGGTCCGTTTGATAAAATCGCAAAGTTGAAATTTTAACCGAGACCACGGATTTTCCGACCAGATGAGTATTGTTGATAATAAAAAAGCATTTTTCGATTACTTCGTCGAAGAGCGCTTCGAAGCCGGGATCGTCCTGGAAGGCTGGGAAGTCAAGGCCATCCGCGCCGGCAAGGCGCAGATCAAGGAAGCCTACGTGACGATCCGCAACGGCGAGATCTTTTTGTTCGGCGCGCACATCAGCGCCCTGACCAGCACATCCACGCACGTCCATCCGGAAACCACGCGCACCCGCAAGCTGCTGCTCAATGCGTCCGAAATCGACAAACTGATCGGCAAGGTCGAACGTTCGGGTTACACGCTGATGCCGCTGAACCTGCATTTCAGCAAAGGCCGCATCAAATGCGAAATCGGCCTGGCCAAGGGCAAGAAGCAGCACGACAAGCGCGAGACCGAGAAGCAACGCGACAGCCAGCGTGAAATCCAGGCTGCGATGAAAACCCACCGCCGTTAAACAACATCAACGCCGCGCCATCAGCGCGGCGTTTCTTTATCCGCCTGCCGCCAGCCGCAGACACTCCGCCACCTCTTCCACCACGCCCGACCAGTCGCCGCGATGTTGCTGGCGGAACACTTTCACCGTCGGATACCAGCGCGAGCTGCCGGTCTGCCAGCCCCAGCGCCATTCACTTTCATAGCGCAGCAGCAACCAGGCCGGCTTGCCCAGCGCGCCGGCCAGATGGATCACCGCCGTATCCGCACTGATCACCAGATCCAGGTTGTCAATCAGCGCCGCGGTCTCGGCCATGTCCGTCATGGCCGCCTCCAGCCGGTGCATGCGCGCCCACTGCGCCAGTTCGGCGAGATCGCCGGCGGGAATCTGCTGCTGCAGGCTGACCAGTTCCACCTCGATCTCTGCCAGCGGGCGCAGATGACTCAGTGGAATATCGCGTGTGTGATTGCGTTCGCCGTACTGTCGTCCGGCCCAGGCCAGGCCGACACGCAGTCGCGGCGATGCCGGCCCCAGCACGGCCGACCACTGCTGTTTGAGTTCGATGTCGGCATGCAGATACGGCACCGCCGCCGGAATCGTCGCCAGCGTCCAGCTCAGCGCCAGCGGCAAGCTCATCAACGGGCAATGGAAATCGTGCGGCGTCAGCGCCTTGTCGTTGCTGACCAGCGTGACATTGGGCAAGGCCGTCAGTGAAGCCAGCAGCCGTCGCAAGCTCTCCGGTACGCAGACCGTCACCTGCGCGGCCAAGTCGGCTACCAGAGGAATGTAGCGCGCGAACTGGATCGTGTCGCCCAGCCCCTGCTCGGCCCACAACAGGATGCTGCGCCCTGCCAGCGACGGCTCGCCCAGCCAGGCCGGCTCATGCGGGAACAGGCCCTGGTCGCGCAGCTGCGACGTCCGCCAGCGCGCTTCGTGATGCTGCCAGCCGCCGGCGAAGTCGCCTTGCAGCAGGAGGCAATGACTCTGCGCCATCTCCGCCTCGGGGAAATTCGGTTGCAAGGTGAGCGCCTGCTCGTAGCACCACAGCGCCTGGTTGATGCAGTTCATCTTTTGCAGCACGTTGCCGCGATTGAAAATCGCCGCCGCGTTGACCGCCGATTGTGCCAGGATACGGTCGTAGCACAGCACCGCTTCTTCATGGCGGTTCAGATGCAGCAGCACGTTGCCGCGTTGATTCAACGCCTGCTGATGCGTCGGCGCGTATCCCAGCGCCCGGTCCAGGCTCGCCAGCGCTTCGTCGAAACGCCCGAGCCGCTCCAGCAATGCCGCCTGCCCGCACAGCAGACCCGCGTCCTGCGGCCGCTCCTCCAGCATGATCCGGCAATGATCCAGCGCCAGGATCACGGCGCGATGGCGCGACTGCGCGGCTTCTTCCAGAGCGGGAAAGCGCTGCAGGCAATCGTCGTAGGCAACGATCGCCTCTGCATAGCGCTCCTGCGCCATCAACAGATAGGCGCGACGCATCAGCGCCGGTACGAAAGCGGGGTCGAGCACGATGGCCTGTCCGATGACGTCGAGCGCTTCATCCGGCCGGCCCTCAAGATCGGCCGCAATGCTCTGCGTCAACAACGTCATCAGTTGCTGCAGGTGACCCGGGTCGTGCAAAAGTTTTTCATGCAACATGGTTCAAGTCCGTCTCATCTATGTCGTGCACATTATTTCCTCACGCGCCGCGGCCTCTCTTTTACCGTCATTTGCATCGGCAACCAAAACCGCGAAGGTGTTGGCGGCATGTATCAACAAGGCCGCAGTATCGGCTATAGCCTGATACAAAGGCCACCTCTTTGTGTAAAACCGGGTAAATTCCGGCGGCGCGGGTTTTGCTGCGGGGCGGCGGTAAACGACCATGCGTTTCAAAAGGGCAATCTTCGCCGCCGCTCCGATATTTACGCCCGGCAAAAGCGCGGTAAAAGATTGTAAAGATGCAGCCACCAATCGTTACCGCAGTACCGTGCGGCGGTCTTTTGCGCATATGATTGCGCAATCCGAAGCACCGCAAATCAGAGAAAGTGAAACAAGCGACGATGTCCAAAGTATTGCTGATAGACGACGACATTGAACTCGTTGACATGCTCAAGGAATACCTCGAGCAGGAGAAGTTTGAAGTACGCGTCGCCTACGACGGCGAAAGCGGCGTGGTCGAGGCCCTCTCCGGCCAGTACGCCATCGTCGTCCTCGACGTCATGATGCCGCGCCTGAACGGACTGGAAACCCTGCGCCGCATCCGCGCCAAGAGCAATCTTCCGGTGCTCATGCTGACCGCCAAGGGCGACGACACCGACCGCATCATCGGCCTCGAGCTGGGCGCCGACGATTACGTTCCCAAGCCGTGCACGCCGCGCGAACTGACCGCCCGCGTGCGCGCCATCCTGCGCCGCACCGTGATCGACAATCCCGACCACAGCCCCTACTCGCCGCTGGCCGTGGGCGCGCTGTCGATGTGGCCCGAGCAACGTCGGGCCACCTGGTCCGGCCGCCCGCTGGAATTGACCAGCAGCGAATTCAACCTGCTTGAAGTGCTGGCCCGCAACGCCGGCAAACCGGTCAGCAAGCAGCATCTTTCGGAGCAAGGCCTGGGCCGTCCGCTGGCGCGCTTCGACCGCAATATCGATGTTCACCTGAGCAGCATCCGCCAGAAAATCGCTACGCTCGGCAGCGACAAATCCTGCATCCAGACTGTTTACCGCCTGGGGTATCAGTTCATCAAGGAATAGCGGTGGGTCGGCTGTTCTGGAAGTTCTTCTTCTTCATCATGGTGGCGCAACTGACCGCGACGATCGGTGTCGGCATCATGTTCTCGCTGGAGAATCGCGAACGAGACCGCCGCACCAGCGATCTCGACCAGAGCCCTCCGGCCGCTTTCATGATCCGCTCCGCCGCCGCCACGCTGCAATACGGCGGCACGGAAGCCTTGCGTAAACTAGTGCTCAATTCCGAACGCCATCACGTCTACGCCGTGGATGAACAACAGCATGAACTGCTCGGCCGCGAAGTCCATCCGCGCCTGATCGAAGAAGCACGCACCCTGCTCGGCGCCGAAAAGCAGGAGACGCGTCGCCGCGTGGTCGAAGAAGTCAAAGCCGCCGACGGCCATACCTATCTGCTGTTCCTGCCCTCTCCCGTCAATCCGGAATTCGGCGGACCGCCGCCGCACGAAGAGCGCGGACCGCGCCGCATGCAACCGCCGCCGTTCTTTTTCCCGATGATGCCGATGCTGGTGGCTACTGTCGCCAGCCTGTTTTTCGCGATGCTGCTGGCCTGGTATTTTTCGCAACCGATCCGTCTGCTCAAGTCGGCCTTCGCGCGCGCCTCGTCCGGCAATCTGAACGATCGTCTGGCGCCGCAGATGGGCAAGCGCAACGACGAACTGACCGACCTCGGCCGCGACTTCGACGGCATGACCGACAAGCTGCGCGCCTTGATGGATAGCCAGCGCCGCCTGCTGCACGACGTCTCGCATGAACTGCGCTCGCCGATCGCACGCCTGCAGGCCTCGATCGGACTGGCGCGCCTGCAACCGGAAAAAACCGCCGCCACGCTGGAACGCATCGAGCGCGAAGGCGTGCGCATGGACAAGCTGGTGGGGGAACTGCTGACCTTGTCGCGGCTGGAAACAGGTGTCACCGGCGCCATGGAAGATCACATCCGCATGGAAGACCTGTTGACCGAAATCATCGACGACGCCCGCTTCGAAGCGGAAGCGGTTGATCGCCATATCGAAGGCATGGTCCGCTGCGACGTCGTGATCAAGGGCGGCGCCGAGCTGCTCTACCGCGCCATCGAAAACGTCGTGCGCAACGCCATCAAGCAAACCGCCGTTGACACCACGATCGCCATCAATACCCAGGTCGACAAGGACCGGCAGTCGCTGCTGGTGTCGGTCATCGACCACGGCCCGGGCGTGCCGGAAGAAGAATTGCAGCTGATCTTCGAGCCCTTTTTCCGCAGCAGCCGCACCCGGGAAAACAGCAACGGCTACGGCCTCGGCCTGACCATCGCGCGCCGCATCATCGAAGCACACGGCGGCCGCATCCGTGCCTTCAACCGCGTCGACGGCGGACTGTGCGTGGATATCATCCTGCCGTATGACGCCATCGAGAGCTCATCCGAAATACCGCCAACACTATCCGGCGACGATGCATAAAAAAAACGCCTGAGGGATTTCCCTCAGGCGCTTTTTCTTGACTGCATCCATCCGCTTGCTACATCGCCTTGGTCAGGCCGATGGTCCGTTCGATCAACACCAGCGCCAGCACCGCCAGCACGATGAAGATCGCTGACACCGCATTGACCACCGGATCGAAGGTCTGATCGATGTAGGTGAAGATGCGCACCGGCATCGTGACGGTTCCCGGTGCGGTCAGGAACAGGCTGACCGACACTTCGCCGAACGAGGTCACTGCCGCAAACACCGCGCCGGCGACGATGCCCGGCTTGATCAGCGGCAAGGTCACGTGACGGAAGGTGTAGGCCGGCGTCGCGCCAAGATTCATCGACGCCGTCTCCAGCCGGCGGTCCATGCTGGCCAGGCTCACGCTCACGGTGCGCACGGCGTACGGCAGCGCCACCAGGATGTGGCCGATCGCCAGTCCCGTCAGCGAACCCGACAAGCCCATCCCGGTCAGCACGTACAGCAAGGCGATACCGAGCACCACTTGCGGAATGATCAGCGGCGACAGCACGAACGCCTGCAGCACGTCGCGCCCGCGAAACTGCAGCCGCGCCAACGCATACGCCGCCGTGGTGCCAAGCAAGGTCGTCAGCGGCGTCACCACCAGCAACAGCCAGGCGCTCACCTGCAAGGCCTTGAGCCACGCACGGTTGTCGAAGAAGGCCTGGAACCAGCGCAGCGACACCGACTCAGGCGGAAATTGCGGATACGCCCCGGGACTGAAGGCCGACAGGAAAATCACCAGCACCGGCAGGATCAGGAACAGGTACACCAGCCCGCCTGCCGCCCTGCCGAGCCAACGCCATCCGATGGAAGAAACCGGCGCCGTGAAATCGCGATCAGTGGCCATAGACGCGCCGCTCCCAACGTTTTTGAACGTAGCTCATCAGCCCGGCAATCGCCGCTGTCACCACCAACAGCGTAAGCGACAGCGCCGCCGCCAGCGGCAGGTTGGCGATCTGCAAGGCCTGCTGGTAAATCCCGATCGGCAGCAACGGCTGCAGGCGTCCGCCAATCAACAACGGCGTCACGTAGCTGCCTGCCGCCAGTGCGAACACGATGATGGCGCCGCTCATCATGCCCGGAATCGTCAATGGCAACACCACATGCAGGAAGGTATGACGCGCGCCCGCCCCGAGGCTTTGCGAGGCGCGCGGCAAGGCGGCGGGAATCTCGCCCAGCGACGTCGCCAGCGGCAACACCGCGAACGGCAGCATGACCTGCACGTAGGCGACGATGACCGCCTTCATGTTCCACAGCAACGCCAGCGGCGCATCGATCAGACCAAGACGGCGCAGGACGTCGTTGATCAGGCCGTTTTGGGCCAGCAGCACGATCCACGCGAACGTACGGATCACCACGCTGGTCAGCAAAGGTGAAATCAGGATCACGTACAGCACGGTGCGCCAGGCGCGGCTGCGCGTACTCACCAGCAGCCAGGCGGCCGGATACGCCAGCAGCACGCACAGCACCGCCGTCAGCGCCGCCACCCACAGCGTGGTGCCCAGCGCACGGATATATCCGGCCGAAGTGAAGGCTTCGATGTAGTGGGAAAAACTGTATGTCGGCAATACCATGAGCATGCCGTCGACGTCATGCAAACTGAGCACGATCAGCAGGATGCCCGGCACCACCAGGAACGCCGCCAGGAACAGCATGCCCGGCGCCAGCAGCAGCCAGGAGAAAAGAGAATTGCCTGAGGTGGAGACGCGGCTCAAAGTCAGGCTCACGGGGAAGCGCATAGGTAATCTCATATTCGCGCACCCTTGCTTTCGGCAGGCAGCACCGCGAGATCGTCGGCATTCCAGGCAAGCTGTACGGGCGCGCCGGCTTGCGGCACCTCGACGAAGTGGGCCTCGGGCGCTTCCACCACCAGCTCGCCGCCGCCCGGCAACGTGACGGTCACGTGAAGTTCGGCACCGGTATAGCTGGCGTCGCGCACCACGCCGGCGACGCTGTTGGCCGGGTTGGCCGGGTTGGTCTGTTGCGCATCGGTCGACGATGCCGACAAACGAATCCGCTCCGGTCGCAACAGGAACAAGGCATCGCCGCCAGCCGCATGCGAACTTGCAAGTTGCAGCGGCACGCCTTTGCGGGAAAAATGTGC
>NZ_AJHH01000576.1 GCF_000256565.1 Herbaspirillum lusitanum P6-12 | reverse complement strand
CTTGCAAGTTGCAGCGGCACGCCTTTGCGGGAAATTCGCCGACGAAGCGATTGACCGGACGGCGGTACAACTCCAGCGGCGTACCGACCTGTTGCAAGCGGCCCGCGCCGAGGATGCCGATGCGGTCCGATAGACCCAGCGCCTCTTCCTGATCGTGCGTCACCATGACCGTGGTCACGCCGACGTTGCCGAGCAGGCGGCGCAATTCGGTCTGCATTTCCTTGCGCAGCTTGGCATCGAGATTCGATAGCGGCTCGTCCAACAAGAGCACCTGCGGCCGGATCGCCAGCGCGCGCGCAATCGCCACGCGTTGTTGCTGGCCGCCCGACAACTGGTGCGGCATGCGCTGCGCCAGTTCCGACAAGCGCACCAGCTCCAGCATCTCGGCGACGCGGGCGCGGACGTCTTCGCCCTTGGCCTTGCGCACGCGCAGGCCGTAGGCGACGTTGTCGAACACGTTCAGGTGCGGGAACAAGGCGTAGCTCTGGAACACCATGCCGATGTCGCGCCGGTGCGGCGGCAGGCTGGTGACGTCGCGCCCGCCCACCACCACCGTACCCGCGCTCGGCGCCAGGAAACCGGCGATGATGTTGAGCAGGGTCGTCTTGCCGCAGCCGCTCGGCCCCAGCAGGGAAAAGAATTCTCCCTGCGCGATCGACAGATCGACGCCAGCGAGCGCCTGCAGATCACCGAAGCGATGCGCTACGCCGTGGATGTCGATCGCACTCATTTACCGTTGCCCAGCGCTTGCGACCAGCGGTTGGTCCAGTCCGTGACTTTCGGCGTGGCGGTTGCGTAGTCGATCCAGATCAGTTTCTTGTACGCCTCTTCGCCGACCTGCACCTTGGTCTTGAGCTCGTCGTTGTACTGTACGTCCTGGTTGGTCATGCCGTACAGCGAGCCGTCGGAAAACGCCTTCTGGACCTTGTCGCTGGAGAGGAAATCCAGCAGCTTGTAAGCATTGGCCAGGTTCGGCGCGCCCTTGGCGATCACCCAGTTGGCGGCGCCCACGACCGGACCATCAGTCGGATACGCAAAGCCGACCTTCAGGCCGCTCTTCTGCAAGGCGAACACGCGGCCGTCCCAGTACGGCACCACCCACGCGTCGCCGCGCTCGAGCAAAGTCTGGATGGCGCCCGGGCTGTCCGGGAAGGCAACCGCGTTGCCCTTGAGTTCAGCCAGCTTGGCGAACGTGCGTTCGACATCGGCGTCGTTCTTGAGCTCGCCGCCCAGCGCATGGGTCAGGCCGGCGAAGAATTGCAGCCCGGCCGCATAGCTCGGCGAGGAGATCGCGACGTGGCCCTTGTACTCAGGATTCCACAGGTCGAGCCAGCTCTTGGGCGGCGTCTTCACGAGGTCGGTGCGATACGCCAATCCGAGCTGGCCGAGGCTGAAGGCGGCGGCATAGGTCTTGCCGTCCTTGGTGAATTTTTCCTGCACGGTCGGGTACAGCTTGGCCAGGTTCGGGATGTTCTTCGCTTCCAGCGGCTCCAGCAATCCTGCCGCGGCGGCGCGCTGTACCGAGTCGGGCTGGAACACGACGATGTCGTAGGCTGGATTGTTGCCGTTGGCGGCGCGCAGTTTGGCCAGCCACTCGGCGTCGGCGCCCGGCACGATTTCCACGTTCAGCTTGTTGTCCTTGGCGTATTGCTCAAGGCCGGCGGCGCGGATGTTCTTTTCCCAGTCGCCGCCGTAGACGCCGATGACGACTTTGTCGGTGGCGGCAGGCGCGGCTG
>NZ_AJHH01000575.1 GCF_000256565.1 Herbaspirillum lusitanum P6-12 | reverse complement strand
GCAGGGGCAGGCGCCTCGGGTTTCTTGTCGCCGCAGGCGGCCAGGATGGCTGCTGCGGCCAGCGTCACGGCAAGAGTCGGGAGGATGCGGATGGCGCGGATGCTACGTATCGATTTCATTTTTTCTCCAGTATGTTTTTCATCGGAATGCGATCAGGTTGCAGCAGGTATGGTGTTGGCAAATCGCGCGGCGGCAGCGGCAATGGACTGGTCGCTCGCCGCCGTCTGCGGAAATCCTTCGGGCAACTCCGCCAGTGCCGCGGCGAAGGCCTGCCGCCGGTGCCGTGCGCGCGCAGCGGCGGGCATGGCGAACAAGGCGGCGCTCAGGCGATCCAGCAAGGCTTCGGGGAAGACGCGATCCCAGGCTTCGCGCTCGGGACCGAAGCGGCTGACGGCATGACTAACGGCATGACTGCCGGCACGCAACGCTGAAGTCGCCGCTGCGTCCACACTCAGAGTTGCGTTCGCCAATGTCAACGCCACGCCATAATCATCGCGCGCCGCATCGATTGACAGCAGGCTGCGCAATACATCGGTCAGTACTGCTGCAGGCTCGCGTTGGAATGGATCGCCCCAACCGCCGCCGCCCGGTGTCTGGATCGAGATTTCATCGCCTGCCGCCACCGGCAGCAGATCTATTTTGCCGAGCTCATGCGGCGC
>NZ_AJHH01000574.1 GCF_000256565.1 Herbaspirillum lusitanum P6-12 | reverse complement strand
CCCCCGCCGCGCCCGGCAGCGGATTGACCACGCTGCCCTTGGGCGCGATGACCGACACCGGCGCCAGCAGGCCTGCATTGATCGGCACGCCCTTGTCGAGCGTCGCCACCAGCGCCAGGATGCGCAGCGTCAGCCAGGCATGCGGCAAGCCGTGGCTGGGAATATTGATGGCCGCAGCCACCTGCGGATCGCTGCCGGTGAAGTCGAGCAGGATGGCGCCGTCGCCGACCGTGACCGCCAGCGCGATGCGCACCGGCAAGCCGGAGCCGGCTTCGTCGTCAAGGTAATCGGTGAAACGGTAAGTGCCGGCAGGCACCTTCCTCAGTACCGCACGCGCACGCAATGCCGCATATTCGACCAGATCCAGCTGGGCATCCAGCAAGGCTTGTGCGCCGTGCTGCTGCACGGTCTGCGCAACGCGTTCGCGGCCGGTGGCGAGTGCGCCCAGCATGGCCTTGAGGTCGCCCATGTTGGCGTCGGGGGTGCGGCTGTTGGCGCGGAACAGCAAGGCCACGTCTTCGTTCAGCTGCCCTGCCCGCATGATCTTCACAGGTGGGATCTGCAAGCCTTCCTGGAAGATTTCATGATTGGTCGGCGAGATGCTGCTCGGCACTTTGCCGCCGACGTCGGACGCATGCAAAAAGCCCCAGCCGTAGGCGACGATCTTGCCCTCATGGAAATACGGCTCGATCACTTGCAAGTCCGGCAAGTGCGTCGCCAGGCCGCCGGAACGATACGGGTCGTTGGTCAGGATCACGTCGCCCGGGGCCAGTTCGCCGACGGCGGCGATGGCGACCGAACAGTCGAGACCGACAAAACCCGAGACGCCGAGCGCGCGCGGATAGGCGAAGAATTTTCCGTCCAGACCGGCCAGCGCGCAGCAGAAATCGGCGGTTTCCTTGACGTACAAGGTGCGGCCGGTGCGCTGCAGCGTGAGGCACATTTCTTCGGCGATCGAGGTCAGTTTGTTGCCGAGGATTTCAAGGCTGATCGGATCGAGTTTCATGATTGACCTCCCTGGTTTACCGTATCAAGATGCAGATTGCCGAGCGCATCGGTGCGCCCTCGCCATCCCGGCAACACCAGGATGGTGGTGTCTTCCTGTTCGATCACG
Organism: Herbaspirillum lusitanum P6-12; assembly: GCF_000256565.1. Classification (GTDB taxonomy): domain Bacteria; phylum Pseudomonadota; class Gammaproteobacteria; order Burkholderiales; family Burkholderiaceae_D; genus Herbaspirillum; species Herbaspirillum lusitanum. The sequence goes on along the minus strand of NZ_AJHH01000574.1, from coordinate 88 downwards.
GCCGGTCCGTCGAGCACATCGCTCGCGCCCAATGCATCGCGCTTGTAGATTTGCGCCTCATGCCAGCCGCCGCGCAGGAATACCTGGT
>NZ_AJHH01000573.1 GCF_000256565.1 Herbaspirillum lusitanum P6-12 | reverse complement strand
TCGGGTATAAGACGTAACTAATAATATACTTCCGCGGCCGTTACCAGGTGGCCGACGATGGCCAGGCGAATGGTCGAGATGTCGACCGGCGCCTGTTCGTCACGGAACCCGTACAGGCGTTCATGCTCGCGATGGAAAGCTTCGATCAGGTAATCCGCCTGCAGCGGCGACGGCAAGGGATGCGGCAAGGCGACATTGAGTTCATACGCCTGCCCGGCGTAGCGCATGTCGAGTGCGGGACGCAGCGACGGCTGGCCGGTGCCGCCCACGCCCTGCTGCTGCAACCATTCGCGTGCGCTGGTTTCCAGTTCGTTCCAGATGGCGTCGACGTCGTTGGCCGCGCGGTCGTCAAGCGTGACGCGCAGGCTGCGCACGAAATCGCGGCGCAGGTCGGCGGTCGCCGCACCCAGCGCACAGAATGTGCCCGGCTTGAGCGGAATCACGACATGCGCCAGGCCGGCTTCTTCGGCCAGCCAGTTGGCGTGCGTGGGACCGGCGCCGCCGAACGGCACCAGTGCGAATTCAGCCGGATCGAGACCTCGCTGCGCCAGGCTCTTGCGCAGTTCGGAAGCCATCTGTGCCGTGGCAATCGCCAACGCACCGGACGCGGCGCGTACTGCCGCATCGGGGGCGGTGTCGCCCAGCGCCGCGG
>NZ_AJHH01000572.1 GCF_000256565.1 Herbaspirillum lusitanum P6-12 | reverse complement strand
GGAGCCGCCGCCGGCGCCGATGGCGGATACGCCGACCACCGGCAATACCAGCGGCAGGCCGCCGATTTCCGTGCGGGTGACCATCTCCGCCTGGCCGTGCTGCGAGACCGCAATGTCGCTGCTGGTGCCGCCCATGTCGAAGGTGACGATGCGCGGCGTCGCCGACTCGACCGCCAATCGCGCGGCTGCGACCACGCCTGAGGCGGGGCCGGACAAGACGGTGTCGATCGGACGCCCGAGCGCGGCGTTGAGCGACAGCGAGCCGCCGTTGGACGCCGTCACCAGGATCGGTGCAGTAACGCCCAGTTCGGCCGCCAGTTGCGCCAGACGCTCGAAGTAACGGCGCATCAGCGGTTGTATGTAAGCATTCAGCGACGCCACGACGGTGCGTTCGTATTCGCGGATCTCGGGCCAGGTCTGCGCCGCCGACAAGACCGCTATCTGCATTGCGGGCGTCGTCGCTGGCCGCGCTGGCAGCGCCGGCAACGCCTGCTGCAAGGCGGCGGCCAGTTCGGCCTCGCGCTCCGGCTGCAGGTAGCCGTTGATCAACATGACCACCACGGCGTCGACGTCGAGTGTCGCAATCTGCTGCGCCGTCGATGCAATCTGCCCGGCGTCGGGCCAGCGCGTGACGTTGCCGTCGCGATTGAAACGCGCCCCGATTTCCAGCACGCGTTCGCGCGGCAGGAACGGTTCTTCGCGGGTCGCATGGAAATCGAACGAAGACGGCATGCGCGCACGGCCGATCTCCAGCACGTCGCGGAAACCTTCCGTGACGACCAGGCCGACGCGGGCGCCGCGACGCTGGATGATGGCGTTGAGGCCGATGGTGGTGCCGTGCAGCAGCACGCCGATGTCGGACGGCGCCAATCCGTTTTGCGCAATCAGCGCGGCCAGACCGTTACGGACTGCGAGGGCCGGATCGGCTGGAGTGCTGGGTTCTTTGTGGTAGGCGAGTTGCCTGCGTTGGGTGTCGTACAGGACGAAGTCGGTGAAGGTGCCTCCGACGTCGATACCTATGCGCGCGCCGGTCGAAGAGACGGAATTCACTACGGATGCTCCAGGAAAACTGCCTGCTGCGTTTGCATGATGACAAGACAATGAGCCGATGCGCTCACCGATGACCGACCGCAAGATTTGCAGGCAAAGATGTCGATTGTAGGATCTCGTACTACTCAGCGAAAATAACTATTCCGAGTTAGCTTATGCGACATGCGACTTTGCAGTTTCGTTCCTCGATCTGCTAGCGTCAATGCCTCAGCCGTCGTTTTAATCTTCGCTCCACGCGTTTTTATTATCAGGAAAGCATCGAATGCGCATCGCCATCGGCGGTTTCCAACACGAAACCAATACGTTCTCCCGCACGCCGACGACATGGACCGACTTTGCCACCGCCGACACCTGGCCCGGTCTGCTGGAGGGCGATGCATTGTTGCCCGAAATGAGCGCGGCGCCAGGTTCGGCACCGTCCAATATCCCCATGGCAGGCTTCATTGCGGCCGCCCGGCAAACGCCGCACACTTTGGTTCCAACTGTGTGGTGCGCAGCCGGGCCATCCGGTCGCGTCACGCGCGAC
>NZ_AJHH01000571.1 GCF_000256565.1 Herbaspirillum lusitanum P6-12 | reverse complement strand
GACGGAGAAATCCTGCAGCGCGTGCGCGCGGTGATCGGTGAAGACGTTCCGATAGTCGCCAGCCTCGACCTGCATGCCAACGTCTCGCAAAAGATGATCGGCCACGCCGACGTGCTGGTCGCCTATCGCACTTACCCGCATGTGGACATGGCTGCTACCGGCGCGCGTGCCTTCAACTGGATCGAACGCCGACTGGCCGGAGCGCCGCGAGCGCATGTCGCCTGGCTGCGTGCGCCCTATCTGATTCCGATGTGCTGGCAATGCACCGACGATGCGCCCGCACGCGACTTGTATGCGTTGCTCGACCATGTCAATGCGGCAGGTAAGGACAGCGCCTCGTTCACGATGGGCTTTCCTGCGGCCGATGTCGAAAAATGCGGCCCTGCGGTCTGGGCTTACGGCGCATCGGCACAGTCGGCACGGGATGCAGCGCAAAGCTTGCTAGACGCCGTCAATGCGGCCGAAACACAATTCAACGGCGAGATATTTTCTGCACAGGATGCGGTGACGCGCGCCATCACGATTGCCCGCCACAACGGCGGTCCGGTG
>NZ_AJHH01000570.1 GCF_000256565.1 Herbaspirillum lusitanum P6-12 | reverse complement strand
GGTTGGGCCGCCACCGGCAGCGTCTTCAGCGGCTACCGGCTGACACTCGGTCCGAGCGCTCTGCTGGCGGTCGGCGGCGTGCGCGTGGTGGTCGTATCGAAACCGGTGCAACTGCTCGACCTGGAACTGCTGCGATTCATCGGCATTGAGCCGTCAGAGCAAGCGATCATCGCGGTCAAAAGTACAGTCCACTTCCGCGCCGACTTCGCACCCATTGCGAGCGACATTCTGATCTGCGCCGCGCCGGGGGCTTTCCCCCTCGATCCACGCCAACTGGCATGGACCAGACTGCCGGACTGGATGCGCAAGATGCCGGCAGCGCGGTAAATCACCTTCCGGAGAAGAACCTGTGCGCCGGCCGCGGCAAGCCGAGATTTTCACCCAGCGTCTTGCCCGCGTGTCAGTGACGGAAAATTCCACGCCGCGGCAGTTCCGGCACAACTTTGTCGACGAATGCATCGAGCCCGCCCGCACCGCATATGGATATGCAAAATGATTCGTTCGCTGCGCATCGGCGGCTGGTTAGAGTCATTTTTCCCTCTCACGTTATTCTTGACCTGCAGGAAGATCCGATGACACAAGCACCGCAATGGAAATTCGAAACCCTCTCCGTGCATGCCGGCTACACGCCTGACCCGACCACCAAGGCGGTGGCGGTGCCGATCTACCAGACGGTGGCGTTTGCCTTCGACGACACGCAGCATGGCGCCGACCTGTTCGACCTGAAGGTGCAAGGCAATATTTATTCACGCATCATGAATCCGACGCAGGACGTGCTGGAAAAACGCGTCGCGGCGCTGGAAGGCGGCATTGCTGCGCTGGCGGTGGCGTCGGGCCAGGCGGCGGTCACCTATGCCATCCAGACCATCGCCGAAGCCGGCGACAATATCGTCTCGGCCTCCACGCTGTACGGCGGCACCTACAACCTGTTCGCGCATACGCTGCCGCAATTCGGCATCGAGACGCGCTTCGCCGATCCGCGCACGCCAGCCTCCTTCGAGCAGCACATCGATGCGCGCACCAAGGCGGTGTTCATCGAATCCATCGGCAATCCTCTCGGCAACATCACCGACATTGCCGCCATCGCCGAGATCGCCCATCGCCACGGCGTCCCGCTGATCGTCGACAATACCGTCGCCACGCCCTATCTGCTCAGGCCGTTCGAACATGGCGCCGACATCGTGGTGCACTCCTTGACGAAGTATCTGGGCGGCCACGGCACCAGCCTGGGCGGTGCGATTGTCGACTCCGGCAAGTTCCCGTGGGCAAAGCACAAGGAGCGCTTCAAGCGCCTCAACGAGCCCGACGTCAGCTACCACGGCGTGGTCTATACCGAAGCGCTGGGTGAAGCGGCTTACATCGGCCGCGCCCGCGTGGTGCCCTTGCGCAATACCGGAGCCGCGCTGTCGCCGTTCAACAGTTTCCAGATCCTGCAGGGCATTGAAACGTTGGCCTTGCGGCTCGACCGCATCACCGCCAACGCACTGACGGTGGCGCAGCACCTGAAAAAACATCCGAAGGTGAACTGGGTCAACTATGCCGGGCTTGAAGATCATCCCGACCACGCCCTGGCGCAAAAATACTTCAAGGGCAAGCCGTCGGGCATCCTGACTTTTGGCGTCAAGGGCGGCCTCGCCGGCGGCGCAAAGTTCCAGGATGCGCTGCAACTGTTCACACGCCTGGTCAATATCGGCGACGCCAAATCACTGGCCACGCATCCGGCCTCGACCACGCATCGCCAGCTCTCGCCGGCCGAACTGGTCAAAGCCGGCGTCACCGAAGACACCGTGCGCCTGTCGATTGGCATTGAGCATATCGACGATCTGATTGCAGATCTGGATCAGGCGCTTGCTGCGGTTTGATTGCATGATTGCTTTGCGATAGCCGTTAAAAAAGCCTGAAGATTTCTCTTCAGGCTTTTTTGATTCGACGTTGCCGTATCGGCTGAAGCCTTCGCTTATTTCCCCTGCGCCTTCACGACTTGCAGCGCGCTGGCAATCAGCGTGCTCATGTCGCTCAGGTTGGCTGGCACGATGATGGAATTGTTGGTCTTGGCCAGTTGCGAAAACGCCGCGACATATTGTTCTGCGACTTTCAGGTTGACCGCTTCTTCCCCGCCCGGCGACTGGATCGCCGCAGCCGTCTTGCGCAGCGCTTCGGCGCTGGCGTTGGCAATGGCGATGATGGCTGCGGCCTGGCCTTCGGCGCGGTTGATCGACGCCTGCTTTTCGCCTTCCGACTTGGCGATCGAGGCTTCGCGTTCGCCGGTGGCGATGTTGATCTGCTCCTGCTTGCGGCCTTCGGAAGCGGCGATCAGCGCGCTTTTCACGTTCGGCGGTGATCTGCGCCTGCATGGCATGGAGGATCTCCTTGGGCGGCGTCAGGTCCTTGATTTCGTAACGCAGCACCTTCACGCCCCAGTTCGCGGCCGACTCGTCAATGGCGCTGACGATGGCGGTGTTGATGTGATCACGCTCTTCGAAAGTCTTATCGAGTTCCATCTTGCCGATCACGGAACGCAAGGTGGTTTGCGCCAACTGCGTGATCGCCGCGATGTAGTTCGACGAACCATAGGATGCACGCATCGGATCGGTGATCTGAAAGTACAGGATGCCGTCGACCTGCAGCTGCGTGTTGTCGCGCGTGATGCAGACTTGCGGCGGTACGTCGAGAGGGATTTCCTTGAGGACGTGCTTGTAGGCGACACGATCGATGAAAGGCACCACGATGTTCAGGCCCGGCCCGAGCGTCGCGTGGTATTTACCGAGGCGCTCGACCACCCAGGCATGCTGTTGAGGCACGACTTTGACGGTCTTGATGACAAAGATGATGGCAATGAAAAAAATGACCAGCGTCACGCTTCCGAACATGAATATTCTCCTAGTGTTGAGAGGCTTGGTGAGAGACGATCAGGCGGCTGCCCCGTACTTCCCGGATGATGAATTGTCCTGCTTGCACAGGGCTGCCCGCTGCGAGTTCGACGTCCCATTCCGCGCCGCGATAGCGGATGCGCGCAGTGTGGGTGCCGTCGAGGTCGTTCCAGTGATCGACGCTCACGCTTTGGCCGATGTCGAGGTTCACGTTGGGATCGCGCCCGGCGTCATTTTCATGCCTGCGACCGAAGCGGCTGCGCCGCAATGCGCCGATGGCGGCAAAACCGATCGCCGCCGCCAGCAGCAACTGCCACTCCAACTTTCCGCCCAACAGCGCGGCGACGCCGCCGGCGCCGAGACCGATCGCAATCATCAGCAAATAGAACGTGCCGGTAAAGAGTTCCACGCCGATTGCCACGCCGGCCGCTACGAACCATATCGCCCAGTCCATCATGTCCTTGTTCCTTTTCTGAATGCTGCAAAAACTGCTGCAGACCTGCTTATCGGCAAGACTGTAACAGCCTATTCGCAAAAAGCAAAAACGCGGGCCCGAAGCCCGCGTTTTTGTTGAAGCAAATAAGCCGAGATAACGCAGCTTGCTTATTTTCCTGCGTGGCTGGCGGCCAGTTTTTGCCAGGTGTCGATCACCGAATCAGGATTCAGCGAGATCGATTCGATACCTTGCTTCATCAGCCATTCCGCGAAATCCGGATGGTCCGAAGGACCCTGGCCGCAGATGCCGACGTATTTGCCCTTGGCGAGGCAAGTCGAGATGACCTTGGTCAGCAAGGCTTGCAAGGCCGGATCGCGCTCGTCGAAATCGGCTGCCAGCAACTCCATGCCGGAGTCGCGGTCCAGGCCCAATGTCAGCTGCGTCAAGTCGTTGGAACCGATCGAGAAGCCGTCGAAGTGTTCGAGGAACTCTTCCGCCAGAATCGCGTTGGAAGGCACTTCGCACATCATGATGACGCGCAGGCCGTTTTCGCCGCGCTTGAGGCCGTTCTTGCCGAGCAGGCCGATGACCTTTTCCGCCTGGCCCAGGGTACGGACGAACGGCACCATGATCTCGACGTTGGTCAGGCCCATGTCGTTGCGCACGCGCTTCATGGCCTGGCATTCCATTTCGAATGCTTCAGCAAAATCGGCCGACAGGTAACGTGCGGCGCCGCGGAAGCCCAGCATAGGATTTTCTTCGTCCGGCTCGTAGCGCGAACCGCCGATAAGCTTCTTGTACTCATTCGACTTGAAGTCGGACAGGCGCACGATGACCGGCTTGGGCCAGAATGCCGCCGCGATGGTGGCGATGCCTTCGGCCAGCTTGTCGACGTAGAAGGCCTTCGGTGAAGCATGGCCGCGGGCGACCGACTCGACGGCCTTCTTCAGGTCGGCGTCGATGTTCGGGTATTCCAGGATCGCGCGTGGATGCACGCCGATATTGTTGTTGATGATGAATTCCAGACGCGCCAGACCGACGCCGCCGTTCGGGATCGACTGGAAGTCGAACGCCAGTTGCGGGTTGCCGACGTTCATCATGATCTTCAACGGAATCGACGGCAATTCGCCGCGTGCGACTTCGGTGATTTCGGTTTCCAGCAGGCCGTCGTAGATCTTGCCTTCATCGCCTTCGGCGCAGGAAACGGTGACCAGCGTGCCGTCCTTGAGCACGTCGGTGGCGTCGCCGCAACCGACCACTGCCGGCACGCCCAGTTCACGCGCGATGATCGCTGCGTGACAGGTGCGGCCGCCGCGATTGGTGACGATCGCTGCAGCGCGCTTCATGACCGGTTCCCAGTTCGGATCGGTCATGTCGGCCACCAGCACGTCGCCTGGCTGGACGCGTTCCATTTCGGCGGCATCGCGAATCACGCGCACCGGACCGGCGCCGATCTTCTGGCCGATGGCGCGCCCGGTTGCCAGCACGGTGCTGGAACCCTTGAGTTTGAAACGCTGCTGCGCGTCGGTCGCCTTTTGCTGCGACTTCACGGTTTCCGGACGCGCTTGCAGGATGTACAGCTTGCCGTCGCGGCCATCCTTGCCCCATTCGATGTCCATCGGACGCTCGTAGTGCTTCTCGATGATGGTGGCGTATTTGGCCAGTTCGACGATTTCGGCGTCGTTGAGCGAATAGCGATTGCGCATTTCGACCGGCACGTCGACGGTCTTGACCGAGCGGCCGGCTTTGGCTTCACCGGTGAATTCCATCTTGATCAGCTTGGAGCCGATGTTGCGGCGGATGATTGGCAGCTTGCCTTGTTCCAGCATTGGCTTGTGAACGTAGAACTCGTCCGGATTGACCGCGCCCTGCACCACTGTTTCGCCCAGGCCGTAGCTGGACGTGATGAAGACCACGTCCTTGAAGCCCGATTCGGTGTCGATGGTGAACATGACGCCGGCGGCGCCGACGTCGGAACGGACCATGCGCTGCACGCCGGCAGACAATGCGACTTCGGCGTGGGTGAAGCCCTTGTGGACGCGGTACGAGATCGCACGGTCGTTGTACAGCGACGCGAACACATGCTTCATCGCTTCGAGCACGTTGTCGATGCCGACCACATTGAGGAAGGTTTCCTGCTGACCGGCAAAGGAGGCGTCAGGCAAATCCTCTGCAGTCGCGGACGAACGCACGGCGAACGACATCTCCGCGGTGGAGTCGGCAACCAGTTTGTCGTAGAAGGATTTGATCTGCTGTTCCAGCGCAGGCTGGAAAGGCGTGTCGATAATCCATTGACGAATCTCCGCACCGGCTTGCGCCAATGCACGCACATCTTCGATGTCCAGCGTAACGAGACGATCCGCAATGCGTTGAGCCAGCGTTGCGCCGCCATTTGCACTGTGTTCCAGAAAGTCGCGGAAAGCCTGTGCGGTCGTGGCAAAGCCACCTGGCACGCGGACTCCGGCACCGGCCAGCTGGCTGATCATTTCACCCAGCGACGCGTTCTTGCCGCCGACGGACTCGACATCCGTCATGCGAAGATTTTCAAAGGAGACTACGTATGCGGCCCCCTGGGCAGAACCCATGTTTACTGCGTTGGACATAACAACCTCTAGTTTGATGATGGGAAATCTTCGCGGCGCCGGCGATCGTCATTTGTTCTTTGTTATTTTGGGACGAAGGCGACATAATTGGTGCAAGTGCTGAAGCAAGTGCCGGACCAACTGCAGGTACTGCGGCACGGCTCATGAGGTGCATGACGTGATGCAAACGGCGCGCGGCAGTTCCGAAGGTGTTTGCAAAGGCAAACATCCAGATGGTTTCGGTCAACTTGCGCAGCACGTTCAGGGTCATTTTGAGCTAGCTTCTCAATCTGTTGCATGGCATTTTACAGGGTAGCCGGCTTTTTTTTCATCCCCCCTCTTATTTTTTATTGTTTTCTCTTTAACAACACTATGCTCGATCTTGCCCCGTCTTCCCACCCGGTCCCCTTGCCGCCCGCCAACCGCACGGTGTTCTTCGTTTCCGACGGCACCGGCATTACGGCGGAAACGCTGGGCCACTCCGTCCTCAGCCAGTTCGAGCTGCGCTTCAAGCAAGTGCGGCTGCCGTTCGTCGATACGCTGGACAAGGCCTACGACGCCACGCGCCGCATCAATGAAGTGGCCGAAGTCGACGGCAAGGCGCCGATCGTGTTTTCGACGCTGGTGAAAGCCGATCTGTCGGCGGTCATCCGCCAGTCGCGGGCGATGCACATGGACTTGTTCCAGACGTTCGTCGAACCGCTGGAGCAGGAACTCGGCGTCAAGTCGACCCACACCATCGGCCGCAGCCACAACACGGCCGATTCGGAAGAGTACAAGAACCGCATCGAGGCGATCAATTTCTCGCTGGCGCATGACGACGGCCAGTCCAACAAGAATCTGGCCAGCGCCGATGTCATCCTGGTCGGCGTGTCGCGTTCAGGCAAGACCCCGACCAGCCTGTATCTGGCGATGCAATACGGCATCAAGGCGGCCAACTACCCACTGATTCCGGAAGACTTCGAACGCGACAAGCTGCCGAGCGGGCTGGTGAATTTCAAGAAGAAGATCTTCGGCCTGACCATCGCCGCCGAACGCTTGTCCGAAGTGCGCAATGAGCGCCGCCCCGGCAGCAAATACGCCGCCATCGAAAACTGCCGCTATGAAATCAATGAGGCAGAAAAGATGATGCGCCGTGAAGGCATCCGCTGGATGTCGTCGACAGCCAAGTCGATCGAAGAAATCGCCGCCACCATCCTGCAGGAAATCAAGCCGGAGACGCGCTGATCTTCACATCAGCATGCCATATGCAAACTAGCCGGGCTGTCTGGTGAAACGCGTGTGCACCAGATAATCCTTGTGCGGGCCGTCTATGCGTGTGCGCAATTCGAACTGTTCATCGTCAATCAACTGATAGCTGCCGTCGTAGCGGTCGAGAATGCAGAGATGCGTCTCGACCGGCAGCAAAGCCTGTTTCACCGCGTCATAGCGATAGCTCTGGTAAGCCTGTCCGGCCTGCATGCCGTCGGCAAACACCACGTGCACAACATCGCTTGCAACCTCGTAGTCGAAGCGCCGCGAAAAGGCGACCACGCGCTGATCGGCGGCCAGCCGCAATTGTCCCGATTCCTTGTAATGCAACAGAGACGTGCCGGCTCCCGGCAAGAACTCGGCCGCGCCTTCGGCTTCGCCGATCAGAACGTCGTCGGCGCCGAACATTGTTCGCAGGAAATTCCAGCGTCCGCTGAAATAGGCATGGAGATCCGGCGACGGGAAGTTCATCGCCAACTCAGGAAGCGTTGCCCTGCTTTTGCCGGACCTGCTCAAAGAAACATACCGCTGCGGCGGCAGCGACGTTGAGCGACTCCATCTCGCCGAGATGCGGAATCACGACCTTATCGCTGGCTGCGTCGAGCAAGTCGTCGGCGACACCCTGCCCTTCATGGCCGAACAGCCAGGCGACAGCCTGCGTGAGGTCGGTTTGATAGATGTTCTTTTGCGCGTAGGAACTAGTCGCCAATACGGGAATTGCACTGCCCTTGCACAGGCTCAGCAGATCGGCATTCTCGAATATCTCCAGTTGGAAATGCGCTCCCATACCGGCGCGCAAGACTTTGGGAGACCACGCTGCGGCGGTGCCTGCCGAGCAGAACACCTGGCCGATACCTGCCGCCGCGGCGCTGCGCAGGATGGAGCCCAGATTGCCGGGATCCTGCAGGCCGTCGAGCAACACGGCAGACGTTGTCAGCGCCGTGGGCGCGGACGGCTGCGGCGTGGCAATCACCAGCAATAATCCAACACCGTTTTCGACCTGGCTGGCCGCCTGGTACAGCGCATCGGTCAGGCAAATGCACTGACTGCCTGCAGCTTCGCACTGCGCCAGCACCGGCGCCACTTCAGCGTGATGCAGCGCGCTCTCGGCGACGATGCAGAACGCGGGCTTGCCTGCTCCCTGCAAATAAGCTTGCGCCAGGTGCACGCCGTCGAGCAGGCTGCGACCGGCCTTGCGTCGCGCCTGTGCGCTGGTGGCGAGCTGCTTGAGTTCCTTGTACAGCGGGTTATCGCGCGAAGAAATCGTTTTCATCGTGACGCCCTTCAGCCGGCGTTCAACAAGGCGCGCACCGGCGCGTACGACTTGCGATGCACCGGCGAGACGCCGTGCAGCTGCAAGCGCTCCAGATGCAATGCAGTCGGATAGCCCTTGTGTTGATCGAAGGCGTAATTCGGATACTGTGCGTGCAGCACCAGCAAGGCGGCGTCGCGTGCGGTCTTCGCAAGGATGGATGCCGCCGAGATCGCCGGCACCTTGTCGTCACCCTTGATGATGGCTTCCGAACGTATCGTCATCACCGGACAGCGATTGCCGTCGATCAGCGCCAGCGTGGGGATGGTCTCGAGCGCCTCGACCGCGCGCCGCATGGCCAGCATGCTGGCGTGGAGGATATTGAGCTGGTCGATTTCATTTTCCGAGCATTCTGCAATTGCCCAGGCGATGGCGCGATCCTTGATTTCAAGCGCAAGCGCATCGCGGCTGGCCTCGGACAACTTCTTGGAGTCACGCAGGCCGACTATCGGCCGCGCCGGATCGAGAATGACTGCGGCGGCGAATACCGGTCCCGCCAACGGTCCACGCCCTGCTTCGTCAACGCCGCAAATGATCTCGCCGACATAGTTGTCGAACGCAAACAGGGACAGATTCAGATCTTGTTTCTTCGCCATGACTTTCAGCTTCCTGGTGCAAATCGTGCACGCTGCCGATCCAGCAAGGCGCATACCGCCTGAGCGCTGGCGTTGGCGGTATCGCGCAGCAAGGTGTGGTGCATGTCGGTAAAACGCTGGCGCAGGTTGCGGCAATGCACAGGATCGTCAAGCTGCTTCCACAACGCATCGGCCAGCGCCTGTGGCGTGGCGGCATCCTGCAGCAATTCCGGCACAACGAATTCTCGCGCCAGGATATTCGGCAAGCCAACCCAGGGTTGGTAGTTCATGTGGCGCATGATCGCATAGGAAGCGCGCATCATCTTGTAGGCGATGACCATCGGTTTCTTGTATAAGGCCACTTCCAGCGATGCCGTACCGGAAGCGACCAGTACGGCGTCGGCTGCTTCCATGGCCGCATGCGATTGGCCGCTGACGACGTGGATGCCAAGATCAACAGCGCCGGTCTCGGCAATCAATTGTTCGAAATACGCGCGCTGCTTGTCACCCGCCATCGGCGCCACGAACTGCAATTGCGGCTCGCGCTGGCGCAACAATCTGGCCGCGCCAAGGAAACTGACGGTGTTGTACTTGAGTTCGGACATGCGGCTGCCCGGCAGGATCGCCACGATGCGACGGTCTTGCTGCAACCCGAGCGCGGCACGCGCACCGGCCTGATCGGGTTCCATCGGGATGATTTCCGCCAACGGATGCCCGACGTAGGTCACCGGCACGCCGGCTTTGCGGTAAATCTCTTCCTCGAACGGGAAGATCACCAGCATGTGCGACACCGCGCGCGCGATTTTCTTGATGCGTCCCCCGCGCCAGGCCCAGATCTGCGGACCGATGAAATGCATGGTGGGGATGCCTGCATCGCGCAGTTGCTGCTCGAGGCCGAGGTTGAAACCGGGATAGTCGATGCCGATGAATACGGACGGCCGTTCGGCCAGCAACTGGTCGCGCAGCGTATTTTGTATGCCCTTGAGTTCGCGATAACGCGGCACCACTTCGAACAGGCCGCGCACGGTCAATTTGTCCATCGGCCAGTCGCTCACGAAGCCATGCTCCGCCATATGCGGTCCGCCAATGCCGTGCAGGCGTGCATCCGGCAGGCGCGGACGCAAGCCGGACAGCAAACGGCTCGCCAACAGGTCGCCCGAACTTTCGCCGGCGACCATGGCGATGGAGATGTTATCGGATGATGCCACGAGAGGACGAGGCAATGAATTCGCGCATCAGGCGGATGTGAGCGGCGGACTCGGGGGAATTTTCTTCTTGCTGCTGCAACGCTTGCCTGGCCTCTTCCAGCGGCAGGCCGGAACGATAGACCGCTTTGTAGGCGCGCTTGATCGCAGCGATCTGTTCGGGCGTGAAACCTCGGCGTTTCAGGCCTTCGCTGTTGATGCCGGCCGGCACGGCGCGGTTACCGGCAGCCGTCACGAATGGAGGAACGTCCTGGCTCACGGCAGCGGTAAATGCCGTCATGGCGTGCGCGCCGATCTTGCAGAACTGGTGCACCGACGTAAAACCGCCGAGGAACACCCAGTCGCCCAGATGGACGTGTCCGGCCAGGGTGGCGTTGTTGGCCAGGATGATGTTGTTGCCCAACTGGCAATCATGCGCAATGTGCACGTACGCCATGATCCAGTTGTCATCGCCAAGGCGGGTGACACCGGCATCCTGGGTGGTGCCCAGGTTGAAGGTGACGAATTCACGGATGGTGTTGCGGTCGCCGATCTCAAGGCGGGTCGGTTCGCCGGCGTATTTCTTGTCCTGCGGCGCAGCGCCGAGGGAGCCGAACTGGAAGATCTGATTGTCGCGGCCAATGGTCGTATGGCCTTCGATCACCACGTGCGGGCCGACTTTGGTGCCGGCACCGATGCGCACATTGGCGCCGATGACCGAGTAGGCGCCAACCTCAACCGACGAGTCGAGCTGCGCGCCCGACTCGATGACAGCGGTAGGATGAATACGCGACATGAATCAGCCTGCCTGGCTGGCGTCGTTGGCGTTACGCATGGTGCACATCAGGTCGCCTTCAACCGCTACTTGGCCGTCGACGGTCGCAACCGCTTTGTATTTCCAGATGCCGCGGGCGCGACGGGTGATTTCCACGTGCATCTTCAACTGGTCGCCCGGCTCCACCGGACGCTTGAAACGCGCATTGTCGATACCGACGAAATACACCACGGTGCTGGCGTCCGGCTTGCGGCCTTCGGTCAGGAACGACAGCAGCGCGGCAGTCTGCGCCAGCGCTTCGATCATCAGCACGCCCGGCATCACCGGCTTGTGCGGGAAGTGGCCGTTGAAGAACTCTTCATTCACGGTCACGTTCTTGATGGCGGTAATGTCCTTGCCGCTTTCCCATTCGAGGACGCGGTCCACCAGCAACATCGGATAACGGTGCGGGAGATATTCTTTGATTTGATTGATGTCGAGGCTAGTCATTTTTTTTGCTCAGTATTTTGCGCAGTAAGCTGCTCTGTAAGCGATTTGATCGTTTTTTCCAACGCACGGATTTTCTCACGCATTGTGCCCAGATTGCGCACCAATGCTGCTGATTTTTCCCATTCTCCGTGCTTGGCGATGGGATAGAAGCCGGTATATTGTCCCGGCTCCTGAATGGAACGCAATGCCAGCGTACCGGCCGACACATGCACCCTGTCAGCAATGGTGATGTGACCATGGATCATGGCAGCGCCGCCGATCGAGCAATATTTGCCGATTTTGGCGCTGCCGGCGATGCCTGCGCAAGCCGCGATCGCTGTATGCGCGCCGATATGGCAGTTATGTGCAATCTGGATCTGGTTGTCGAGCTTGACGCCGTCTTCCAGCACCGTGTCGGACAAGGCGCCGCGGTCGATGGTGGTATTGGCGCCGATTTCGACGTCGTTGCCGATCACCACTCTGCCCACTTGCGGAATCTTGACCCAGATGCCGCTCTCGTTGGCGAAGCCGAAACCGTCCGCGCCAATGACGACGCCGGAATGGACAATGCCGCGTTCGCCGATTTCACACCCGGAGTGGAAAGTCACGCGCGCGTAGAAATGCGTATCCGCGCCGATGTGCGCATTGCGTCCGATATAGCTGCCCGCGTCGATAACCGCGCGCTCACCGATGACGGCGCCGGCTTCAATGACGACCTGCGGACCGATGGTGGCGCTCGCCGCCACTTGGGCGCTGGGGTCGACACAGGCGCTGGCGTGGATGCCGGCCGCAACCGGAATCGCTGCCTGCGCGGCAAACAGCTGGGCAGCCTTGGCGAAATAGGCATACGGGTTTTTGGTGACGATGCGCGCGCCCTGATAGGCGGCAACGGCTTCATCATCCGCTTCGGACAAAATCAGCGCCGCAGCTTGCGTCTGTTCTGCCTGCGAACGAAACCTGGGATTGGAGAGGAACGTCATGTGCGACGATGTCGCGGCGTCCAGAGGAGCAATACCGCCGACCTCGATCTGCGCATTGCCTTTGAGCTGGCCACCCAAGCGTTCGACCAACTGTCCTAGCCGAATACTCATGCTGGCCTTCGTAGATTATTCCGTTACCTGCTCAGGCAACGCAGATTGAATATTTCTTCTCGGAACAATCCGCGCGCCTGGGGTGAACATGTGATGAATGGTATTGCTTGCGACAGGATTACTTCGACAGTTCTTTCAGCACCTTGTCGGTGATGTCGATGCGCTTGCTGGCATAGACCGCTTCCTGGAACACGATGTCGTACTTTTCTGCTTCAGCGATCTGACGGATCACCTTGTTCGTGCGCTCCAGAACCACGGACAATTCTTCGTTGCGGCGCTGGTTCAGGTCTTCGCGGAATTCACGTTGCTTGCGCTGGAATTCCTTGTCGAGATCGCTCAGGTCGCGCTGGCGTTTTGCACGGTCCGACTCCGACAGCACTGCAGCGTCCTTGTCGAGCTTGTCGGACTGTGCCTTCAGGCGTGCAGCCATGTCTGCGATGTCTTTTTCGCGTTTGGCGAATTCGGCTTCGAGTTTCGTTTGCGCAGCCTTGGCAGGCATCGCTTCGCGGAAAATGCGCTCGGTGCTGACAAACGCGATTTTCGATTCCTGAGCATGGACGTTTGCAAACGACAGCATGCCGACGGCCAGTGTCGCGGCCTGCATCGACAACAATGATTTAGTAATAAACTTCAAGGTCATTCTCCGTAATACAGATTTCAATTATGCCACCGACTGATCTTGCGATCAGAAACCGGTACCGAGCTGGAACTGGAAGTTCTGGGACTTGTCGCCCTGCTTCAAGTTCAACGGTTTGCCGTAGCTCAACTTCAAGGGACCGATCGGCGAGATCCAGCTGATGCCGAGACCGGTCGAATAGCGCAAGTCGTTGATCTTGATGCGTTCGCCGTCCGCGAACACGTTACCGCCGTCAAGGAACGTGAACCAGCGCAAGCTGCGATCCTGTCCCGAGCCCGGGAACGGGAATTGCAATTCTACGCTACCAAGGAGGCGCGAGGCGCCGCCCATCGAATCACCGTACTGATCTTTCAGGTTACCCAGCGACGATGCCTCGTAACCGCGCACGGTGCCGATACCGCCGGCATAGTAATTCTTGAAGATAGGATAAGGCTTGCCGCCAATGCCCTTGCCGTAGTCGACTTCGCCATTGAATGCGATCGTTGCGGCATTCGCCCAGAACGGCTGGAAGTATTGATGCTGGTATGTTGCGCGATAGTACTTCAAGGTGCCGACGGCGGACAACTCCAGATTGGCGCGCTGGTAACGACCCTTGGTCGGCACCAATGCACTGTCGCGGCTATCGCGCTGCCATGCTGCAGTCAGCGGGAAGCTGGTGGTCGAGGCGGTGCCGACACCGCAGGAGGCATTGTTTACGACATCGCAGCCTGCTACGCCGCCGGCGCCGAAGTCGCGCACATATTGTCGATACAGACTCGGGCTGGTGCTGTCGGTATCGACCTTGGTGTTTTCAATACCAATGCCGAAGAAAATGCGGTCCAGCTCGGAGAACGGCACGCCGAACTTGACGCTGCCGCCGATCGTTTTCACGCGGTAATCACCGGTAGTGTACGCGGACGGACGAATCGTCCGCAGGAACACTTCGTACGTGCGGCTGACGCCGTCATCGGTGAAGTAAGGATTGGTCTGCGACACGGCGATCGTACGATAGCGCGAGCTGGTGTTGACTTCAACGCCGATGGTGTTGCCGCTGCCGAAGGCATTTTCCTGCGAAATCGAACCGGTCAGGCTCAGCTTGTCGGTTTGCGAGAAGCCGGCGCCGATCATGATGTTGCCGGTCGGCTTTTCTTCGACCTTCAGGTTGACGTCGATCTGGTCGTTGCTGTTGGGCACTTCCGGCGTCTCGACGGTAACTTCCTTGAAATAGCCCAAGCGGTCGACGCGGTCGCGCGACAGCTTGATCTTCTCGCCGTCATACCACGAGTCTTCGAACTGGCGGAATTCGCGGCGGATGACTTCATCGCGCGTCTTGGTATTGCCGGCGATGTTGATGTGGCGCACGTAGACGCGCTTGCCGGGGTCAACCATGATCGTGAAGGCGACTTCTTTCTTTTCGCGATCGACGTTCGGATTTGCGTTGACGTTGGCGAACGCATAACCGAAGTTGCCGAGGCGTTCGCTGATTTTCTTGGTGCTGTCGGTCAGCTTGGAGCCGGAATAGATTTCACCCTTCTTCAACTGCACCAGCGCGGCGAGATCGGCTTCCATGCCGAACATTTCACCATCGAGCTTGATGTCGGAGACGGTGTACTTCTCGCCTTCGTTGATATTGATGGTGACGTAGATGTCTTTCTTGTCGGGCGTGATCGAGACCTGGGTCGAGTCGATCTGCATTTCAAGATAGCCGCGGTCCAGATAATAAGAACGCAGCGATTCGATATCGCCGGCGAGCTTCTGCTTGGAATACTGATCGGCCTTGGTGTACCAGGTGAACCAGCCCGGCGTCGTCAGCTTGAGCTGGTCGCGCAGCGTGCCGTCCGAAAATGCCTTGTTGCCAATAATGTTGATTTGCTTGATGCGCGACGTATCGCCTTCGTCCACGGCAAACGTGACGGCGACGCGATTGCGCTCGACCGGCGTGATGGTAGTTGTGACCTTGGCGCCATACAGGCCGCGCGACAGATATTGACGCTTCAGTTCCTGTTCGGCGCGGTCGACTTGCGACTTGTCGAAAATACGCGACTCGGCGACGCCGATTTCTTTGAGCGCCTTGGTCAGCTGTTCCTTGTCGAATTCCTTGATGCCGGTGAAGTCGACGCTGGCGATGGCCGGACGTTCTTCAACCTGCACCACCAGCACGTCGCCTTCGGCTTCGACGCGCACGTCCTTGAAGAATCCGGTGGCGTACAGCGCCTTGATCGCGGCAGTACCCTTTTCATCCGTGAATGTGTCGCCCACGCGCACCGGCAGATAGCTGAAGACGGTACCGGCTTCGGTACGCTGAATGCCTTCGACACGGATGTCTTTGACCACGAACGGCTCGACGGCGAATGCCTGGCCTGTACAAAGGGTCAACGCTGCGGCGGCGATCAGGCTACGGGAAAAGATCGGGGCAGGGAAATGCGCGGAATGTAATTTCATTAGCTATCTTATGAACTATGGAACTATGTTTTTTGCCGGT
>NZ_AJHH01000569.1 GCF_000256565.1 Herbaspirillum lusitanum P6-12 | reverse complement strand
TTAGCTATCTTATGAACTATGGAACTATGTTCCGCGGCGAACGCGCTGCCTATTACCTGTTCGACGAAGGCCGGGGCACATTGATGAGCCGTGCACGCGCACTCGGCATGGACGTCGAGCCTTATATCGCCGACGGCAGCCTCAAGCTCCACTCGGTCAATCCCGCTGAAATGTCGCCCGGGGAGTTCACCAGCACCGTGCGCAACGCAGTCGAGAACGAAGGTCGCAGTTTTGCCGTGATCGATAGTCTCAATGCTTACATGCAGTCGATGCCGGGTGAAAAATTCCTGCTGCTGCAGATGCACGAGATGCTGTCCTACCTGAGCCAGCAAGGCGTCACCACGCTGCTGGTGCTGGGACAACATGGTCTGGTCGGCGAAATCCGTTCCGACATCGACCTCAGCTATCTCAGCGACACCATCCTGTTGTTCCGTTTCTTCGAGGCGCGCGGCGACATCGCCACTGCCGTATCGGTGGTCAAGAGTCGCATCAGCAATCATCCGCGCTCCATCCACGAGTTCCGGCTCAGTCCGAGCCAGGGACTGCAGATAGGCGAAGCTTTACAGGATTTTGAAGGCATCATGAGCGGACTGCCGACGTACCGCGGCAGAACTCCCATCATGGCAACCGATGCCGATTAATCTCCCGTTGGAGGAACGCATCCTCATCCTTGCTCCCCATGGCCGGGATGCGGAAGTCATTGAGCAGACGCTGTCGGCCGAAGGCCTTAAATGTGCAATCTGCAGCAGCTATGCCGAGTTGATGCAGGAACTGGAGATCGGCGCCGGGGCGGCATTGATTACCGAGGAAGCACTCGGCAATGCGGATTTTTCGCTGCTGCATCGCTGGGTGGAAAAACAGGAATCGTGGTCTGATTTTCCCTTCGTGATCCTCAGCGCCAAGCAACGCAATGCCGAACGCAATCCGGTGCTGGACGTGCTGGAGCGCCTGGTCAACATGATCTTGCTGGAGCGCCCCGTGAATAGCGAGACGCTGCTGCGCGCCGGAGTCTCGGCGCTGCGTGCGCGACGCCGGCAATACCTCAGCCGCAGCCATCTGCAGGAACGCGCGCGCTCGGAAGAACATCTGCGCCTGGCGCTGCATGCCGGACGTCTCGGCTCCTGGAGCCTGGAACTGGCCAATTCCATCCTGATCGTTTCAGATGCGTGCAAGATGCACTTCGGCATTGCGCCGGAGAGCGAATTCACTTACGACGACCTGATCAACGCGATTCATGCCGACGATCGCCAGCGCCATCTGGATGTGATCGAAGCAGCCTTGTTGTCGAAAGACGATTTCTCGATCGAGTACCAGGTGGTATGGCCGGACGGCTCCGTGCATTGGGTGCAGATTCGCGGCCAGACCCTCCATAACAGTGTCGGCGTGCCGATTCAGATGGCCGGCGTCTCGCTCGATATCAGCGACCGTCGCGAGGCGGAGGATCGTCTGCTCGAAAGCGAGAGCAATCTGCGCCAGTTCAACGAGACCCTCGAGTTGCGCATCCAGGAACGCACGTCCGAACTGGCCCAGGCCAACGACCGCCTGATGAAGGAAATGTCCGAGCGTGAACGCACCCAGATCGCGCTGGTGCAGGCGCAGAAGATGGAAGCGATCGGCCGCCTGACCGGCGGCATCGCGCATGATTTCAACAACCTGCTCAACGTGATCATCGGCAACGTCGACCTGATCGAGCGGCTCTCCTCCGATGAACGCATCAAGCGCATGGCCGGTTCCGCGCGCAACGCCACCAAGCGCGGCGCCAAACTGACCGGGCAGTTGCTGGCGTTCTCGCGCAACCAGACGCTGGACCTGAAAGCGGTCGACATCGCCTCGGTCATCGACGGCATGAAGGATCTGATCGCCGTGTCGGTCGGTACCGGCATCAGCATCTCGATCAATGTTGCCGAGGATTTGCCGCGCGCCGTGGCCGACGCCAACCAGATCGAGATGGCGATCCTCAATCTCGCCATCAACGCGCGCGACGCCATGCCCGACGGCGGCAACCTGACCATCAACGTGCAGCACCGCTACGCCCACGATGGCGTGCTCAAGCCCGGCGCCTACATCGTGATCGAGGTCAAGGACACCGGCACCGGCATCACGCAGGAAATTCTCAGCAAGGTATTCGACCCCTTCTTCACCACCAAGGCGGTCGGCAAAGGCACCGGCCTCGGACTCAGCCAGGTGTACGGCATTGCCGATCAGTCCGGCGGGCTGGCGCGCATCGATAGCGTAGTGGGAAAAGGTACGACGGTGGAGGTCTGGCTACCGGTGGCCGGCGCGCTGCCGGTGCGTGAGCACGATCAGGAAATGCTGGACCAGCCGCTGGAACCGAAGGAATCCGGCAACATTCTGGTGGTGGAGGACGACGCCCAGGTCCGGCAGTTCATCGTCGAATGCCTTGAAATCCTGGGCTATACGGTGGATCAGGCGGAGAACGGCTGGTTCGGGCTGGAAAAGTTGCAAAGAGCCCATTTCGACCTGTTGATCGTGGACTTTCTGATGCCGGGCATGAACGGCGCCGAAGTAATCGCCGCTGCC
>NZ_AJHH01000568.1 GCF_000256565.1 Herbaspirillum lusitanum P6-12 | reverse complement strand
TGATGCCGGGCATGAACGGCGCCGAAGTAATCGCCTGAAATGACCGAACATATGTAAAGTCAAAAGCCATCCGGGCGACCCGGACGGCTTGGAACGAATCCTTAAAACATCAGACGCACGATGTCGTTGAATGCGGCCACGAGCATCAGCATCATCAGAATACCCATACCGGCGCGTTGAGCAATTTCCCCAAAACGCTCAGAAACAGGACGGCCGGTCAAAATCTCCAGCGAATAATACAGCAAATGCCCGCCATCTAAAACCGGGATGGGCAGCAGGTTCATCACTCCCAGACTGATGCTGATGAACGCAATGAAGCTCAGGTAGCTGACCAGGCCGACTTTGGCGGTCTGACCGGCGTAATCCGCTATGGTAATCGGGCCGGTGATATTTTTCCATGAAACTTGTCCGACGATCATTTTTCCGATCATCTTGAGCGTCATGGCGCTGGTGTCCCAGGTTTTTTCCGCCCCCTTGGCAATGGCCGTCCAGGGGGGATCGCTGACCACGGTCATCTCAGGGGCCAGCGGCACTTCAACCTTGATGCGGCCGATCGTCTGGCCATTGTCGGTCAACGTATCGGGAGTCACTGCAATATCGAACTCGCTCTGGCCGCGCAGGCCGTGCAGTGTCAGCGGTTTTCCCGGGGAGGCGCGCACCAGCTCGACCAGCGCCAGGCCGTCTTTGATCGGCGCGCCGTTGACGGCCAGGATCAGATCGCCTTTTTGCAGCCCTGCCTGCATGGCCGGACCTTCCATGATCTTGCCCAGGATCGCCTGCGGGCGTGCCAACGATATGCCCAGTTTGGCCAGGAAGTCGCCTTCCAGATCCTCGGTCGATACGCCGTCAAGCGACAACTTGACGGTATTGAGCAGTTTGCCGCCGTTTGGAGCGGCGCTTTCAACGTCGAGACGCGCCGGCGTCTTTTCCAGCACGTGCTGCATCAGTTGCCAGCGCACCTCCGTCCACGCATGCACCGGTTCGCCATTG
>NZ_AJHH01000567.1 GCF_000256565.1 Herbaspirillum lusitanum P6-12 | reverse complement strand
GCCAGCGCACCTCCGTCCACGCATGCACCGGTTCATCACGCCGCCCCGCCCTCCGCTTCCCGCTCCTGAGTCGCCCTGCCGGGACGGATTATCCGATTGGACTCACTTGATCGGATTTACTTGACGCGCTGCTTTTCCAGCTTGCGCGCGAGCGTGCGCCGGTGCATGCCGAGACGGCGTGCGGTTTCGGAGATGTTGAAATCGGTTTCCACCAGCACTTCGTGGATGCGCTCCCATTCGAGGTTCTTGATGGAGGTCGAGCGTGCCGTGAGCTCCACTTCCGTATTGCCGGCGACCTGGCCGAAGGCGGCCTCGATGTCGTCAGTATTGGATGGTTTGGCGAGATATTGGATGGCGCCCAGCTTGATCGCCTCGACTGCAGTACCGATGCTGGCAAATCCGGTCAGCACCACGATCAGCATGGCTTCGTCGTGCTGGTGCAGCATCTGCACGCAAGACAGGCCGGAGGTATTGCCGTTGAGTTTGAGATCGACCACCGCGTAGCCGGGATTGTGCTGCGTCAGCAAGGCTGCTGCTTCATCCTGGCTGGCGGCGTGCAGGACGACATAGCCGCGCCGTTCGAACGAGCGACTGAGCGTGCGCGCAAAGGCGGCGTCGTCTTCGATGATGAGCAGCAGGCGTTCAGTCGACATGGTTCCTTTCCTCGGCAGTTGCCGCACTTTCCGCTTCCAGGCTGATGGCCGACAGCGGCAGCGTCAGGCACACCGTGGCGCCGGCGACGTGACCGTTTTCGCTGCGATTGTGCGCGGTGACGGCGCCGCCGAGTTTGCGCGCGACATTGACCACGAAGAACAATCCCAGTCCGCCGCCGGTCTTGGCCTTGGTCGACTGGTAAGGCTTGCCGATCTGGTCCAGCATGGACGGCACGAAGCCGGGACCGGTGTCGTCAACGGTCAACTTGAGTTGGTTTTCTTCACGCGCGGCGGTGAAACTGAGCCAGCGTGGAGAGGCTTCCAGCGCATTGTCGAGGACATTGCAGATCATCTGCTTGAGCGCTGAATCGAAGGCGACCGGCATGTCGTGTTCGATGAGGTTCCGATAGTCGAAGGCGACGATGGGACGCGTGGTGCGGAATTCCTCGGCGATGTCGCCCAGGAAGGTATTGAGCGTGGTCTTGACCGAGGACTCGCCACGCGCTTCGCCGGCCGACAGCAAGATGCCGCTGACGATGGTTTTGCAGGCGACCAGACGATACGTCCCATGCCGACCGAAAAACGCAGGACCTTGACGCCGCACAGGCGCGCCACCCAGTAGTGTCCGAGCTCATGGACGACCACCAATGTGCCGAGTGCAACGGCGAAAGCCAGCAATGTGTGCAACAGGTTCATGACGGAGAAATCATAAGGTCAGGCAGGATTGCGCAACGGAACGCGCGATCTTGTCCTGCTCGATCAACGCATCGATATCGGTGACCGTACCGTGGGGCAGCTTGTCCATGACGCGGGCGATCACTTGGTCGATCATGCGGAATCCGATTTCTTGATTCAGGAATGCCTCCACGGCAACTTCGTTGGCGGCGTTGAGGATTGCCGCCGAGCTGCCCCCGGCGTGCAGTGCATCATACGCCAGTTTGAGACACGGAAAACGCGCCAGGTCGGGACGCTCGAAAAATAGTTGACCGATCTGCGTCAGATCCAGCTGGGCCACGCCGGAAGCGATCCGTTCGGGGTAAGCCATGGCGTTGGCGATGGGCGTGCGCATATCGGGATTGCCCAGTTGCGCCAGCACCGAACCGTCGATGTAGGACACCATCGAATGGATCACGCTTTGCGGATGGATCATGACTTCGATCCGATCGGCCGGCGCACCGAACAGCCAGTGCGCTTCGATGACTTCCAGGCCCTTGTTCATCATGGTCGCGGAGTCGACCGAAATCTTGCGCCCCATGACCCACTTCGGATGCGCCACCGCCTCGTCCGGCGTCACGCTGTCGAGCGTGTCGACGGCGCGCTTGAGAAAAGGTCCGCCGGAGGCCGTCAACAGTATTTTGGCGATGCCGCCATCGTCCAGCGAACGTCGAAAATCGTGCGGCAAGCATTGGAAAATCGCGTTGTGTTCGCTGTCGATCGGCAGCAATGTCGCCTTGTGTTCGGCCACGGCGTCGATCAGTAACTGGCCGGACATCACCAGCGCTTCCTTGTTGGCGAGAAGAATTTTCTTGCCGGCGCGGGCCGCCGCCAGCGTCGAGGCCAGGCCGGCAGCGCCGACGATGGCGGCCATGACCATGTCGCATGCCGCCGCACTGGCAACGTCGCAGAGCGCCTGCGGGCCGTAAGCAACTTCGGTCCGCAATCCCTGCGCGCGCAGTTTTTGCTGCAGCACGCCCGCAGCTTCCGCGGTGCCAACCACGGCGACCTGAGGATGGAAACGCACGCATTGCGCCGCGAGTTCGTCAACGCGCGAATGCGCGGTCAATGCATACACCCGGTAACGCTCCGGATGACGCCCCACCACGTCCAGTGTCGAAACGCCGATGGAGCCGGTGGAACCGAGAACAGAAATTGCCTGCATGAAACTCCTACAACCAGAGATCGATCAACGCCGCCAGCGGCAGCACCGGAATCAGTGCATCAATCCGGTCCAGCACGCCGCCGTGTCCAGGCAGCAGATTGCTGCTGTCCTTGAAGCCGGCACGACGCTTGAGCTGTGACTCGAACAGGTCGCCGACGACGCTGGCAGCCACCAGCAAACTCATGACGACGAGGAAACCGACCCAGCCGAAGCGTTCGTACAGACGCCCAGAGAAGGTATCGCCATCCAGGTACATGACCGTCGCAGCAGCAGCGACCAGGACAGCCAGCCAGCCTCCAATGGCGCCTTCCCAGGATTTGCCCGGCGAAATTGAAGGCGCCAGCTTGTGACGGCCGAAACCTTTGCCGGCGAAGTACGCACCGATGTCGGCAACCCAGACGATCGCCATGACCGACAGCAAATACAGCGGAGAATGTTGAAACAGGGAAACAATCGCAATGAAGCAACCCAGCAGCGCCAGCGTGTAGGTAATGCTGAGCAGGCGATTGGCAGGTGTTTTCAGTTGGGGCAAGCCCAGCTTGAGCGCAGGAACGAAGCGGATTACCCATAGCAGCACGCATACGGCGAACAGGCTGCGCACGCTCGGCAGTCCGCTGACGAAGACAACGACGGCGTAACCGACCGTCCAGAAACCGGCCCACAGCTCGGCGCGCGAATAGCGGAACAGTCGCAAGCTTTCCCAGACGCCGGCAGCGAAGAACGCCACCGTGACCGTAGCAAAAGCAAAAAAGTTATTCAGGAAAAGTACGGGCAATAAGATTGCCAGGAGAACCAACGCCGTGATGACACGCGTTTTCAGCATCAGGAAGCCTTTTTCTGCTCGACCAATTGCTCGCTGGTCCGACCGAAGCGCCGCTCGCGCTGGCGATACGAATCAATCGCCTTGTCCAGCTCGGCCCCGTCGAAATCGGGCCAATAGGTTTCGGTGAAATACAGTTCGCTATAGGCCAGTTGCCAAAGTAGGAAATTGGAAATGCGCTCTTCGCCGCCGGTACGGACAAACAGGTCCGGTTCGGGGGCGTAAGCCATCGCCAGATGGGGTGTCAACTGCTCTTCGGAAAAATCGGTCGCACCGGGTTGCTCGCGGAGCATCTTGCCGATCGCCTGCATGATGTCCCAGCGGCCGCCATAGTTGGCGCAAATGGTCAGCGTCAGGCCCTTGTTGCCGGCGGTCTGCGCCTCGGCCTTGGTCACCATGTCCTGCAGCTTGGCGTCGAAACGACTGAGGTCGCCGACCACGCGCAGGCGGATGTCATTGGCGTGCATTTTGCTGACTTCACGCTCCAGCGCCGTCATGAACAGGCGCATCAGCAGGGACACTTCATCGGCCGGACGGCGCCAGTTCTCGGAACTGAAGGCGAACAGCGTCAGGTATTCGATGCCGCGCTGGGAACATGCCTCGACGATGTCGCGCACGGCGTATA
>NZ_AJHH01000566.1 GCF_000256565.1 Herbaspirillum lusitanum P6-12 | reverse complement strand
GCGCTGGGAACATGCCTCGACGATGTCGCGCGCGCGCCGGCACGTCGCGCGAAAACCAGCGGTCTGCGGCAGCATCGTTCTTGCGCAGGAAGCCGCCATGCGGTTCGCTGATGCGCAGCAAACCGACGACCTCGGCCGGCGCCTCGGCTGCGCCCTCCTTCTCGTCGTGTGCGCCGGCGGCGATGAAGCCGCGGTTGACCAGCGTCGTGACGCCGTGGGTCGGCGCTGCAACTGGATCTGCATTTCGCTGATTTCTTCGATCAGCACAGGGTTGCTGCTGAATTCCGGCATGCGCTTCCAGTCGCCCAGGATCACCGCCAGCGTCGCCAGCGGCGTGCCGAGTTCATGGGCGGCGCCGGACGCCAGCAAGCCCATGCGCACGATGTGATCTTCTTCCGCGGCGCGTTGGCGCAAGGCGGCCAGCTGGGCGTCGCCGGCACGGCGGTTGCTGCTGATGCGCGTGATGAAAATGGCCAGCAAGGCGGCGATCAGCAGGAAGCTGATCAAC
Organism: Herbaspirillum lusitanum P6-12; assembly: GCF_000256565.1. Classification (GTDB taxonomy): domain Bacteria; phylum Pseudomonadota; class Gammaproteobacteria; order Burkholderiales; family Burkholderiaceae_D; genus Herbaspirillum; species Herbaspirillum lusitanum. The sequence goes on along the minus strand of NZ_AJHH01000566.1, from coordinate 877 downwards.
ATGCCTTCGACGTACAGGCTGAACAGGCCTTCATCATGGTCCGGCGGCAGCGACAACGGCATGAAGAACTGCGACAGGCCGGCGAAACAGAGGCCGGTGATGCAGACGATGGTCCAGGTGGACCAGGCTTCCAGCAGCACTGCGCTCAGGATAACCTGCAGCAGGTACAGGAAGGCAAATGGATTGCTGGCGCCGCCGCTGAGGTACAGCTGCGCGGTCAGGGTGGCGACGTCGACCAGCAGCGCCAGGAACAGCTCGCGGTTGGTGACGAAGGGCCGCTCGTGCCAGCGCAGGTGGCTGCCGATGTTGAAGGCGATCAGGCAGGCCAGCACTTCCAGCATGTGCGGCAGCGGCAAATGGATGTCGAAACCGAAAATCACCACGATGATGGTGGTGATCTGGCCGAACACGGCGATCCAGCGCAACTGGATCAGTTGCAGCATGTTCTTGTGGCCGGCGGCGCGATCAGGCGCGCGGGCGATTTCAGGGCCTGGCGGAAGGACGCTGTCGATCATGCGCAGTCGATCATGGTAAACGAGTGAATTGGCGGGTCGGAGACGACGAATTTGCCGGAATTATCCCGCGTCTGGGCCTTGCTTGCCATCTTTGTTTTTCTGCCCGGCGGACAGGCGCCGGCGTTTTTCGTCGCGTCCGATCCAGAAGAATGCGGCGCCCGTCATCAGGGCCAGTCCGAACCAGGTCAATGCGTAGACCAGATGATTGTTGGGAAAGGAAATCACGGTCAGTCCACCGACGGCTTGTCCGTTCGCGGCGCGTTGCTGTTCCGACGCAGCGCTGTGCATATCCTCCGCATCGATGAAATACGGCGCGACGTGGTCCAGCTTCCTCGACACTGCGATGGCCGGCACGTCGCGGG
>NZ_AJHH01000565.1 GCF_000256565.1 Herbaspirillum lusitanum P6-12 | reverse complement strand
AAAAAAAAAAAATTTTTAAAAATTTTTGGCGTACAGGAAGGTGCCGCTCAGGCGCACATGTAAATACTCATGGGAATCGGCCGTCACGTTTGACCAGACATCGGGACCCGGAGGTGCAACCGGTGCAGCATGTACGCGGCGGTCGACGCGCTCGATCAGGTCGAGCTTCCAGAACAGGCGTTTGACCTGCCAGGCGCCGAGCGCGAGGAAACCGAGGAAAACCAGGAGCATGCAGCCGGCAAGGAAACGGCGCAGCCCGGAAGACCGAGGGCGCGGCGCTGCTTCCGCAACGGCGCGCCCTGGAGAGTGGCTGTGAGTCACTGCTGATTACAGCGGGTTCAGATTCAGATTCAGATTCAGATTCAGGCAGATCACTTCATGCCGGGCATGTTGTGCTGCATGTTCTGCATCGAACCGGGCACGGCTTCCTGGATCAGATCCTGGCTCATGCCGGGCATCATGTTGTGATTCAGGTGATACATGACCCACAGCGAACCGGCCAGCATGATGACCACGACCATGATCGTGAAGATCAGCGCGAGGATGGTCCAGCCGCCTTCGGACCTGGAGTTCATGTGCAGGAAGTAGATCATGTGGACCACGATCTGGACCACCGCCAGGCCCAGCAGGACAAAACCTGCCGTGCTGGATTTCTCGATCACGTTGCCCATGACCAGCCAGAACGGGATGGCCGTCAGGATCACCGCCAGCACGAAGCCGATGGTGTAACTCTTGAGGCTGCCGTGGTCGGCGGTATGGTCGTGATGATGTACGTCGAAGCCGTCCTGATGGCCGTATTTCTCGGCGTGTGACGGGTGTTCTTGATGCTGTGGCGCGCTCATGGCAGGACTCCCATCAGGTAAACAAAGGTGAAGACGCCGATCCAGACCACGTCCAAAAAGTGCCAGAACATCGACAGGCACATCAGGCGACGACCGTTTTCAGGCGTCAGGCCGTGCTTGTTGATCTGGAACATCAGGGTGATCAGCCAGACGATGCCGAAGCTGACGTGCAGGCCGTGGGTCGCCACCAGAGCGAAGAACGAGGTCAGGAAACCGCTGCGTTGCGGACCCGCGCCTTCATGGATCAGGTGCACGAACTCGTACAGTTCCAGGTAGATGAAGCCGGCGCCCAGCAAGCCGGTAACGGCCAGCCAGATCAGCGTGGTGCGGACCTTCTGCTTTTGCATTTCCAGCATGGCGAAGCCGTACGTGATCGACGACAGCAGCAGCAAGGAAGTGTTGATCGCTACCAGCGGCAGGTCGAACAGCTCGGCGCCGGTTGGACCGCCGGCATAGTTGCGGCCCAGCACGGCGTAAGTGGCGAACAGGCAGGCGAAGATCAGGCAGTCGCTCATCAGGTACATCCAGAAACCGAGCAAGGTGCCGTTTTCGGGATGATGTTCCCTGACGAAGTAACGCGAACTAGGCGATGCGTCCATGGTTGCGGCGGAATTGTGGGAAATCTCAGACATGGCTATCCAGCAAGCGTGTGCGGTTGGCTTCAGTAAGGACGACGTCGTCGGCCGAAATGTAGTAATCGCGTTTGTAATTGAAGGTGTGCGTGATGATCGCGGCCATCAGGGCGATGAAACCAGCGCCGGCCAGCAACCACATCTGCCAGATCAGGCCAAAGCCGATCACTGCGCTCAAAGCGGCAATGATGAAGCCGGCGCCGGTGTTCTTCGGCATGTGGATAGGCACGAAACCATCTTGCGGACGAGTGTAGCCATTGGCCTTCATGTCAGCCCAGGCGTCGTTGTCGTGCACGCGCGGAGTGAAAGCGAAGTTGTAATCCGGCGGCGGCGACGAAGTCGACCATTCCAGCGTACGGGCGCCCCATGGATCGCCGGTCGTGTCGCGCAGCTTGTCGCGGCGCAGGTAGCTGACCACCAGCTGGATGATGAACGAGCCGATGCCAGCTGCGATCAGCAAGGCGCCGAAGGCGGCGATCTGGAACCAGATCTGCAGCGACGGATCTTCGAAGTGACTCATGCGACGGGTCACGCCCATGAAGCCCAGCACGTACAACGGCGTGAAGGCAACCCAGAAACCGATGCACCAGAACCAGAAGCTGCAACGGCCCCAGAAATCGTCCAGCTTGTAACCGAAAGCCTTCGGGAACCAGAAATTGATGCCCGCGAACATGCCGAACACCACGCCGCCAATGATCACGTTGTGGAAGTGGGCGATCAGGAACAAGCTGTTGTGCAGCACGAAGTCGGCCGGCGGAACCGCCAGCATCACGCCGGTCATGCCGCCGATGACGAAGGTGATCATGAAGCCGATGGTCCACAGCATGGGCACTTCGAAACGGATGCGGCCGCGATACATGGTGAACAGCCAGTTGAAAATCTTCGCGCCGGTCGGGATCGAGATGATCATCGTGGTGATGCCGAAGAACGAATTGACGCTCGCCCCCGAACCCATGGTGAAGAAGTGATGCAGCCAGACCAGGTAGGACAGGATGGTGATCACGACGGTCGCATACACCATGGAGGTGTAGCCGAACAGGCGCTTGCCGCTGAAGGTCGACACGATTTCCGAGAAAATGCCGAAGGCAGGCAGAATCAGGATGTAGACCTCAGGGTGGCCCCAGATCCAGATCAGGTTCACGTACATCATGGCGTTGCCGCCGAGATCGTTGGTGAAGAAATTGGTGCCGAACATGCGGTCCAGCGACAGCATGCCGAGGACGGCGGTCAGGATCGGGAAAGCGGCGACGATCAGCACGTTGGTGCACAGCGCCGTCCAGGTGAAGACCGGCATCTTCATCATGTTCATGCCCGGCGCGCGCATCTTGACGATGGTGGCGATCAGGTTGATCCCTGACAAGAGCGTCCCTACCCCGGCAATCTGCAACGACCATATGTAATAGTCCACCCCCACATCAGGACTGCCGAGGATGCCCGACAAAGGTGGATAGGCCAGCCAGCCGGTACGGGCGAATTCGCCGACGAACAGCGAGGCCATGACCAGGCCGGCGCCGAATGTCGTCATCCAGAAGCTGAAGTTGTTCAGGAACGGGAACGCCACGTCGCGTGCGCCGATCTGCAGCGGCACGACGTAGTTCATCAGGCCCGTGACCAGCGGCATCGCCACGAAGAAGATCATGATCACGCCGTGGGCGGTGAAGACCTGGTCGTAGTGATGCGGCGGCAGGAAGCCGGCCGAATCGCCGAAAGACAAGGCCTGCTGGGCGCGCATCATCAGCGCGTCGGCGAAGCCGCGCAGCAGCATGACGATGCCGAGGATGACATACATGATGCCGATTTTCTTGTGGTCGATGCTGGTGATCCAGTCGCGCCACAACGGGCCCCACAGGCGATATTTGGTGAGCAGGCCCAGTACCACTATGCCGCCCAGCGCCACCATGGCGAAGGTACCGATCAGGATCGGCTCATGGTATGGAATCGCTTCCCAGCTCAGACGGCCGAAGATCAGCTTGGTCATGTCAATATGGTCTAGCATCGTTACTTTCCGCTGAAAAAGAAGGTCGCGGCGCCATGCGAAACTGCATGCATGACGCTCTTGCCGGTTGCGCG
>NZ_AJHH01000564.1 GCF_000256565.1 Herbaspirillum lusitanum P6-12 | reverse complement strand
GCGCGCAACAATGCCGCCGGCGATTCTTTCGATTGATTATTCATGGTGGTGCTGGCTGCCGGCCATCGCGACTTCCTGCGGAGCGGCCTTGGCGGCGCCCTTTTCAGTCTTTTCGCCCTTGCCTTCATCCTTGACGTTCTTGTCGGTCATCATCTGCTGGTCCATGCAGACCTGGCCTTCGGCGACGCAACGATTCAGGATCGCGTGGTACAGCGTGCCGTCAACGGCGTTGAAGTGCTGCACCGGATCCTTGATGCTCGGCTTTTCCAGCGCCAGGTATTCGGTGCGCTTGAGCGCACCGCCGCCGGACTTGATCTTCTTGACCCAAGCGTCGAAGTCTTCATCGCTCACGCCGTGGAACTTGAAGCGCATGTCCGAGAAACCGGCGCCGCTGTAGTTGGCCGAGAAGCCTTCAAACTCGCCCGGCTTGTTGATGACGGCGTTGAGCTTGGTCTGCATGCCCGGCATCGCGTAGATCTGCCCTGCCAGCGCCGGGATATAAAACGAGTTCATCACGGTCGAGGCGGTGATCCTGAATTCGATCGGACGGTCAACCGGCGCAGCCAGTTCATTCACGGTAGCGACACCTTGCTCCGGATAGATGAACAGCCACTTCCAGTCCAGCGCGACGACTTCGACGATCAGCGGCTTGACGTTTTCAGGGATGGGGCGCAGCGCATCCAGGCGCGACAGCTTGCGATACGGATCGAGCGTGTGGGTGCTGATCCAGGTCAAGAGGCCGAGCGCGATGATGATCAGCAGCGGCGCGCCCCAGATGACCAGTTCGAGCTGGGTCGAGTGATCCCAGTCCGGCTCATAGCGCGCGGCGGTATTGTTCTGGCGATAACGCCACGCAAAAAGGCCGATCAGCACAATCACCGGAACGATGATCAGCAGCATCAGGATGGTGGAAATAATGATCAGTCTGCCTTGCTGGTTGGCGATGTCCCCGGAAGGATTCAGGACGACGGTATTGCAACCGGCCAACAAAATTGCAGGCAGAAAAATGAATCCGCGGCGAATGAGATGTGAAAACATGCAGGGAAAGTCCAGTCGGAGCTATCAAATCATGCTAATGTACACTTACCGTTCGGCATTGGCGATTGGACAATTTGTCCTACCCTCGCGGTCATCTTGATGGTGAGTTTGCAAGTGTGCCAATGTGCCGGCGGAACGTAGCGGCATTACAGACCGAACCAAGAAAGAGAGACAATGATCATGGCTAGCACTCATATTCATCACCCTGAAGTTCCTGGCAAATTTTCTGCAAATACGCCTGTCGGTGGTTCTGATAATGTAAATAATGCCAAATCTGATCATCCAGTGATTGCACCCGGCGATATTGCAATCGGCGTGGTCATCGGAAGGGCTTCAGAATACTTCGATTTCTTCGTGTATGCCATAGCCTCGGTGTTGGTTTTTCCCACCATTTTCTTTCCATTTGAACAACGCCTCGAGGGCACGCTCTACTCCTTCACCATTTTTGCCTTCGCATTTCTGGCGCGTCCGTTCGGCACCATCCTTTTCATGGCCATCCAGCGAAAGCTCGGGCGCGAAGTCAAACTGACACTGGCGCTGTTCCTGCTGGGCCTGTCGACGGCCGGCATCGCGTTCCTGCCGACATACGAACATCTGGGTTTCACCGCCATCGTGCTGCTGTCCGTGCTGCGCATCGGCCAGGGCCTGGCGCTGGGCGGCTCGTGGGATGGCTTGCCTTCGCTGCTGGCGCTCAACGTGCCGAAGAACAAGCGCGGCTGGTACGCGATGCTGGGCCAGCTCGGCGCGCCGGTGGGCTTCATCGTCGCCGGCCTGGTGTTCGCCTACCTGATCGGCAACCTGAGCAGCGACGACTTCCTCGAGTGGGGCTGGCGTTATCCGTTCTATGTCGCCTTTGCGATCAACGTCGTGGCGCTGTTCGCCCGCCTGCGCCTGGTAGCGTCGGACGAGTACGCGCAACTGTTGAAAGAACGTGAACTGGAGCCGACCGGCGTCGTCGACATCACCCGCACCCAGGGCCGCAACCTGATCATCGGCGCCCTCGCCGCACTGGCCAGCTATGCGCTGTTCCATCTGGTGTCGGTGTTCCCGCTGTCGTGGATTTCGCTGTATTCGATGCGCTCGATGAGCGACTTCCTGATGGTGCAGGTGTTCGGCGCGGTGCTGATGATGGTCGGGATCGTATTGTCCGGCCCCATCGCTGACCGCTTCGGCCGCCGCACCACGCTGGGCGCGCTGGCGGTGCTGATTGCGGTGCTGAGCGGCTTCGTGCCGACGCTGATCAACGGCGGCGATACCGGGCAGGACATCTTCATCCTGGTCGGCTTTGCCCTGCTCGGCCTGTCTTACGGTCAGGCAGCCGGCGCCGTGACCGCCAACTTCCCTGCCAAATATCGCTACACAGGCGCGGCGCTGACGTCCGATCTGGCGTGGCTGGTCGGCGCAGGTTTTGCACCGCTGGTGGCGCTGGGCTTGTCGGCTCACTTCGGTCTGGCTTACGTCAGCATCTACCTGCTGTCGGGCGCAGTCTGCTCGCTGGCGGCGCTGAGCGTTAACCGTGCGCTGGATATCCGCTGATCTGATCCGCCAATAAAAACGGCCTGGCATGCGCAAGCAGCCAGGCCGTTTTTACGTTAATGCCCCTCTTTTTAAGCTACCCGTCCCAAAACGCCGGCGCCGCTCTGCTGATAAATCCGGTGCGCCGGTCGCGCCAGCCCCAAGTTCTCGCGCAAGGTTTTGCCTTCGTATTCGCTGCGGAACAAACCGCGCCGGCGCAATTCCGGCAGCACCAGCTCGACGAAGTCGTCGAGTCCGCCGGGCAAAGTCGGGGGCATGATATTGAAACCGTCTGCGCCGCCCTTCAGGAACCACTCTTCAAGCCGGTCGACAATGCTCTCCGGCGTACCATGGATGGACCAGTGACCGCGCGCAGTCGCCACGCGCAGATACAGTTGACGGATCGTCAGCTGCTCGCGACGCGCCAGCGCCGTCACCAATTGGAAGCGGCTCTTGGTGCCGTTCGGCTCCTGCAAATTCTCTGGCAGCGGACCGTCGAGCGGATAGCCGGACAGATCGATGCCGCCCAGATGCTGCTGCAGCAGCGACAGGCCGACGGTCGGATGAATCAGCGATTGCAGTTCTTCGAATTTTTCCAGCGCTTCGCTTTCGCTGCGGCCGACCACCGGGAACACGCCCGGCATGATCTTCAGTTCATCCGGCTCGCGGCCGTACCTGGCGAGCCGCGATTTCAGGCTGCTGTAGAAATGCTGCGCGTCCTCCAGCGATTGCTGTGCGGTGAAGATTACTTCCGCCGTACGTGCCGCCAACTCCTGGCCCGGCTCGGACGAACCGGCCTGCACCACCACCGGATGTCCCTGCACCGGACGCGCCACGTTGAGCGGCCCGCGCACCGAGAAATGCTTGCCCTTGTGATGGATCGCATGCAGCTTGTTGTGATCGAAATGCACGCCCTCGGCCTGGTCGAAGCGGAAGGCGTCGTCTTCCCAGCTATCCCACAAGCCGCGCACCACGTCGACGAATTCTTCGGCGCGTTCATACCGCGCGCCGTGTTCGGGATGCTTGTCGAGATTGAAGTTGTGTGCCTCCGACTCCGACCACGAGGTCACCACGTTCCATCCCGCGCGGCCGTTGCTCAGGTGATCGAGCGAGGCGAATTTGCGCGCCACGTGGTACGGCTCGTTATACGTCGTCGACACCGTCGCCACCAGGCCGATGTGTTCGGTCGCCTGCGACAGCGCCGACAACAGCGTCAGCGGCTCGAACGTCGCGGCGCGCGAAGTCAGGTGCAAGGTCTCCGCATCGTGCGAACGGATCGCCACGCCGTCGGCCAGGAACAGCGCATCGAACTTGGCCCGTTCGGCGGTCTGCGCGATCTGCCGGTAATGCGCGATGTTCTGGCCGGCGTCGGGTTGCGCGCGCGGATGGCGCCAGCCCGCCACGTGATGGCCGGTGGCTTGCAGGAAGGCGCCCAGGCGCAGTTGTTTCTTCGGCCCGCTCATGACGCCACCGCCTCTTTTGCATCGATGACAGCATCAGGCGTACGCAGCTTGTCCTGCGCCCTATCTTGCGCCTTATCTTGCACATTACGCGACACGCTGCGACGGCCGTCGACGCCAACCGGCACGTCGCCGGCGATCGTCACCCGCCGCACCACGCGATGCTGGCTGCCGTAGTCGTTGATCGCATAGTGTTGCGTCGCCCGGTTGTCCCAGATCGCGATGTCGCCGGCCGTCCAGCGCCAGCGCACGGTGTTTTCCAGACGAATGACATAGCTCTCCAGCAGCTTGAGCAGATGCTCGGAATCGCCGGTCGGATAGCCGAGCAGTTTCTTGACGAAGTGTCCCAGCACCAGTGTGCGTTCACCGGTCTCCGGGTGCACGCGCACCACCGGATGCTCGGTTTCATAGATCCTCGACGTGAAGACTTCGCGATAGCGCTTGAGGCCGGCGTCATCGGTATTGAATCGCGCCGCGTAGTCGTAATCATTGGTATGCAGCGCCCACAGGGTGTCCGCCAGCTGGCGCAAAGCCGGCGGCAGATCGAGATAAGCCTGCGCCGTGTTCGCCCACACGGTGTCGCCGCCCGCCTGCGGAATCACCACTGCGCGCAGGATCGACGCCTGCGGATACGCCAGGTCGAAGGTGACGTCGGTATGCCAGGAATTGGCGCGGCCGCCGTGCACCGAATCCAGCTCCAGCAAATAGCCGGTGCCGTCGCGCACCGGTACGGTCGGATGCGCCACCAGCTCACCGAACAGTTTGGCGAAGGCTTCCTGGCCGACGTCGTCGAGATGTTGTTGCCCGCGGAAGAACAGTACCTTGTACTTCAGCAGCGCCTGGCGAATGGCGTGAAAGGTCTCCTGGCCGAGATCGCCAGACAGGCGCACGTCGCGGATTTCAGCGCCGATGCGGCCGGCGACGGGATGCAGATTGAGCAATGCTTCGGACATCTTGTTCTCCTTCGAAAATGACTGGCCAGGGGATGTAACTTGCGTCTACGGTTTACGTCTTGCGGGAATGCTGCAGTTCTTTTGACAGGCGACATTGGTCGTATCGGGACGGGTATCGCCGATGAAGCCGTCGCGGTTGGGCATGCGCACCCTGGGCAGCGAATGCGCATCAAGCACGGTGTCCGCCGTCACCACGCCGTTCAGGTACAACAGATAAGCCGTCACTGAATACACTTCATCGGGCGTCAGGCTCTGCGGCGCGTTATAAGGCATCGCGCGGTTGATGAAATCGAACACCGTCGTGGCATACGGCCAGAAGCTGCCGATGGTCTTGACCGGATTGGCCGACGTCAGTGTGCCCTTGCCGCCCACCAGCTGGTCGGCCGGCTTGCCCTCGCCTTTGGCGCCGTGGCAGGCTGCGCATTGCTGCGCGTAGATGGCCTTGCCGTTGGTCACACTGCCGCTGCCCGCAGGCAAGCCGACGCCGTCGGTGGCGACCTCGATATTCCATGCCGCCAGATCGCGCTCGCTGGCCGCATGGCCGATGCCGTACACCTGGGCCTGCACGCTGAATGACAATGCAAGCGCAGCGGCACCTGTAAAAACGCTAAACCTGAACATTGGTGATGACCCCGTCGCTCGCCACTTTCCAGCTCTGGATGGCGTTGAAGTGATAGTTGGATTCGAAGCCGCGCGCATCGACCAGCTGTGCGCCGCTGGGCTGGACGAAGCCGCTCTCGTCCAATGCCCTGCTCTGCAGCACAGCCGGTGCGCCGTCCCAGCGCCACGGCAAACGGAAGCGCGTCAGCGCGCGATCCAGCACCGGCTCCTGCAGACGCGCCTCGGTCCAGCTGCGGCCGCCATCGGTTGAAACGTCGACGCGTTTGATGCGTCCGCGTCCGGTCCACGCCAGACCGGAGATTTCATAGAAACCTTTTTCCTTCAGCCGATGGTCGGGCGCCGGAAACGTGATCACCGATTTGGTTTCCATCAAAAATGTGAACTGGCGCGCCGTACCATCGGGCAGCGAGTCGGTATATTTCGACGTCTCTTCGCGCGACATGAACGGCTCGCGTCCGACCTTGAGACGACGCAGCCACTTGACGCTCATGTTGCCCTCGAAGCCGGGCAGGAACAGCCGCAACGGGTAGCCGTGTTCAGGCCGCAGCCGCTCGCCGTTCTGCGCATACACCAGCAAGGCATCGTCGAGCACCTTGCCGATCGGGATGCTGCGCGTCATGCCCGCCGAGTCGGCGCCTTCGGCCAGAATCCAGGCGCCTTCGGGCTTGATGCCGACTTCCTCCAGCACGGTCGCCAGCGGTACCCCGGTCCATTCGCAGCACGACAGCAGGCCATGGCTGAATTGCAGCGAGGCCGTGCCCGGTCCCTTCCATTCGCGTCCGGTATTGCCCGAACATTCGAGGAAGTGGATGCGCGACACCGATGGCAGCCGCACCAGGTCGTTCATCGTGAAGATCGTCGGACGCTCCACCAGGCCATGCACCGCCAAACGATGCTGCTCCGGATCGATCTGCGGAATGCCGGCATGGTGACGCTCGAAGACAAGTCCGGTCGGCGTGATGATGCCGTGCAGGTCCTGCAGCGGCGTCATCGACGAGTTCGCCCCCGGCAACGGCGCGG
>NZ_AJHH01000563.1 GCF_000256565.1 Herbaspirillum lusitanum P6-12 | reverse complement strand
GTGCGCGCGCGCGCCGCGCAGGAAGCGCCTGCGCCCTGCAGACTGATTCTGTTTGTTGCTCATTGCGTGGTTGTCTCGTTGCGTTGTCGTTATGTTTTCGGTTTCGGATAGCAGCATCAGATTGCAAAACGCCATTGCTGCGGCTCTTGAGGTTCGGGTGCGTCGCTGCGCAAAGGCGGCTCAGCAAGGCTGGCGCTGTCGCCCGAAAACTCCCGCAGCACCTGCTGCTTGACCTCGGCAAAGCCGACCGCCGCGCGTTCACGCGGATGCGCCAGGCCGACCGGCACGATGCGGCGGATGCGCCCCGGCCGCGGCTCCATCACCACCACCTTGTCGCCCAGGTAAATAGCCTCCTCGACGTCATGCGTCACCAGGATCATGGTGATCCCCTCGGCCTGCCAGATGCGGTGCAGCTCCTGCTGCAGGTATGCGCGCGTCAAGGCGTCGAGCGCGCCGAACGGTTCGTCCAGCAGCAGGATTTCCGGTTTGCTCACCAGCGCGCGCGCAATCGCCACGCGCTGCGCCATGCCGCCCGACAGCTGGTGCGGATAGGATTTCTCGAAACCTTCAAGACCGACCAGCGCTATGTGCTCGCGCACCGCCAGGCGTTTTTGACCCGGCGTCAGATCTGCGTTGAGCAGGCCCAACTGGATATTGTTTTCCACGGTCAGCCAGGGAAACAGCCGATGTTCCTGGAACACGATGCCGCGCCGCAGGCTGGTGCCGACGATGCGTTCGCCATCCAGCAGCACCTGGCCCCGGTAGTCTTCTTCCAGTCCGACAATCAGGCGCAGCAAGGTCGACTTGCCGCAGCCGCTGGAGCCGACGATGCTGACGAACTCGCCCGGCGTGATGGTCAGCGTGACGTCGTCGAGGACCGCCAGGTCGCCGTCCTTGACCGGATAGGATTTACTGAGATGCTGGATATCCAGCGTGCCGGCTTGCGACATATCGATTCCTTAAAATTGTGCGACCGAACGGCCGCGCCACGCCAGCAAACGGCGCTCCAGGCGTGCCGCCAGCCAGTTCAGCGCGAAGCCGACAAAGCCGACCACGATCACGCCGAAGATCACCAGGTCCATCAGGAATAATTCGCGCCCATCGATCATGGTATTGCCGATGCCCTTGCCCGAGACCAGCAGGTATTCGGCGCCGAGCGTCGCCAGCCACGCATAGATCAGCGCCAGATGGATGCCGGCCAGGATCGACGGCGACGCCGCCGGCAGGATCAGCTTGAACAGCCACTGGCGGCGATTGAATTTCAGCACCCGCGCCGCCTCGACCAGTTCGGCCGGCACGCTGCGTATGCCTTCGAAGGTGTTGAGCACCACCGGGAAAAATGCCGCCAACGACAGGAACGCCACCTTGGCAGGATCGCCCAGGCCGAACCACACCGACAACAGCGGAATCCAGGCAAACAATGAAATTTGCTTGAGCGTATGAAAGGTCGGTCCGATCATCCGCTCGAACAAACGCGACAAGCCGAACGCAACACCAAACACAAGACCCGCGCTGACGCCGATGGCGAAGCCGATCAGGTCGCGCCGCAGGCTGGCTTCCAGCGCGATCGCCAGTTCGCCGCTGCGAAATTGTTCGACCGCGGTGTCCCATACCTTGTCGACCGGCACCAGCAAGGGCGAGGTCGACCAGTTGAATTTCACCGCCAACCACCACAGCAGCAACAGCAGCGCCGGCAGGACCCATCCGCGCAGGAATTTCGGCACGGGATGTTTGTCTTGCGTGTTGTATGAAAAGGATCGCGCCATGAGGATGTCCCGTTCAGAAACCGCTACGGCGCCAGCCGAGCAGCACGATTTCAATGCGCGCCAGCACGCGATCCAGCACATAGCCCACCGCGCCGACCACCACCACCGCAGCCATCACGACATCCAGCTGGAACAACTGGCGACCAAACACGATCATGTAGCCGAGGCCTTCCGACGACGCCAGCAACTCGACCACCACCAGCGCCAGCCAGGCATGCGTGAAGCCATAGCGAACGCCGTTCCAGATCGGCGGCAGCGCCGCCGGAAAGATCACGCGCGTCAGCAACTGCCAGCGCGAAAACTTCAGCACGCGCGCCACTTCGACGTAACGGGCCGGCACGTTCTCGATGCCCTTGAAGGTGTTGAGCGCAATCGGCACCAAGGCCGCCTTGGAGATCAGGATGATCTTGAGCGCTTCGTCGATGCCCACCAACAGCATCAGCAGAGGCAGCCAGCCCAGCACCGGCACCTGGCTGAAGGCCTTGAACAGCGGATAGACATAGTCCTTGAACACCGGCGACAAGCCCATCGCCACGCCCAGCAGCAAACCGCCGGCCAGGCCCACGCCGAAGCCGAGCAGCACGCGCAGCAAACTGATCTTGAGGTTGTCGAACATCTCGCCCGAGGCCACCAGATCGATGAAGGTCAGCAACACCGATTGCGGCGACGGCAACACCTGCGGCGCAACCCATTCGAATTGCGCGGCGACATACCAGAGCAGCAACAGGAACAAGGGAAACGGCAAGGCCAGCCAGCGCGGCGACCAGTTGCCGTAGAAGCGTGCACGCGGCTCCTGCGCAGATATCGACGACGCGGGTGAGGTCACAGGTGAGGACACGGATGACGACAACTCCAGAGCTGCCTGCTGCGCGCTCATGGATCAGGTCCCCAGGATCTTGCCATTGACCTGGAAGATCGGCCAATAGGTTTCCAGGTTCAGTTCTTTCAGCGCGGCCTTGAGGTAACGCTGGTCGATCCATTGATCGACGTCGAACTTGGAACGACTCAGTTTCAGGCGATAGGCCTGCTCGACCGAGTCCTTGTAGCGTGCGACCAGGAAAGGATCGAAATTGGGATTGATGCGCACGCGCAGCGGCTGGCCGTCGTAGTCTTCGCGCCAATGTTCGTACGGCGTGCCGGCCTTGGCCCACAGGCGCAGCACTTCTTCGCGGTTGACTTCGTCCGACGCCCACTTCGAGGTCTTCACGAAGGTCTTGACCACACGCGCCGTGATCTCCGGATATTGCTGCGCGAATTCTTCCGTCACCAGCACGTGCGATTGCGTGGTGAAGATCGGCGAACCGCCCTTGCTGCTGTAGACGATGCGCGCGGCGTTCTTGTCGCGCAGGCGCAGCAGGTTGATGTTGCCGAACGCGGCGTCGATGTCCTTGGTGCTCAGCGCCGCCAGCGTGGTGGCCTGATCGAGATTGATGGCGCGCAGGTCGCGCTCCTGCAAGCCGTTCGCCTCCAGCACGCGATTGATCGGCAACTGTGCGTTGGTTCCCTTGAAAATGGCGACGCGCTTGCCGCGCAAATCCTTGACGGATTGAATCGGCGAGTCGGGCGGCACTGCGAGATAAATGTTGGAACGCACGCCGGTAGCCAGGATCAGCCTGGTCTTGAGTCCCGCCGATTTCGCCACGATGGAAGGCAGGTCGCCCTGGAACGCGAAGTCAAGTTGCTTGTTGCTCAAGGCCTCGTTGACGGCCGGACCGGCGCCCTTGAAGAAGAACCACTCGACCTTGATGCCGTCGGCCTTGAACTCCTCTTCGACCCAGCCCTTGGCGTTGGCCACGGCCGCCGAGCTGCCGGAAAATTGCGGTGGATTGCCGATGCCGGGCTGCGCCACGCCGATGCGAATGATCGCCGGCTTGTTGGCGGCGCGCGCTTGCAGCCCCAGCATTGCTGTACCAACGCCGACGCCGCCTGCTGCCAACTGTTTGAGTACGGTTCTGCGATCCAGCGTCATGAGTTTTCCTTTGCGTATGCATGTCGAAGCAAAAAGCTGCGATCAAGTATAGGCAAGCGAAAACGGTCGACAAACGAATGAATTCGTATGTCCTTATGCGAAAGTATTTTTCGTCAGCATGACGTCATCCCGGCGTCGGCAAGGGATTGCGACGCAATAGCAGAAAAATCCGCGACGTTTCACGCTGCAGATTTTCAATCGCATGGTTTGTTGATTTACCTGCGCAGTTCTGCCAGCAGCGGCTGCGCCAGGTACAGCACTTCATAGCCGTCGCCGGCGTGCTCCGCATCGTAGGCCGCCGACGTGATATGCAGGCGCACCAGTTTCCAGCCCGCAGGGTCGAGCGCGGTCACGGCGGCAACCGTTTCCGCACGGTGTGCCAGTGCACGATTGCGTTCGTGCTCCGCTGCGCGCAGCGCTCCCATGTCGGTGGTGTCGCCGAACGGCAGATCCTCGCGATAGATCCACCGCCCTTGTTGCGCAGGTCCGGCCTGGGCATCCAGCGGCAACCACAATTCGATGCCGGGCCGGCCGAAAGTGGCGAGCACGGCTTCGAAGCGGTCGCTGGTCAGGAATTCGGATGCTGCCATGGCGTCCTTCCACAGATAAATCGAAGAATAGACGTTGGTGGGCGCACCGTTCTTGCCGGCTTCGCGCAACGAGAAGGACTTGAAATACAGCCCCGGCGTGTTGTCCCACATCGGGCCGCGTGCGGCGGCGCGACGACGGATGGCGCTGACGTCGTAGTCGACGGGAAGGCGGTGTGAATACTGTTTCGAGAGCATGCCGGTTCCTTGTTGTCTGAACCTGACAAGCTTAGGGGCACGCCTGCTGACCGACCAGCCGATGCGGACGATTTCTGTGATGAGTCTCTTAAATGATCCGTGCCGAAGTCAGCATGCGGCATGCGGAAAACACGCATGAATATGCGGTATCGGTCTTTGTCAGCGAGATTCTTTGGAATTACGATACTCCGTTCGTCCATCAGCCAGGCCGGCGAACGCTCCTGAAACTCATTCTGCAAAAAATGCCATGAGCACCATCCTCGACATCCGGGTCCGCCGCAAATCCTTCGGCGACGAAACCATCCTGCAAGGCGTCGAACTGGCGCTGGCCGAACGCGAAGTGGTCGCCCTGCTCGGCCCCAGCGGCTGCGGCAAGAGCACATTGCTGCGCATTGCCGCCGGTCTCGACAAGGATTTCCTGGGCAGTGTCACGCGTGCAACGGAGCTAACCGGACAACGCAACGGCGGCGTCGCCTTTGTCTTCCAGGAGCCGCGCCTGATGCCGTGGCTGACGGTGGCGCAGAACGTCGGCTTCGCCGATGGCGACCGCGCCGACCGCGCCTGGATTTCGCAATTGCTGGAAGAAGTCGGCCTGGCCGGGTGGGAAGACAGCCTGCCCAAACAATTGTCGGGCGGCATGGCGCAACGCGTGGCGATCGCACGCGGCCTGTACTCGCGCCCGCGCGTGCTCCTGCTGGACGAACCGTTCAGCGCGGTCGACGCCTTCACGCGCATGAAGCTGCAAGACTTGCTGCTGGGCCTGGCGCAGCAGCACCAGATTTCACTGCTGCTGGTCACGCACGATATCGACGAGTCGCTGTACCTGGGGGACCGCGTGCTGGTGATGGGCAGCCGTCCCGGCAACATCCGCAACACCATCCTGGTCGGCCTGCCGCAACCACGCCAGCGTGCCGATCAACGGCTCGCCGTATTCAAGGCCCATGCCCTGTCGGAGTTGCACGAGGCGCATGCATTCTGACGAAACGGACTACGCCTGCATCTTGAACCCGTTGACGATGGTCGCCAGGCTGGCCGCCTGATCCTGCAGCGATTGTGGCGGCGCGACGGCGGATGGCGCTGACGTCGTAGTCGACGGGAAGGCGGTGTGAATACTGTTTCGAGAGCATGCCGGTTCCTTGTTGTCTGAACCTGACAAGCTTAGGGGCACGCCTGCTGACCGACCAGCCGATGCGGACGATTTCTGTGATGAGTCTCTTAAATGATCCGTGCCGAAGTCAGCATGCGGCATGCGGAAAACACGCATGAATATGCGGTATCGGTCTTTGTCAGCGAGATTCTTTGGAATTACGATACTCCGTTCGTCCATCAGCCAGGCCGGCGAACGCTCCTGAAACTCATTCTGCAAAAAATGCCATGAGCACCATCCTCGACATCCGGGTCCGCCGCAAATCCTTCGGCGACGAAACCATCCTGCAAGGCGTCGAACTGGCGCTGGCCGAACGCGAAGTGGTCGCCCTGCTCGGCCCCAGCGGCTGCGGCAAGAGCACATTGCTGCGCATTGCCGCCGGTCTCGACAAGGATTTCCTGGGCAGTGTCACGCGTGCAACGGAGCTAACCGGACAACGCAACGGCGGCGTCGCCTTTGTCTTCCAGGAGCCGCGCCTGATGCCGTGGCTGACGGTGGCGCAGAACGTCGGCTTCGCCGATGGCGACCGCGCCGACCGCGCCTGGATTTCGCAATTGCTGGAAGAAGTCGGCCTGGCCGGGTGGGAAGACAGCCTGCCCAAACAATTGTCGGGCGGCATGGCGCAA
>NZ_AJHH01000562.1 GCF_000256565.1 Herbaspirillum lusitanum P6-12 | reverse complement strand
GCAGCCGCTGGGCGCCGGCGTGGCGCACCGCTGCTTGCGCCTGCTCCACCCGTGCCAGCGAGGCGGCCAGATCGAGGTTCTGTTGCATCGCGCGCTGCACGATGCTGCTCAATACCGGATCGTTGAAGCCGGTCCACCACTGTTCGAGTTGCGGCATCGATGCTGCGGTTGTCGTGCGTTGCTCCAGCAACGACGCGTTGTGGAAGGCGCCGGTCGTCACCGCCGGCGCCTGGTAATCCGGGCCGCTGGCGCAGCCCGCCAGGAAGATTCCCGCCGCCAGCGCCGTCAGGCGTGTCGTGCGCAGTGCGGTGATGCCTGTAGATGTGATGTTGCTCATGTCGCTTCCTCTGAACAAGTGTCGGATGTCGTGTTTTTAAAAGTTACTTGCAAAATGATAGTCTCTAGTTTAATATAACTATCAAAATGAAAGCAACTAGCAGTTTCAACATTTTTTTGAAG
>NZ_AJHH01000561.1 GCF_000256565.1 Herbaspirillum lusitanum P6-12 | reverse complement strand
TCAAAATGAAAGCAACTAGCAGTTTCAACCGGGGGCCATTCGACGCCGCCAGTTTGCGTTCGGCCGCCAGCACATCGGGACGGCGGCGCAGCAATCCGGCGCTGCCGTCGGCAACGCTGATGGCCGGCACTGCAATATCGTTGGCCGCACCGGTATCCAGTTCGCGCGCATAGGTGCCGGGCACCGCGCCCATCAATACATCGAGGCGATTGAGCTGGCGTTCGAGTTCGGCACGCAGCGGCGGGATGCCGGCGCGCACCTGCGATAACTGCGCCTGGGCCAGGGCGTCTTCACGTTGATTGGACAAACCGTCGTGCAAACGCAACTTCACCAGTCCAAGCAACTTGTCGCTGGTCTGCACCTGATCTTCTGCGATACGGATGCGCGCCTGTGCGCTGCGAATGCGGAAGTAGGCATCCGCCGCCTCGGCCGCGATCGAGATGCGCACGCCGAGGTGGTCCGCTTCGGCGGCGTCGCGCTCGGCATCGGCCGCTTCGACGCCGCGCCTGAGCGAGCCGGCGAGGTCGGTTTCCCAACTGGCGCCGACGCCGACGTCATACAAGGTCTGGGTGCGCTGATAGCCGGGGAAGCTGGATGCGATCTTGCCCAACGGACTGTTGAGCGACTGGCGCTGGCGTCCCGCCTGGGTGTCCAGGCCGACTTGCGGCAGCCGCTCGGCGCCGGCGTGGCGCACCGCTGCTTGCGCCTGCTCCACCCGTGCCAGCGAGGCGGCCAGATCGAGGTTCTGTTGCATCGCGCGCTGCACGATGCTGCTCAATACCGGATCGTTGAAGCCGGTCCACCACTGTTCGAGTTGCGGCATCGATGCTGCGGTTGTCGTGCGTTGCTCCAGCAACGACGCGTTGTGGAAGGCGCCGGTCGTCACCGCCGGCGCCTGGTAATCCGGGCCGCTGGCGCAGCCCGCCAGGAAGATTCCCGCCGCCAGCGCCGTCAGGCGTGTCGTGCGCAGTGCGGTGATGCCTGTAGATGTGATGTTGCTCATGTCGCTTCCTCTGAACAAGTGTCGGATGTCGTGTTTTTAAAAGTTACTTGCAAAATGATAGTCTCTAGTTTAATATAACTATCAAAATGAAAGCAACTAGCAGTTTCAACATTTTTTTGAAGTAAAAAATGCCGCAAGGCGACATCCATTGGGCGCAAGACAGACACTAGAGAAGGGCAGGGGTATCAGATGACAACGCAAGCAAATGCAGCAGCCGGCGGCAACGAAACCAATGGTGCCGCGCCGAAGGGAAAAAAGAGATTCATCAAATTCGCGGTGCCGGCGCTGGTCCTGCTGGCCGTGGCCGCTTATCTCGTTTATTGGTTTGCGGAAGGTCGTCATTGGGAGCACACCGATGATGCCTACGTCGGCGGCGACATCACCGTGATCGCGCCGAAGGTGCCGGGCAACATTGTCAAGGTGCTGGTCGCCGATAACCAGCGCGTCAAGGCCGGCGACCTGCTGGTCAAGATCGACGACCGCGATTACGTCGCGGTGCTGAACAAGCTGGACGCCGCAGTACAGGCGCAGCAAGCCGCGTTGGCCAACATCGATGCCGAGCGCCGCCTGCAGGAAGCCGTGATCGAACAGGGCAAGGCCGGCGTCGCCGCCAGCAACGCCGACCTCACCCGCACCCGCGACGACCAGACGCGTTACCAAAGCCTGTCGTCCAGGGCGGCGGTGTCGGTGCAGAGCTTCCAGAAGGCCGACGCCGACTACAAGCAGGCGCAGGCCAACGGCCAGAAGGCGCAAGCCGGCCTGCTCGCCGCGCAACGCCAGCTCGACGTGCTCGCCACGCAAAAGCAGAAGGTCCAGGCGGCCATGCAGCAAGCCATCGCCGAGCGCAACCTCGCCCAACTGAATGTCGGCTATACCGAATTGCGCGCCCCGGTCGACGGCGTGGTCGGCAACCGCCGTGCGCGTACCGGCGCTTACGCCGCCACTGGCGCGCAGCTGTTGTCGGTGGTGCCGGCGGAAGGATTGTGGGTCGACGCCAACTTCAAGGAAAGCCAGATCGCCCATTTCCAGAGCGGCATGACAGTGAAGATCAAGGCCGACGTCTTGCCCGGTGAAACCTTCCAGGGCCATGTCGCCAGCATCGCACCGGCCACCGGCGCGCAGTTCAGCATCCTTCCGGCCGAAAACGCCACCGGCAATTTCACCAAGATCGTCCAGCGC
>NZ_AJHH01000560.1 GCF_000256565.1 Herbaspirillum lusitanum P6-12 | reverse complement strand
CGGGATGGCTGGCGCGCGTGATGTCGACGCGCTGGTTGTTCAGCGCGTCGGCGGTCGGCTTTACCATCGCCAGCATGCTGTGCGGCCTGGCGTGGGATATCAACAGCATGATTTTCTTCCGCGCGCTGCAGGGTTTCCTCGGCGGTTCGATGATCCCGATGGTGTTCACCTCGGCGTTCTTTTATTTCTCCGGCCATCAGCGCGTGATCGCCGCCGCCACCGTCGGTGCGCTGTCGTCGCTGGCGCCCACGCTTGGACCCACCGTGGGCGGCTGGATCACCAGCAACTACTCGTGGCACTGGCTGTTCTTCATCAACCTGGCGCCGGGAATTTTTGTCGCGGTGGTGGTGCCGATGCTGGTGCGCATCGACAAGCCGAATCTGTCGCTGCTCAGGGGCGCCGACTATCTCGGCATGATCTTGCTGGCGGCCAGCCTCGGTTGTCTCGAATATTCGCTGGAAGAAGGCCCGCGGCTGGGCTGGATGGGCGACGACATCATCAGAACCACCGTGTGGATCGCCATCGTTGCCGGCGTCGGTTTCATCTGGCGCAGCCTGGCGTACGACAACCCGGTGGTCGATCTGCGCGCGCTCAAGGACCGCAACTTTGCACTCGGTTGCTTCTTCTCCTTCGTCACCGGCATCGGCATCTTCGCCACGGTGTACCTGACGCCGGTATTCCTGGCGCACGTGCGCGGTTTCAGCGCGCTCGACATCGGCCTGGCGATCTTTGCTACCGGCCTGTTCCAGATCTGTGCGATTCCGTTCTATACCTATCTGGGACGGCGCGTCGACCTGCGCTGGCTGATGATGTTCGGCATGGCCTGCTTTGCACTGAGCATGTGGAACTTCACGCCGATCACGCACGACTGGGGCTGGCGCGAGCTGTTGCTGCCGCAAGCCTTGCGCGGCTTCGCGCAGCAGTTTGCGGTGGCGCCGGTGGTGACGCTGACCTTGGGAGCGCTCAAGCCCGAGCGCCTGAAACAGGCTTCGGGCTTGTTCAACCTCATGCGCAATCTGGGCGGCGCGATCGGTATTGCGGTGTGCGGCACCATCCTCAACGACCGCACCAACCTGCATTTCCTGCGCCTGGCGGAACATCTCAACAGCGCCAATGAATCGATGAACAACCTGCTGCAAAACACCGGCGCCAACATGCTGGCGTGGGGACTCGACGGCGGCAGCGCACCGACCGGAGCCCTGCAGCAATTGTGGAAGCTGACCATGCGCGAAGCGCAGACGCAAACCTTCGCCGATGCCTTCCTGGCGGTGATGGCGTGTTTCCTGGTGGCGATCGTGCTGATCCCGTTGATGCACAAAGTGGCGCCGCCGAAAGCGCCGTCAGCCGATGCCCACTAAATCGATTCCTTGATCCGGATCAGCCGGCCATGCGCTGACGTGCAAGCTGGGCGGAGCTCTGACGCACCGCCCAGCGTACCGGCTTCGCCGCCAGACCGACGGCGCGTTGCAGCAGTGCCTGTTGCAGCGGCCGCAACGGCGTCATCCCCAGTTGCTGCTTGGCCCAATCGGGCAGCAAGTCCACGCCGGCGCGTGTCATCAGGCGCGTAAACGGCAACGCCAGCGCATTCGGCGCCGTTGCCCCCTGGCGCACGTGCGCGGTTTCAGCGCGCTCGACATCGGCCTGGCGATCTTTGCTACCGGCCTGTTCCAGATCTGTGCGATTCCGTTCTATACCTATCTGGGACGGCGCGTCGACCTGCGCTGGCTGATGATGTTCGGCATGGCCTGCTTTGCACTGAGCATGTGGAACTTCACGCCGATCACGCACGACTGGGGCTGGCGCGAGCTGTTGCTGCCGCAAGCCTTGCGCGGCTTCGCGCAGCAGTTTGCGGTGGCGCCGGTGGTGACGCTGACCTTGGGAGCGCTCAAGCCCGAGCGCCTGAAACAGGCTTCGGGCTTGTTCAACCTCATGCGCAATCTGGGCGGCGCGATCGGTATTGCGGTGTGCGGCACCATCCTCAACGACCGCACCAACCTGCATTTCCTGCGCCTGGCGGAACATCTCAACAGCGCCAATGAATCGATGAACAACCTGCTGCAAAACACCGGCGCCAACATGCTGGCGTGGGGACTCGACGGCGGCAGCGCACCGACCGGAGCCCTGCAGCAATTGTGGAAGCTGACCATGCGCGAAGCGCAGACGCAAACCTTCGCCGATGCCTTCCTGGCGGTGATGGCGTGTTTCCTGGTGGCGATCGTGCTGATCCCGTTGATGCACAAAGTGGCGCCGCCGAAAGCGCCGTCAGCCGATGCCCACTAAATCGATTCCTTGATCCGGATCAGCCGGCCATGCGCTGACGTGCAAGCTGGGCGGAGCTCTGACGCCGCCCAGCGTACCGGCTTCGCCGCCAGACCGACGGCGCGTTGCAGCAGTGCCTGTTGCAGCGGCCGCAACGGCGTCATCCCCAGTTGCTGCTTGGCCCAATCGGGCAGCAAGTCCACGCCGGCGCGTGTCATCAGGCGCGTAAACGGCAACGCCAGCGCATTCGGCCGGCGCCGGCGCATTCAGCACCAGCTCCACCGTCTTGAGCGTGCGCTCTTCGCAGCGCAACTGCGGGCGCATGCTGTCGATATAACTTTCCAAATCCTTCAGATTGCGCGGCACGTCGATGGCGCCGAGCTGTTCCGCGACCAGCGCGATTTCATCAAGGTAGCGATTTTGCATCGCCAGGCTGAAGTCCGGATTGCGATAGCGCACGTAGGCACGCAGAAAGCACCACACCTCCGCGGCATGCACCCAGGTCAACAGCGCCGGATCGTCGGCGGAATACGCGCGTCCGTCCGCCG
>NZ_AJHH01000559.1 GCF_000256565.1 Herbaspirillum lusitanum P6-12 | reverse complement strand
GCGCGTACGCCGGCGTGGATGCGGCGCACGCGTTCGATCAGGCGGGCGGCGTCGGCGCTGCTGCCGAACGTGGTTCCCGCGATAAACTGCGCGGTGCCGCGCAAGCGGCCAAGCATGTCTTGCTGAAATGTGGAATGATCCCACACGCCCGCCAGCGGCAGCGGGTGCAGCATCTGCAATAACAGAGCACCGATGCCGCCGATCAGCATCGAAGTGAAGTCGCTATGTACCTGCCAGCAGGCCGAATCCGGACCGAACAGGCCGGGGTCGCCCTTGGGCAGCCGGAAGTCCGGGCTGCCGGGCGGGCGGCTGATGCTGATGACGCTGGCTTCGATACGGGTGCGCAGGGCTTCCATGGGGTTTCTCGCAGGACGGGATGTCATGGTAAGGCGGATGTCATGGTAAAGCTTTTGTCAGTGAGCTGCAGAAGCGTGGCAAATAAGCAGAAAAGGGCTGGATAGCCCAAGAGTAGTAGCTTTCAGGCAAATTATTCTGAGTATAATAAAAGTCTTATTTCAGGGAACCAAAGTACATGTCAATGGTCGAGTTGGCGCTGCGTCGCCCTTACACCTTTATTGTGATGGCGATGCTGATCGTGCTGTCGACGCCGCTCGTCCTCATGAAAATGGCCACGGACATTTTCCCGGAAATCAATATCCCGGTCATCAGCATCATCTGGAACTACAACGGCCTGTCCGCCCAGGAAATGGGCCAGCGCATCGCCTCCCAGAATGAGCGCGGCCTGACCACCGTGGTCAGCGACATCGAACACATCGAATCGCAATCGCTGGCCGGCGTGGCCGTGATCAAGGTGTTCTTCCAGCCGACCGCCAACATCCAGAACGCCATTGCACAGACGGTCGCCTCGGTGCAGTCGCAACTGCGCCAGCTGCCGCCCGGCATCACGCCGCCGCTGGTGATCAAGTATTCCGCCTCCAGTATTCCGGTGATGCAATTGGCGCTGTCGAGCCCGACGCTGCCTGAGCAATCGCTGTTCGACGCCGCGATCAATACGCTGCGTCCGCAGCTGATCACGATTCCCGGCGTGGCCGTGCCGTTCCCTTACGGCGGCAAGACGCGTTTGATCTCGGTCGACCTGGATACCCAGGCATTGCAGGCGCGCGGCCTGTCGCCGGTCGACGTGGTCAACGCGGTCAACACGCAAAACCTGATCCTGCCGTCCGGCACCGCCAAGTTTGGCGGCACTGAATACACCGTCAAGATGAACGGCTCGCCGGAAGCCGTGGCCGGCCTCAACGACCTGCCGGTGCGCACCAGCAACGGCGCCACCACCTATCTGCGCGACGTCGCCTACGTACGCGACGGCTTTTCGCCGCAGACCAACGTGGTGCGCCAGGACGGCGTGCGCGGCGTCCTGTTGTCGGTGTTGAAGAACGGCGGCGCCTCCACGCTGGACATCGTCAACAACCTGCGTGCGCTGCTGCCGCAAGCGCAGCAGACCATGCCCTCCGACGTCAAGATCACGCCGCTGTTCGACCAGTCGCTGTTCGTCAAGGCGGCCGTCACCGGCGTCATCAGCGAGGCCCTCATCGCCGCCGGCCTGACCGCTGCGATGGTGCTGCTGTTCCTGGGCAACTGGCGCAGCACGCTCATCATCGGCCTGACCATTCCGCTGTCCATCATGGCGGCCATCCTGATCCTGGCGGCGCTGGGCGAGACACTGAACCTCATGACCCTGGGCGGGCTGGCGCTGTCGGTGGGCATCCTGGTGGACCAGGCCATTGTCACCATCGAGAACATCGAGCGCCACATGCACATGGGCAAGCCATTGCATGACGCCATCATTGTCGGCGCCGGCGAAATCGGCGTGCCGGCCTTCGTCTCGACCGTATGTATCTGTATCGTGTTCGTGCCGATGTTCTTCCTGTCGGGCGTGGCGCGCTTCCTGTTCGTGCCGCTGGCCGAAGCGGTGGTGTTCGCGATGGCGGCGTCGTATATCCTCTCGCGCACGCTGGTGCCGACGCTGGTGATGCTGCTGATGGGCGGCGTCCACGGAGCGGAGGGTGGAAACAGTGGCGGCAAGACCAGCCTGTTGCAGCGTTTGTACCGCGGCTTCGACAGTCGCTTCGAACACGTGCGCCGCGCCTACACGCTGGTGCTGTCGTCGCTGCTGTCGCACCGCCGTCGTTTCGCGCTGGCCTTCCTCGGTTTCTGCGTCTTGTCCTGCCTGCTGTATCCGTTCCTCGGCCGCGACTTCTTCCCCAACGTCGACGGCGGCCAGATCCGCCTGCACATGCGCATGCCGACCGGCACCCGCATCGAGGAAACCGCGCGCGCCGCCGACCAGGTTGAAGCCGCCATTCGCGAAATGATCCCGGCCCACGAGCTGGAAACCATCCTCGACAACATCGGTGTTCCCAACAGCGGCATCAATCTTTCGTACAGCAACGCCGGCACCATCGGCACGCTCGACGGTGAAATCCTGATGTCGCTGCATGAAGACCACCGGCCCACGGAGCAACTGGTCAGCATGCTGCGCGCCGAATTGCCCAAGCGCTTCCCCGGCATCGAGTTCTTCTTCCAGCCGGCCGACATCGTCACGCAGATCCTGAACTTCGGTCTGCCAGCCGCGATCGACGTGCAGTTCACCGGCCCCAACCTGCAGCAGAACGCCGAGCTGGCCGCGCAACTGACCAAGCAGATCCGCCAGATCCCCGGCGCGGTCGACGCCCACGTGCATCAGCGCCTCGACGGTCCGGCGCTGGACATGCAGATGGATCGTACGCGCTTGCAGCAGTTCGGCCTGTCCGCCGCCAACGTCGGCCAGAACCTGCTGATCGCGCTGGCCGGCAGTTCGCAGACGCAGCCGGCCTTCTGGCTCAATCCCAACAATGGCGTGGTCTACAACATCGCCGTGCAGTCGCCGCAATACCAGGTGGATTCGCTGGACGCCCTGCTCAATATTCCCGTGAGTCCAGGGGCCAACGCCAGCACCACGCCGCCGCAGTTGCTGGGCAACCTGGTCGATGTGCACGCCGGTCGCCAGATGGCGGTGGCCTCGCGCTACAACATCGCGCCGGCCATCGATGTCTATGTCAGCGTGCAGGGAACCGACCTGGCCAGCGTGGCCGGCAAGGTGAGCGCCCTGGTGGAACAGATCAAGCCCAAGCTGGCGCGCGGCAGCCAGGTAGTCATCCGCGGCCAGGTGGAAACCATGCAGTCTTCCTTCACCGGCCTGGGCGTGGGACTGGCCATGGCCATCGTGCTGGTCTACCTGCTGGTGGTGGTGAACTTCCAGTCGTGGATCGATGCGGCCATCATCATCGCCGCCCTGCCGGCGGCGCTGGCAGGCATTGCCTGGATGCTCTTCATCACCGGCACCACGCTGTCGGTGCCCGCCCTGACCGGGGCCATCATGACCATGGGCGTGGCCACGGCCAACAGCATCCTCATCGTCGCCTTTGCGCGCCAGCGCCGCGAAGAGGGCGCCACACCGCTGGCCGCTGCGCTGGAGGCAGGCTCCACCCGCATCCGTCCGGTGCTCATGACAGCGCTGGCCATGATCATCGGCATGATCCCGATGGCGCTCGGCCTGGGCGAAGGCGCAGAACAGAATGCACCGCTCGGGCGCGCCGTGATCGGCGGCCTGATCTTCGCCACCGTCTCCACTTTATTCTTCGTTCCCGTGGTTTTCGCGGGCGTTCACCAACGACTGGCGCGCCGCAAAGAAGCGCGCCGGCAAGACGGGCGCGGACCGGCCGACCAGCCGCCTCAGCCTCAGCAGCCGTAACAGGAGATTTGAAGCAATGTCGCAAGAACGTCATTCCCAACTCGGCATCCATCCCCTCGATCCGGGCGAGGCTGGAGAGCTGTTGAAGCGCCAGCAGATCGTGCGCCGCACGCGCCTCATTGTCATCGTCGTGCTGGTGTTGCTGGCCGTCGGCGCCGCGCGTACCGTGATCAGTCGCGTGTTCAACGCACGCGAACTGCAAGCCGGCACCACCGAGCGCGCCAAGCAATACGTCAAGACCGCCATTGCGAAAAGCAGCGACGCGACCCAGACGCTGTCGCTGCCCGGGACCTTGCAGGGCTACGTGCAGTCGCCGATTTCGGCTACCTGAAACGCTGGCACAAGGATATCGGCGCCCGCGTCGAAAAGGGCGAACTGCTGGCTGAACTCGACACGCCGGAAATCGACCAGCAACTGTCGCAGGCCGTGGCCGCGCGCCAGCAAGCCGCTTCCAGTCTCGAGCTGGCCAAGAGCACGGTCGATCGCTGGGAAGCATTGCGCAAGAAGGACGCCGTTTCGCAACAGGAGCTCGATGAACGCCGCAGCGCTTATTCGCAGGCGCGGTCCAACCTTGCCGCCGCCGACGCCAACGTCGAGCGCCTGCGCCAGGTGGAAGGCTTCAAGCGCATCGTGGCGCCCTTCTCGGGCATCATCACCCGCCGCAATGTGGATGTGGGCGACCTGATCGATCCGGGTGCCGGACGGGCGCTGTTCGTGTTGTCTCAGACAGACCCGCTGCGGGTCTATGTCAATGTGCCGCAGTCCTATGCCAATCTGGTCAAGCCGGGCCAGCAGGTCACGGTGACCCAGTCCGAGCTGCGCGGTCGCAAGTTCGAGGGCAAGGTGGCGCGCACCGCCGCCTCGATCGACACCACCACGCGCACCATGCAGGTCGAAGTGTCGCTGCCCAATCCCGACGGCGCACTGATGCCGGGCGCATTCGTGCAGGTGGCCTTGCCGCTCAAGCCGAGCGGCGCGCTGGTGGTCTCCACCGACGTCTTGCTGTTCCGCCGTGACGGCGCGATGGTGGCGGCGGTCGATGCCGGCAACAAGATCCGTCTCAAGCGCGTGCAGCTCGGCCGCAATTTCGGCCAGAGCGTCGAAGTGCTGGAAGGCATCAACGGCGACGAACGCCTGATCCTCAATCCGTCGGACTCCGTGGCCGAAGGCGATGAAGTTTCGGTGGCGGCCGAGACCGCCGCACCGAAGGACAAGGATAAAGACGGCAAGCCGGCTACAGAAAAGGCCAAGTCGTGATGTTGCGTCCACTCGTGACCGCAGTTGCCGTGGCTGCTACGCTGGCCGGTTGCGCCGTCGGTCCCGACTACCGCAAGCCCGACGTCGACATGCCGGTGACCTGGCAGCTCGACGCGCCGTGGCGGCAAGGCACGCCGGCTGATGAGCAAGCAAAAGGCCCGTGGTGGGAACGCTTCGGCGATGCGAAGTTGAACGCCTTGCAGCAGCAGGCGATCGACGGCAACCAGACCCTTGCCATCGCCGCCGCTCGTCTGACGCAAGCGCGCGCCTCGGCCAACGTCGCCTCGGCCGGCATGTATCCGCAGGTCGGCGTCAGCACGCGGACGTCGCGTCTGCGCATCGCCGGCAATCGCCCTCTGACGAATTACAATTCGCCCAACTTTTCCACGGTCCAGAATGATTTCGCGCTGGGCGCCAGCGTGAGCTACGAGGTGGACTTCTTCGGGCGGGTACAGCGCTCGGTGGAGGCGGCCGGCGCGGCGGCCGAGCAGTCCGCCGCCGACCTGGAAAACACCCGCCTGCTGCTCACGGCAGAACTGGCGACCAACTATTTCAACCTGCGCGAACTGGATGTCGAACTCGACGTACTGTCGCGTTCGATTGCATTGCAACGCAAGGCGCTGGAACTGGCGACTTCACGCCATGATCTGGGCGCCACCTCCGGCCTCGACGTGGCCCAGCAGCAGGCGCTGCTCGACACCACGCTGACCCAGGTCGACGTGCTGCGCAAATCGCGCG
Organism: Herbaspirillum lusitanum P6-12; assembly: GCF_000256565.1. GTDB lineage: Bacteria > Pseudomonadota > Gammaproteobacteria > Burkholderiales > Burkholderiaceae_D > Herbaspirillum > Herbaspirillum lusitanum. The sequence continues at coordinate 724 of NZ_AJHH01000559.1, read as the reverse complement.
CGCAATATCAGCACGCGATCGCCACTCTGGTCGGCACGCCGGCGCCGCTGTTTTCGCTGGCGCCGGAACTGGTGCCGATGACGCCGCCGGCAGTGCCGCTGGGCGTGCCCTCGGACCTGCTGGAGCGCCGTCCCGACATCGCTTCGGCGGAACGCGCGATGGCCGCCGCCAATGCGCAGATCGGCGTGGCCAAGGCGGCGTTTTATCCGAGCATCATGCTGGCGCCGTCGTACGGCGTCGACAGCCGCAACATCGACACCTTGTTCAATGCGCCCAGCGTGGTATGGTCGCTCGGCGTATCGCTGGCGCAGACGATTTTCGACGGCGGTCGCGTCAGCGCCAACGTCGACTTCGCCAAGGGCGGCTATGCAGCATCGGTGGCCTCTTACCGGCGCGTGGTGCTGACCGCGATGCAGGAAGTGGAAGACGGCATCACCGGCGTCGCCGCACTGGACCGCGCCTACACGCAAGCGCAAGCGGCCATCGTCAGCGCACGGCGCGTGCTCGACCTTGCAAACAGCCGCTACGAAGGCGGCGTCTCGACTTACCTCGACGTTATTTCGGCGCAGCAGTCGCTGCTCAACAGCGAACGCCAGGCGGCGCAATTGCTCGGGCAACGCATGCTGACGTCGGTGTTCCTGATCAAGGCATTGGGCGGCGACTGGCCGGATGCGCAGGTCGCGCGGAAATAGCTGAACGAGAAAAGACGATTAAAAAAACGGGG
>NZ_AJHH01000558.1 GCF_000256565.1 Herbaspirillum lusitanum P6-12 | reverse complement strand
ATTCCCGCTAGTCCATCTCCCCTCATCGGCCCCCCCATTTTTTCATGCTGAAACTACATCGCAATCAATGCGCCGCCGACGTATCCGCTACCCGCTTCGGCTTCGGCGCAAACCACACCGCCGCGGCCGCGAGGCCGAACGAGATCGCCGCCATCATGAAGATGTGATTGGTCGACAGCATGATGCTCTGCGACTGCAGCATCTGTTCCATGTTGGCGCGCGCCTGGTCGAGCGACATGCCGGCCTGCGCCAGGGTGTTGCTGACGTCGCCGAACTGATCGACCATGCCGGCCAGTTCCGCATGGTAGTAGATCGACTTGTTTTCCCAGCTTGTATTGACCAGCGAGGTGGCGATCGCGCCCGACATGGTGCGGCAGAAACTCATCAGGCCGGCCGCCGAGGCGGTCTCCGATTCTTCCACGCTGCTCAGCGCCAGGCCGGTCAGCGGAACGAAGAACAGCGGCAGACCGATGCCCAGCATCAGCAGCGGCCAGCCGATCTGGAAGTTGCTCATGTCGGTGGTGTTGAAGCTGCGGAACAGCGTCACCGCACCCAGCCACATCACGCCGATGAACACCAGCTTGCGCGGATCGACCCTGGTCGACAGCTTGGCCACGAACGGCGCCGTCAGCACCGCGAGGATGCCGGTCAGCGCGGTGGTTTCGCCCGAGTGTGTCGCGGTATAGCCCATGTAGCCCTGCAGCCATAATGGCGTCAGCACGGTGGCGCCGAAGAACGCGCCGAACGCCAGGCAGATCGTGGTGACGCTGGCGGTGTAGCCGCGATGGCGGAACACGCGAAGGTCGACGATAGGATTGCGCTCGGTCAGCTCCCAGATCAGGAAGGCGATGAAGCCGGCCGCGGCGATCAGCGCCAGCACCACGATTTCGGTGGAGGCGAACCAGTCTTTTTCCTTGCCTTCGTCGAGCATGAGCTGCAGCGCCGCGACCCAGATCACCATGAGGATCAGCCCGACCTTGTCGATCGGCAGTTTCAGCAGCGGCGACTCGTAGCGCTTGAGCATCTTCCATCCCATGTAGCCGCAGATCAGCGCCACCGGCACGTTGATGAAGAAGATGTAGGGCCAGCTGTACTGGTCGCACAGCACGCCGCCCAGGATCGGGCCGGCGATCGGTGCAATCAGCGTGGTCATGGCCCACAGGCCGACCGCGGCAGCCGCTTTCTCCTTGGGGAAGATGCGCAGCAGCAGGGTTTGCGACAGCGGCATCAACGGACCGCCGGCCAGGCCTTGCAACACGCGGAAAGCGATCAGCATGCCCAGCGAATTGGCCATGCCGCACAGCGCCGAGAACACGCCGAACAGGATCATCGATGTGATGAACACGCGCACCGTGCCGAAACGGTTGGCCAGCCAGCCGGTCAGCGGCACCGTGATCGCCTCGGCCACTGCATACGAGGTGATGACGTAGGTGCCCTGGCTCGACGAGGCGCCGAGCGCGCCCGAGATGGTCGACACGGAAACGTTGGCGATGGTGGTGTCGAGCACCGCGATGAAGTTGGCTGCGGCCAGCAACAGGCCTGCGCCGATCAGCTGCGCACCCTCCAGCGGCTTTAATGATGCATCGGAAAAATGGGATGACATGGTTGCCGCCTGATTACAGAGTCGGGGACTTTGCAGCGGAGGAATTCATCGCCGTGTTCTCCGAGCCGCTGCCGCTCTTGCCGCGCGTGTCGATCGAGACGTCCATCGACAAGCCCACGCTCAGCGGTTTCTCGGCCAGTTCCTTGCGGTCGATCGAGATGCGCACCGGCAGGCGTTGCACCACCTTGATCCAGTTGCCGGTGGCGTTCTGCGCCGGAATCACAGCGAATGCGGAGCCGGTGCCGCCGGCTACGCCGACCACGGTGCCGTGATATTCAATTGCGCTGCCGTAGATGTCGGCCTTCATCGTCACCGGCTGTCCCAGGTGCACTTGCGACAACTGACCTTCCTTGAAATTGGCGTCGACGTGCATGGAGCGGGTCGGCACCACCGACAGCAAGGCGGTGCCTGCCTGGACGCGTTGGCCGACCTGCACCTGGCGACGGGCGATTACGCCTTCCACCGGTGCGCGCAGCACGGTGCGCTCCAGGTCCAGCTTGGCCTGTTCCAGCTTGGCGCGCGCCAGCACCACTTCCGGGTTGGTGTCGACGGTGGTGTTGGCGGTCAGCACGGTGCTGGCTTTTTGCGCGCCGACGGTGGCGTTGCGATTGGCGTCGGCCTGGATCTTGCCGGCTTCGGCAGCCTTCAGGTTGGCCTGCATGGTCAGCACGGTGGTGCGCGCATTGGTCAACTCTTCACCCGAGACGGAGCCGGATTTTTCCAGTGCTTCGCGGCGACGCAGATCGAGTTCGGCGCGTTGCAGGTCGGCCTGGGCCGACAGCAATTGCGCAGCGGAGCGCTTCTGTTCGGCTTCGCGCGCCTGCACCTGTGCAACGAAACCGGTGTCGTTGGCGAAGTAGCTTTGCACGCGGCGTTCGGCGCGGCCCAGGTCGGCTTCGGCCTGCGCCAGCGCCAGCGTCGCGTCGCGGCTGTCGATCACGACCAGCACGTCGCCCTGATGGACGTACTGCGTATCGACCACGTTGACTTCGGACACGATGCCGTTGACGGCCGGCGTGACCTGCGAGATTTCCACGGCGGTGTAGGCGTTGTCAGTGGTCACGTAACGCGAACCGATGAAGTACCAGTAAGTACCGTAACCGATGGCGACCACGGCGACCACGCCGGCGAAAATGGTGAACAGCTTCTTGCGCTTGCCGGGCGCGTTGCCTGGAGCATTATCAGCCGTGGAAATGGTTTGAATGGCTTGGGAATCACTGTGCGACATGGCGTTTTCCTTCGTGGATATATTTGTTTGTATGGAGTCGATGCTGTGCGGCGCGCGGTCAGCTGGCGTGTTGATAGCCGCCGCCGAGCGCGCGCACCATCGACACGTCGAGGGCAAACAGGCGTGAGCGCAAGGTCGACAACTCGCGCAGATTGGTCAGCAGCGTGTCTTGCGCATTGAGCACGTCGAGGTAGTTGGTGAGGCCGCCTTCGTAGCGATTGCGTACGATGCGGTAGGCATCCCGGGCGGCGTCCGCGGCTGCTTCGGTGCGGTTGAGGCGGCCGCTCAGGGCGCGCTCGCTGACGGCGACGTCGGCCACGTCCTGCAAGGCTTGCGTGACGGCGCTGTCGTAGTTGGCGACGGCTTCGTCGTAGCTGGCGCTGGCCGAACGGAACTGGCCGCGCAGGCGTCCGCCTTCGAAGATCGGCAGCGAAATCGCCGGACCGAAACTGCCGATGCTGGAGCCCGACTGCGTCAGCAGATTGGTGCCCAGCGATTGGAAACCGAAGTAGGCGCTCAGGTTGACGTTCGGATAGAACTGCGCGCGCGCCACCTTGATCTGCTTGGCGGCGGCTTCGGCGCGCAGGCGTGCGGCGACGATGTCGGGACGGCGGCCGAGCAGGTTGGCCGGCAACTCCTGCGGCAGGTTGAACGGCTTCGACATGTCGATGACCGGCCGCGCCAGTTGCAGGCCGCGATCAGGTCCGGCGCCGGCCAGTGCCGCCAGCTTGTTGCGTTGCAGGGCGATCGATTCGTCCACCGCCATCAGATCGGCTTCGGCCATCGCGCGGCGCGCCACCACTTGCTTGACGCTGCCTTCGGTTTCGAGGCCATTGAGGCGGCGCTGAGCGAACAGGTTTTCAGTTTCCTGACGCACTTGCAATGCTGCCTGCGAGGTGTCGCGCTGGCTGAACAGACGCTCCAGTTCGGCGTAGCCGGCGGCGATCGAGGTTGCCAGCGTGATGCGCGCCTGGGCGGCGTCGGCGCGCGCCGCTTCCAGTTCGGAAGTGGCGGCGGCCAGCGCAGCGCGGTTCTTGCCCCAGAAGTCGATTTCGTAGCTGAAGTCGAGCGTGACGCGCGCTTCGTTGTTATAGCCGCGCGGCACGAAGTCGGCCGGCACGCCGTTGTTGTAGCTCTGCTTCATGCGATCGAGCGAGGCGTTGCCGGTGACTTGCGGCAACAGGGCCGCGCCCTGCTGCTGCGCCGCGCCTTCGGCTTTCAGCAAACGGGCGCTCGCCACCGCCATTGATGGTGCGCCGCGCAGCGCTTCGGCCATCAGCGTGTTGAGCTGCTTGTCGCCGTAGGCGGTCCACCAGTTGTCGTCGGGCCAGGCCACTGCTTGCGCATTGGTGGCATTCAGCGATTGCGAAGACTGGTAGGCATTGATGTCTTTGGGTTCGGCGCGCGGACCGAGGTCGGAAAACTGCGCGCAGCCGGCCAGCGTCAGCGCCGCGACGGCCAGCGCCGACAGCGTTGCAAGGCGAGGCAGGCCGGGCAGGCGAGGCTGGGGGTATCGGGATGCGTCTTGATCCCCTGAAACAGATGGAACTTGCATGATCGAAATCCACTCATAAGTAAACTGTACAGTTCAGTATAGTATTGACTTTTAACGACCGTCAAGCAAAACTAGGGGAAAATGGGGCTCGGCAAACGGCGCAAATGCTGCAAGCGCACAAAAAAGCAACAGCCCCGGGGAAAACCAGGCGGAGCCAGGTAATTGAATGGTTTCGCCGCAATGGCAAAGAAATTACATGCGCAAGAAGAGTGAAGAACGGCGGCAGGCGATCATCGATGTTGCTGCGGAAATATTTAACGAGATCGGATTCGATCGCGCCTCCATGGCGGAAATCTCGGCGCGCCTGGGCGGCTCGAAGGCGACCCTGTACAACTATTTTTCTTCCAAGGAAGAGATATTCTTGCAGGTCATGAAGCAGCAGGCCGGCATGCAGTTCGAGTCGCTGTTCGCGATCCTGATCGAGGACGACGGCAGCAGCGACATGCGCGATACGCTGCGTCTGTTCGCCAACAAATACCTGCACCTGATCTTGTCGCCGGAAGTGATCGCGGTGCGCCGCCTGCTGTACTACAACGCCGAGCGTTCCGATCTCGGCTGCATGTATTACGAGAACGGACCCAAGCGCGGCTGGCTGGTGATTTCCGAGTTCATGAAACGAGCGATGGATCGCGGCGACCTGCGCGAAGCTGACCCGTGGCTGACAGCGATCCAGTTTCGCGTCCTGGTCGAAGCCGAGTGGGCCGAAGGCCGCATCCTCGGCGTGATCACTTCAATGCCGCCGGCCAAGATCAAGGCGTCCGTGGAACGCTCTCTGGAGGCCTTCTTCCGCATCTACGGCGTCTGACGAAGCAGCTTCGCCGGCATCTTGCCACGACGTCATCATCCGATCACATTGCCGTGTGAAAATGCCGCGCCGGTAGTTCAGGGTCGCCTTGCAGGCCAGCAACCACGGCGCTTGCGCGTGGCCTTCCCGCAAAAATGAACGGTAAACAACCGCTTCCTTCCACGATGAAAAAAGCGCGCGCCTGCGTACCATTGATGGGACGATGCCGTTGTTGACGACGTCGTCTTTGCGCGCCCTTTCCGCTGCGCACCATTTTCACCATCTCCGTCCGAGGCAATCACATGCGCTGGTTCTATAACCTTAAAATCGCAAAAAAACTGGTCCTGTCGTTCCTGGCCGTCATCATCCTGACTGCGGGACTGGGCGCTTTCTCGATCGTCGAACTGATCAAGGTCAACCGAGCCTCGAGCGACATCGCCACCAACTGGATGCCGAGCGTCAAGGTCGGCCTGCAACTGCAGGCATCCATGTCGCGCTTCCGCATTTCCGAGCTGCAGCACATACTGGCGACGGAGGAAAAAGATTACGACGACGCCGAAAAGGCGATGAAGACGCGCATGGAGATCATTCGCAAGGACCTGGCGTCATACGAGCAGATGATCTCGGAACCGGAAGAGAAAGTGCTCTATCCGCAATTCCAGCAAACCATGCAAAAGTATCTCGCCGAGAACAAGAAGATCATGGAGCTGTCGCGCGCCAACCAGAAGGATGAAGCGCGTCTGCAATTCAAGGGCGAGTCGAACAAGCTGTTCCGTCAGGCGGTCGAGCAGCTGGGCGGCCTGGTCAAGATCAATGATGATGGCACCGTGCGTTCCAACGCCGAGGCCGACCACACCTTCAACGAAGCGCGCAACTGGATCCTCGGCCTGCTCATCGCCATCGTGGTGATCGCGATGACGCTCGCGGTGTGGGTCGCACGCATCGTGTCGGTGCCGCTCAACAAGGCTGTCGACGTCGCCCAGCGCGTGGCCGAAGGCGACCTCGGCGCCGACATCCGCTCCGACAGCCGCGATGAAACCGGCCAGCTCATGGATTCGCTCAAGGCGATGAACGACAGCCTGCTGCGTATCGTCGGCGAAGTGCGCACCGGCACCGACACCATCGCCACCGCGTCGACCGAAATCGCCAGCGGCAACCTCGATTTGTCCAGCCGCACCGAGCAACAGGCCGGCTCGCTGGAAGAAACCGCTTCGGCCATGGAAGAGCTGACCTCGACCGTGAAGGCGAACGCCGACAACGCGCGCCAGGCGAATCAACTGGCCGTCTCCGCCTCCGAAGTCGCACAGCAGGGCGGCGCGGTGGTCGGGCAAGTGGTCGACACCATGGGCTCGATCAACGAATCGTCGCGCAAGATCGTCGACATCATCAGCGTCATCGACGGCATTGCCTTCCAGACCAATATCCTGGCATTGAACGCCGCGGTGGAAGCCGCACGCGCCGGTGAACAGGGGCGCGGTTTCGCGGTGGTGGCGAGCGAAGTGCGCAGCCTGGCGCAACGTTCCGCCGCAGCGGCCAAGGAGATCAAGGTGCTGATCGACGACTCGGTGGAAAAGGTCGGCTCGGGCAGCAAGCTGGTCGAGCAGGCCGGCGTCACCATGAGCGAAGTGGTCGCCAGCGTGCGTCGCGTCACCGACATCGTCGGCGAGATCAGCGCGGCCAGCACCGAACAGAGCACCGGTATCGAGGAAGTCAATCGCGCCATTACGCAGATGGACGAAGTGACGCAGCAGAACGCTGCATTGGTGGAGCAAGCCGCTGCTGCCGCACAGTCGCTGCAGGAACAAGCCGGCAAGCTGGCGCAGGTGGTCAGCGTATTCAAGCTGCGGCGTTGACCTGCAGAAATGCAGGCATCACGCGCGGGAAGGGCGGCGCCTTCCCTGCCAAAAAACTGAAAAGCCCGCGACGCTCCGTCGCGGGCTTTTTTTACGTGTGTGGCGCCAACCCCGCGTAATCTCGCCGTCAGGAATGCGAGCTGGCATTTCCCCGGGCGCCTCGTATTCAGGCCGTGCAGCGTTACCGACGGCGTTGGACGAGTAATTTCCCTCAGGATTTCCCCTTGATTTCCGAGTCATCTATGCGAGTCGATAATGAGACAAGCGTATCGTCTCATGTGAATATCATTGCCTAACGGAAATTATTTGTGAGACTATGCGAAATTAGGCTAGATATTGTTAGTAACTAACGGGGTTTCAACTAGAGCGAATTTCAAACCGGGTTCCGACCGGGCAAACCGATGACGCCGGCTCCACATGACCACATCTGCACAAAGAAAAAATACAATGTTCCAGTGGCTACTGCTTAAAGAAAATGCCTTGAGCGCGGCGGAAAATACGGTCTGGAAAGAGAGCGCGCTGCGCATCATCCTCGTCGTTTTTGCGCGCCCTTTCCGCTGCGCACCATTTTCACCATCTCCGTCCGAGGCAATCACATGCGCTGGTTCTATAACCTTAAAATCGCAAAAAAACTGGTCCTGTCGTTCCTGGCCGTCATCATCCTGACTGCGGGACTGGGCGCTTTCTCGATCGTCGAACTGATCAAGGTCAACCGAGCCTCGAGCGACATCGCCACCAACTGGATGCCGAGCGTCAAGGTCGGCCTGCAACTGCAGGCATCCATGTCGCGCTTCCGCATTTCCGAGCTGCAGCACATACTGGCGACGGAGGAAAAAGATTACGACGACGCCGAAAAGGCGATGAAGACGCGCATGGAGATCATTCGCAAGGACCTGGCGTCATACGAGCAGATGATCTCGGAACCGGAAGAGAAAGTGCTCTATCCGCAATTCCAGCAAACCATGCAAAAGTATCTCGCCGAGAACAAGAAGATCATGGAGCTGTCGCGCGCCAACCAGAAGGATGAAGCGCGTCTGCAATTCAAGGGCGAGTCGAACAAGCTGTTCCGTCAGGCGGTCGAGCAGCTGGGCGGCCTGGTCAAGATCAATGATGATGGCACCGTGCGTTCCAACGCCGAGGCCGACCACACCTTCAACGAAGCGCGCAACTGGATCCTCGGCCTGCTCATCGCCATCGTGGTGATCGCGATGACGCTCGCGGTGTGGGTCGCACGCATCGTGTCGGTGCCGCTCAACAAGGCTGTCGACGTCGCCCAGCGCGTGGCCGAAGGCGACCTCGGCGCCGACATCCGCTCCGACAGCCGCGATGAAACCGGCCAGCTCATGGATTCGCTCAAGGCGATGAACGACAGCCTGCTGCGTATCGTCGGCGAAGTGCGCACCGGCACCGACACCATCGCCACCGCGTCGACCGAAATCGCCAGCGGCAACCTCGATTTGTCCAGCCGCACCGAGCAACAGGCCGGCTCGCTGGAAGAAACCGCTTCGGCCATGGAAGAGCTGACCTCGACCGTGAAGGCGAACGCCGACAACGCGCGCCAGGCGAATCAACTGGCCGTCTCCGCCTCCGAAGTCGCACAGCAGGGCGGCGCGGTGGTCGGGCAAGTGGTCGACACCATGGGCTCGATCAACGAATCGTCGCGCAAGATCGTCGACATCATCAGCGTCATCGACGGCATTGCCTTCCAGACCAATATCCTGGCATTGAACGCCGCGGTGGAAGCCGCACGCGCCGGTGAACAGGGGCGCGGTTTCGCGGTGGTGGCGAGCGAAGTGCGCAGCCTGGCGCAACGTTCCGCCGCAGCGGCCAAGGAGATCAAGGTGCTGATCGACGACTCGGTGGAAAAGGTCGGCTCGGGCAGCAAGCTGGTCGAGCAGGCCGGCGTCACCATGAGCGAAGTGGTCGCCAGCGTGCGTCGCGTCACCGACATCGTCGGCGAGATCAGCGCGGCCAGCACCGAACAGAGCACCGGTATCGAGGAAGTCAATCGCGCCATTACGCAGATGGACGAAGTGACGCAGCAGAACGCTGCATTGGTGGAGCAAGCCGCTGCTGCCGCACAGTCGCTGCAGGAACAAGCCGGCAAGCTGGCGCAGGTGGTCAGCGTATTCAAGCTGCGGCGTTGACCTGCAGAAATGCAGGCATCACGCGCGGGAAGGGCGGCGCCTTCCCTGCCAAAAAACTGAAAAGCCCGCGACGCTCCGTCGCGGGCTTTTTTTACGTGTGTGGCGCCAACCCCGCGTAATCTCGCCGTCAGGAATGCGAGCTGGCATTTCCCCGGGCGCCTCGTATTCAGGCCGTGCAGCGTTACCGACGGCGTTGGACGAGTAATTTCCCTCAGGATTTCCCCTTGATTTCCGAGTCATCTATGCGAGTCGATAATGAGACAAGCGTATCGTCTCATGTGAATATCATTGCCTAACGGAAATTATTTGTGAGACTATGCGAAATTAGGCTAGATATTGTTAGTAACTAACGGGGTTTCAACTAGAGCGAATTTCAAACCGGGTTCCGACCGGGCAAACCGATGACGCCGGCTCCACATGACCACATCTGCACAAAGAAAAAATACAATGTTCCAGTGGCTACTGCTTAAAGAAAATGCCTTGAGCGCGGCGGAAAATACGGTCTGGAAAGAGAGCGCGCTGCGCATCATCCTCGTGTCCGGTCTGCTGCTGGAATGCGGTATCGGCCTGCTCAGCGCCATCGACGCATTCAAGGTCGGCGCGTATTACATCATCGCCGTCGTGACTGGATTCTTCATCGCACTGGTGCTGGGCGTGCTGGCGTCGGTGCGGCGTCCGGCGATCGGCAGTGCGATCCTGATCACGACGATTTATGCGGCGTCGTTCTGCATGGTGTACTTCATCAAAGACGCCGACGTCGCCAAGTACGGCATCATGTTCGTCTACACGGCGCCGCTGATCGGCCGCATCTTCTTCGGTTCGCGCCTGGCGCTGGTGCTGATGACGATCAATGTATTCCCGTTCATGCTGCTGCTGCGCAACCAGCCGCTGCCGGTCTACCCGGGCCTTGATGCGCCGCTGGCCAATGCGCATGCCTATATCCAGTCGCTACTGTTCTTGTTCTTCAACATCTGCGTGCCGCTCGGCGTGTTTCGCCTGCTGCACGCGCTGGACGCCTCGATCCGCCGTCATCGTGCAGCCAGCAGCGAGCTCGAGAGCAGTCATGCGCAATACCAGGAGATTTTCGAAAACGCCGGCGGCGCGATCGTGCTGTGCGATGCGCAGGGACGCATACTCAAGGCCAACACGCTGGCCGACAATCTGA
>NZ_AJHH01000557.1 GCF_000256565.1 Herbaspirillum lusitanum P6-12 | reverse complement strand
GGGGGGGCGGCCGCCATCCTGGCGCTCAAGCGCGGCCAGGAGTATGCCGCCAAGGACGGTCGCCTGATCGTGATAGAAAATATCTCGACCACTTCCGAGCAGCACTACATCGTGCTGCTGCGCGACATCTCGCAACAGCGCCGCATCGAGGAAGCACTCGACCGCAGCAAGGAACGCGAAACCTTCCTCAGCAATCACGACCAGCTCACCCAATTACCCAACCGCGATCTGTTGCACCGGCAGCTTGAAGAGCACATGCAGGCCATGTCGCCGCGCCGCCAGCTGGCGCTGGTGGTAATCCGCCTCGACAGCATCAAGTACGCCAACGATGCGCACGGAAGCGCCGCCGGCGATGCACTGATCGTCGCTTTCGCCGATGCGTTGCGACGACTGCTGCCGGATGGCAGCCTGATCGCGCGCTTGCGCAGCGTGGTGTTCAGCTTCACGATCGAGACCAGCCACGCCAGTCGCGACGCCATCCCGCAGATCGAGCATATCCGCCGCAGCCTGCCGGAAGAATTGCTGGTCGGCGGCCAACGTCATCCGGTGCAGGTATCGATGGCGATCGCGTTCTCGCGGCCGGGCGAAACCAGCGGCGACGAACTGATCCAGCGCGGCAAACTGGCGCTGGATTCGGCGCGTCGTTCCGGCACCCAGGACATCACCGTCTTCGACGACGAAGCGGCCGCGCTGATCCGGCGCCGCCTCAACATCGAACAATCCATCTTGATGGCGCTGCGTGAAAACGAACTGCGCCTGGTCTATCAACCCAAGGTCACGCAAGACGGCGAGATCGTCGGCCTCGAGGCATTGATCCGGTGGCGCTCGCCGACGCTGGGCGACGTCTCTCCGGCTGAATTCATCCCGGTCGCCGAGACCAGCGGTGCGATTCATTTCATCACCGCTTTCGTGGTCGACAAGGTGTGCGCGTATATTCGCCAGACGCTGGACTCGGAACGGCGCTGCCTGCCGATCGCCATCAACCTGTCGGCCATCGATATCGTGCGCGCCGATCTGCTCGACCTGGTCAACGCCTCATGCCAGAAATACGGCGTCAGTTCGGATCACCTGGAGTTCGAAATCACCGAGACCGGGCTGGTCGGCAACGAGAATCTGGCCATCAGCCATCTCGAGGCGCTCAACGCCAAAGGTTACGGCATCACCATTGACGATTTTGGAACCGGTTATTCTTCTTTGCAGAAGCTCAGCCGTTTTCCGACGAAAAGTATTAAGATAGACCAGTCTTTTGTGGCGCAGATCGGTATCAGCGAGAAGAGTGAACTGATTATCCGTGCGGTGGTGTCGCTGGCGAAGATTCTTTCCTGCACCACGGTCGCCGAAGGCGTCGAAACGCTGGTCCAGGAAAAATTCCTCAAAGCGATCGGATGCCAGTTTTTCCAGGGCTTCTATTACTACCCGCCGATGGAGTTCCAGCAGGTCAATCAATTGTTGAAAGGTCGCTGACCCGGTTCGACTCAGGTCAGTACCGACCGCTTCCGTTTTGATGCCGCAAAAGCATGCGTACCTCGAGGCGCACCCGAGCACCAGCAGGCGTAGCCCGCATCAAACCGAACTGAAGAGAGACAAACAATGAGCAAGAAAAAACCAGCGCCAACGCCTGTCTATCGCGGCGTCTTCCCGGTCGCCCCGACCATTTTCGACGACCACGGCGACATTGACCTGGAAGGCCAGCGCCGCTGCATCGATTTCATGATCGACGCCGGCTCCGACGGCATCTGTATTCTGGCCAACTTCTCCGAGCAGTTTGCGCTCACCGACGACGAGCGCAATGCGCTCATCAGCACCGTGCTCGACCACGTCGCCGGCCGCATTCCGGTGATCGTCACGACCACCCATTTCAGCTCGCGCATCTGCGCACAGCGCAGCCGCAATGCGCAGGACGCAGGCGCAGCGATGGTCATGATCATGCCGCCGTACCACGGCGCCACCATCCGCGTCGGCGAGCGCGGCATCCAGGAATTCTTCCAGACGGTGTCGGACGCGATCGACATCCCGATCATGATCCAGGACGCGCCGGTCAGCGGCACCATGTTGTCGTCCACGCTGCTGGTCAAGATGGCGCAGGAGATCGCCAACGTCTCCTACTTCAAGATCGAAGTGCCGCAAGCCGCCAACAAGCTGCGTGAAATCATCGCCCTCGGCGGCGACGCCATCGTCGGTCCGTGGGACGGCGAAGAAGCCATCACGCTGATGGCCGATCTCGACGCCGGCGCCACCGGCGCGAT
>NZ_AJHH01000556.1 GCF_000256565.1 Herbaspirillum lusitanum P6-12 | reverse complement strand
ACGCTGATGGCCGATCTCGACGCCGGCGGCCGCAAGGCGGCGCTGTCGCTGACCATCCTGCTGATGGCGGCCGGCACGACGCTGATCGGCATCGCGCCGACATATGAACAGATCGGCCTGTTCGCACCGCTGATCATCGTGGTGGCGCGCCTGCTGCAGGGCTTCTCGGCCGGCGGCGAAATGGGCAGCGCCACTGCTTTCCTGACTGAATATGCGCCGGTCAGGGAGCGCGCTTTTTATTCCAGCTGGATCCAGGCCAGCATCGGCGTGGCCGTGCTGCTGGGCGCCGCTGTCGGCAGCTATGTCACCAGCAGCCTGAGCCCGGAAGCGCTGGCGAGCTGGGGCTGGCGCCTGCCGTTCCTGCTGGGCATCATCATCGGCCCGGTCGGCTACTACATCCGCCATCACCTCGATGAAACGCCGGCCTTCCTCGAAGCCAAGGACAAGACCGATTCTCCGCTCAAGGAAATCATCCGCAACTATCCGCGCGAAACCACGGCGAGTTTCTCGATGGTCATCCTGTGGACGGTCTGTACCTACGTGTTGCTGTTCTACATGCCGACTTATTCGATCAAGGTGTTGAAGCTGCCGCAATCGACCGGTTTCATCGCCGGCATGGTGGGCGGTCTGTGCATCATGGTGTTCGCGCCGGTGGTCGGCCGCATCGCCGATCGCTACGGCCGTCGCGGCCTGCTGTCGGGTGCAGCGCTGCTGATCCTGCTGCTGGCGTATCCGATGTTCGCCTACATCAACCATGCGCCCGGCCTTGGCTCGCTGCTGGTTTTCCAACTGGTGTTCGGCATCCTGATCGCGACGTACACCGGTCCGATCCTGGCGGCATTCTCCGAGTTGTTCCCGGCCAAGGTGCTGTCGACCGGCCTGTCGGTGGCCTACAACCTGGCGGTGACGATTTTCGGCGGCTTTGCTTCCTTCATCATCACCGGCCTGATCGCCGCCACCGGCAGCACCATGGCGCCGGCGTTCTACGTGATGATCGCGGCCGCCATCAGCCTGGTGGGCACGCGCTTCGTGCGTGAGCCTGCGTATTTGCAACGCGCTCAGGATCAGCTTTAGTTTCAGCCTCAGTTTCAGCTTTCAATTTTCAGATTTGATTTTTCCATGACCAAGATTCTCCTGCAGGGCGGCAACGTCCTCGATCCGGCGCACGGCAGCCTGCTGCTCCGCCATGACGTCCTGATTGAAAACGACCGCATCGTCGACGTCTCTGCGACGCCTATCGATGCGCCGAATGCCTCCGATATGCAGCGCATCGATGTGACTGGCAAGACCGTGATGCCGGGACTGATCGACTGCCACGTGCATGTGCTGGCCTCGCTGGCGAACCTGGGCGCGAATGCCTTGCAGCCGGGCTCGCTGACGTCGATCCGCGCCTTGCCGATTGTCGAAGCCATGCTCAACCGGGGCTTCACGACCGTGCGCGATGCCGGCGGCGCCGACTGGGGACTGGCGCAAGCCATCGCCATCGGGCTGGTGCCGGGACCGCGCATTTTCCCGTCCGGCAAGGCCTTGTCGCAGACCGGCGGCCATGGCGATTTCCGTCCGCGTTCGGATGTGCTGGAGCCGTGCTCCTGCGCCTTCCGCGCCGGGCTTCATTTGAACCCTCACCTGCGCATGACATGGGAACGGCAGCGTGACAAAGTTTCTCCGTTATTACGTACATGTCAAAACGTCAATCCGCTGCAAAGCCTTGTAGTGTTGCGGATATCCATCCGTTGAATACCAGATATGCGTTAATTAAATCTCCGCGGTACATTCCTTTCAGTTTCTTTGAGGCTATATTTCCCTGACACAGAAATTTTGCAGTGCATCATTCCTTTTTCCATAAAGGGCGCTGCTTCAAAAACACAACGGGAATCTGAGAGGCTCATATGACCAATCAGTACAGGGCGGGAAAAAAAGCATTGATAATCGGCGGCGGTGCGCCGAATTCAACCTTGATCGCGGGCGCGCTGACGGCGTTCCTCGACGAGGGCATCGAGTTCGACGTCATCTCGGCCTCCGGCGCCGGCGTGCTCATGGGCTTGCTGTATCAGGCGCCGCTGGGTTGCACGCCGCGCGAGGCGCTGGTGCGTTGGGCCGAGGTCGGCGTCGCCGACAGCATCTACAAGATGTTCCCGGTCAACTACAAGATCTTCAACAAGCCCGGCCAGGGCGCGCGCAGTTTCCGCGACCAGGTGCCAGCGCAAATGCCTCAGATGCCTCAGATGCCACAGTTGCCGCAGATGCCGCAATTGGCCGGTTTGCCCAACATGGCCGGCGCGCGCCGGCAATCCTTTCCTCGACGTCTTCACGCAGCGCTTCGCCGAAGCGTCGGGCGCATGGAACGACTGGATGCACCTGATGTTGTCGGCCATGTCGCCCTCGGACCTGTCGTCCAAGAGCCTGGGGCTGTGCGCGCATCACCCCTTCCTCGAACAGGCGATCGACTTCGACGCGATCGATTGCCCGCGTGGCCGACGGCGTCGACGCGGTGCGACTTGCTGCCCGTGAAGAAATCCAGAAGGGCGCGACGCAGATCAAGATCATGGCGTCCGGGGGCGTCGCCTCGCCGACCGACCCGATCGGCAACACGCAATACAGCGAAGATGAAATCCGCGCCATCGTGGCCGAAGCCGAGGCCGCGCAGACCTACGTCATGGCGCATGCCTACACCGGCCGGGCGATTTCGCGCGCGGTACGCTGCGGCGTGCGCACCATCGAGCACGGCAACCTGGTCGATGCCGACGCGGCGCGCGTGATGCGCGAGCACGGCGCCTTCGTGGTGCCGACGCTGGTGACTTACGACTCGCTGGCGCGCGACGGTGCGCGTCTCGGCTTGCCGGCCGACTCGGTGGCCAAGATCGAATCGGTGCGCCAGGCCGGCCGCGATTCGCTGAAGATTTATGCCGAACACGGCGTCCAGATGGGTTTCGGCTCCGACCTGCTGGGCGAGATGCATCAGGACCAGTCACAGGAATTCGTCATCCGCGCCGAGATTCTCGGCAACCTGGAAGCGATCCGCTCGGCGACCTCGATTGCCGCCGCCATCCTGCAGCGCGAAGGCGAGCTGGGCACCGTGCGCGCCGGCGCGCTGGCCGATCTGATCGTGGTCGACGGTAATCCGCTGGACGATATCCATTTGCTGGCCGGGCAGGGCGAGCATCTGTCGCTGGTGATGCAGGGAGGTTACGTGCATCGCAACACGTGCAACACCTACAACGCGCGCAGCACGTACAGCCCGCGTTGAATCCGGGCGGGCATGTTTTTCGCTCTATGATGGGGCTCTGAGTTGTTCAACACGGGCTGCCATCATGCGTATTTCTCCACTTCCTCCTCTACCGTCGCTGATCGCGTTTGAAGCTGCCATGCGGCACAGCAGCTTCACGCGCGCTGCGGCGGAACTTCACCTGACGCAAAGCGCCATCAGTCGCCAGATTGCGCAGCTGGAGCGTTTTCTCGGCAAGAAGCTGTTCATCCGTGAGCCGCGCGCTTTGCGCCTGACCGTCAGCGGGCAACGCTACGCCGAAGAGGTGCAGCGCCTGCTGGTCGGTTGCGCCGAAGTCACCGAAGACATCATGAAGCGCAAGGGGCACAGCGAACTCACGGTGGCCTGTTCCTCCGGCGTCGCGGTGCTGTGGCTGACGCCGCGGCTGGCGCGGTTCCGCGCGCTGCAGCCGGAATGCCATCTGCGCCTGATCGTCAACGACAGCCTCGCGGCCTTGTCGGAAACCGATTTCGACATGGCCATCTACTTCCTGCGCGACGGTCCGCCATCCGGCCTGCGGCGCGCCGGCTGTATGACGAAGAAGTGTTCCCGGTGTGTTCGCCGGCCTATCTCGCAGGCCGCACGCTGGAGCCGCGCGACTTGCTGCAGGAAACCCTGCTGATGCAGGAAGACGGCCAACGCCAGTGGATGTCCTGGCAAAACTGGATGGCGCAGAACGATCTCGGCGAGGCCCGCATCGAGCACCAGATCCTGTCCAATCAATATCCCATCCTGCTGCAGCTGGCGATGGAAGGCCACGGCATCGTGCTGGCCTGGCGCCACATGATCGACGCCTGCATGCGCGAGGGTTTGCTGGTGCGCGCCTGCGAAGCCAGCGCCAGCCTTGGCGGCGGCTACTATGCGGTGTGGCCGCGCGACCGCATCGAACACGCGGCGGCGCGCAGTTTCCGCAACTGGCTGGTCGAGGAGAGCGCCGTCGCCGTGGCCGGCTGATCGCGCGGCAGGGGATACGGATACAATGGGTGTTGGCAACTTGTTACATGCTCAAGAAAAATGAACCGTCCCTTTAAAATCCCCGAGTCCGTCCTGGTCGTCATCTACACCGCAGCGCTCGACGTGCTGCTGATCGAACGCACCGACAAGGCCGGCTACTGGCAATCGGTCACGGGCTCCAAGGACACGCCGGACGAGCCCCTGATGCTGACTGCGCGACGCGAAGTCGGCGAAGAGACCGGGATTGTGATTAGCGACGAAATCAGTGTTTCGCCGACAGTCCCCAATCGTGTTCCGTGCGATCATCTGAGCGATTGGAAGTTGTCGAACGATTATGAAATCTATCCGGTCTGGCGCCATCGCTACGCGCCCGGCGTGACGCGCAATATCGAGCATGTGTTCGGGCTGCTGGTGCCGCAAGGGATTCCGGTGACGCTGGCGCCGCGCGAGCATACGCGCTATCAGTGGCTGCCGTATCGCGCTGCGGCCGACCAGTGTTTTTCGCCGTCGAATGCAGAAGCGATCCTGCAGCTGCCGCGATACATTTAAGTCCTCGACACGCACCATGTGATCACGTGGTCGATGGCTGCAGTTCCATTTGCACACAGTTACATTTGACGCAGTTCAATTGAAATAACCAAGAGGTTTTGCCGATCGTATGAAGTTACGCATAGCCACTTACAACATCCACAAGGGCGTCACCTCGTTCAGCGGACGCCCGCGCATCCACGCGCTCAAGCAGGCGCTGGCGCAACTTGACGCCGACCTGGTGTTCCTGCAGGAAGTACAGGGGCGCCACGACCGCATCGCGCTGCGCCACGCGGCGCTCTGGCCGCAGCAGGCCCAGCATGAATACCTCGCGGGCGAATCGCATCATGCAGCGTATGGCGTGAATGCGGTGTACGACCACGGCCATCACGGCAATGCCTTGCTGTCGCGCTTCTCGATCGCCTCGGCGCGTAACCAGGACGTGTCCGATCATGCCTACGAATCGCGCGGCATCCTGCATTGCGTGGTCGAGATCGAGGGTGTACCGGTGCATTGCTACGTGATCCACCTTGGCCTGTTCGCGGGCGGTCGCCGCCGTCAGACCGCCGCGCTGATCGAAGCGGTGCGCGCTTCGTCGCCGCCGGATGCGCCGGTCATCATCGCCGGCGACTTCAACGACTGGGGCAACAAGCTCAGCGAATTCCTGCGTATCCGTCTTGGCGTGAGCGAGGTGTTCGAACAGCACGGCTCCGCGCACGGCCTCATGGGCTACCTGCGCAAGCTCGGCGGCATGCGGCCGGTGATTCAGCCGGCGCGTACCTTCCCGGCCTCGATGCCGATGCTGCGGCTGGATCGTATTTATCTGCGCGGTTTCGAAGTCGAATCGGCGGAAGTCATGCGGGGCGGGCTGTGGGCCAACCTGTCGGATCACGCTCCCATTGTCAGCACCTTGCGCTTAAAATGACGACAGTTCAACTTTCGTCAGCCTCCACTTGACTGCTTCCCTTCTCGATTTTCGCCATCGCGCGCATCGTGCGGATATGCCATGCGCGTAATCAGTTATAGCGGCGACAACCATGTCGAGCTACTGCGTTGTGGTGCGGAATTCTTCCCGGCGCTGATCGCCGCCATCGACGAAGCACGCGTCGAGATCTATCTCGAAACCTATATTTTCAGCATCGACGACACCGGCATCCTGGTGCGCGATGCCTTGGTCCGCGCGGCGCAACGCGGCGTCGTGGTCAGCGTCATCACCGACTGGATCGGTACCGGCCGGGTTGAAAGTAAGCAGCTCAAGGCCACGTTCACCGCCGCCGGCGTCCAGCATCGCTCGTTCAATCCCTGGTTCCGGCGCGGCGTGGCGCGCAGCCATCGCAAGCTGTGCGTGGTCGATCGCAAGTGTGCGTTCGCGGGCGGCCTCAACATCAACGACGATTTCTTTTCCGACGATGCGCGCCGCGTGCCTTTGCCGGCGCCGCGCTGGGATTTTGCGGTGCGCATCAGCGGCCCGCTGGTGGAGGCGATCCATCGGGAAATGCTGGACCAGTGGATACGCATCGGCAAGATGAAGCTGCGCGCGCGCTGGGATCGTTTCAAGATGGGACGCTACACCCGGCACGACACCGAGCCGGGCCAGGCGCTGGCCGGACTGGTGGTGCGCGACAACCTGCGCAATCGCCGCACCATCCAGCGCGCTTACCTGCAGGCGCTGGGCCGCGCGCGCGAGACGGCGTTCCTGACCAATCCGTATTTCGCGCCCGGCCGCAAGCTGCGTCGCGCGCTGGAAGAAGCCGCCCTGCGCGGTGTGCGCGTGACGCTGCTGCTGGGCGTCGGACAGTTTTACCTGCAGGATGCGGTGGCGCATTCCTTCTATCCGAAACTGCTCAAGGCCGGTGTGCGCATCGTCGAATACACCAAGACCCAGCTGCATGCCAAGGTCGCGGTGATCGACGACGAGTGGGCCACGGTCGGCTCCAGCAACTACGACGGCCTCAGCCTGTTCGTGAATCAGGAAGCCAACGTCGTCGTCAGCGACGTCGCGTTCGCCGCCACCCTGCGCACCGAGATCGAAATCGGGGTGAGCGAGGGCCGGCTGGTGCAGTTGCAGGACTTCCTGCATTCGCCCTGGTACAAGCGCCTCTGGTACGGCACGGCCTTCCTGATGTATCGCGGCATCATCCGCATCATCACACTGGGACAGGACGCTTAGCTCTTCCTGCTGCATGTCATTGCCTTTGCACAAGGCTGGGTCATAATGCACTTTCCCTTTTGTCGGCACATGCGGCTCAATGCGCGACGTTCCCGGCATGAACGGAATTCCTATCCCATCAATAAAGACAATCAATTTCTAATTTTCAATAAATTTAATTAAAGTTCATGCAGCACCGCCATCACGCAGGGACAGATGCGGGTTTTCTAACCTAGGTTTTTTAAAGGGATGTGACATGAGCAATAAATTAACCACCTCGGCCGGCGCCCCGGTCGCCGACAACAACAACATCCAAACTGCAGGTCCGCGCGGTCCTGCGCTGCTGCAAGACGTCTGGTTCCTCGAAAAGCTGGCCCATTTCGACCGTGAAGTCATCCCCGAGCGTCGCATGCACGCCAAGGGTTCGGCGGCCTACGGCACGTTCACCGTGACGCATGACATCACCAAATACACCAAGGCAAAGATCTTCTCCGAAGTCGGCAAGAAAACCGACCTGTTCCTGCGCTTCTCGACCGTGGCCGGCGAGCGCGGCGCGGCCGATGCCGAGCGCGACATCCGCGGCTTCGCCATCAAGTTCTATACCGAACAAGGCAATTGGGACCTGGTCGGCAACAACACGCCGGTGTTCTTCATGCGCGACCCGCACAAATTCCCCGACCTGAACCGCGCCGTCAAGCGCGATCCCAAGACCAACCTGCGCAGCGCCAACAACAACTGGGATTACTGGACCCTGCTGCCCGAAGCGCTGCACCAGATCACCATCGTCATGAGCGACCGCGGCCTGCCGCGCTCGTATCGCCACATGCACGGTTTCGGCAGCCATACCTTCAGCTTCATCAATGCCGCCAACGAACGTTTCTGGGTCAAGTTCGCCTTCAAGACCCAGCAAGGCATCCAGAATCTGACCGACGCCGAAGCCACCGATCTGGTCGGCCGCGACCGCGAAAGCTCGCAGCGCGATTTGTTCGATGCGATCGAGAACAAGGACTTTCCGCGCTGGAAGCTGTTCGTGCAAATCATGCCCGAGAAGGAAGCCGGTTCTTATCACCTCAACCCGTTCGACCTGACCAAGGTGTGGCCGCACAAGGACTATCCTGAAATTGAAGTCGGCGTGCTGGAACTCAACCGCAATCCGGAGAACTACTTTGCCGAAGTCGAACAGGCCGCTTTTTCGCCGGCCAACGTGGTGCCGGGCGTGGGCTTCTCGCCGGACCGGATGCTGCAAGGCCGTCTGTTCTCGTACGGCGATGCGCACCGCTATCGTCTCGGCGTGAACCACTATCAGATCCCGGTCAATGCGGCGCGCTGCCCGGTCCATACTTCGCATCGCGACGGCGCCATGCGCGTTGACGGCAACCATGGCGCGACCCTGGGCTACGAGCCGAACAGCTACGGTCAATGGCAGGAGCAGCCCGACTTCAGCGAGCCGCCGCTGGCGCTGGAAGGCGCGGCCGATCACTGGAACCACCGCGTCGACGAGGATTACTACTCGCAGCCGCGCGCCTTGTTCCAGCTCATGACGCCAGCCCAGCAGCAGGTCCTGTTCGAGAACACCGCGCGCGCCATCAACGGCGCCTCGGAACCGGTCGTGCAACGCCATATCGACAATTGCACCAAGGCCGATCCGGCCTATGGCGCAGGTGTCGCGAAGGCAATTGCGGCGCTCAAGGCAGGCAGCAAATAAGCATGGCCATACTCGCCGGAAGGTAGTCCCGGCATCGAAAAACGCCGCTGTTCCGCAAGGACGGCGGCGTTTTTCATAGATAAATAAATTTGAATATTTGCGACGTTCATACCGAAAATCCACCGTATCGCCATCGCCCCTGAAATGGACTAAGATGGACGTCCCGGATTTCAACAAGCAAGTCAGTCCGCCCCCGGAAAGACTTCGGTAATTCAACAAAAGGAGTGAAACATGGATGACGTCGTCATTGTTGCAGCACAGAGAACAGCGGTCGGTAAATTCGGCGGTTCCTTGTCGAAAATCGCCGCCTCGGATCTCGGCGCGCAAGTCATCAAGGCCTTGCTGGCAAAGACCGGCATCAAGCCGGAAAGCATCAGCGAAGTCATCCTCGGCCAGGTGCTGACAGCCGGCGTCGGCCAGAACCCGGCGCGCCAGGCGGTGATCCGCTCGGGCCTGCCCGACATGGTCCCGGCCTTCGTGGTCGGCAAGGTCTGCGGCAGCGGCCTGAAAGCCGTGCAACTGGCGGCGCAGGCGATCAAGTGCGGCGACGCGCAGATCGTGATTGCCGGCGGCCAGGAAAACATGAGCGCCTCGCCGCACGTGCTGAACAATTCGCGCGACGGCTTCCGCATGGGCGACGCCAAGCTGACCGACACCATGATCGTCGACGGCCTGTGGGACGTCTACAACCAGTACCACATGGGCATCACTGCTGAAAACGTCGCGAAGAAATACGACATCTCCCGCAAGGAGCAGGACGAGTTTGCCGCTGCTTCGCAAAACAAGGCGGAAGCTGCGCAAAAGGCCGGCAAGTTCAAGGACGAAATCGTCCCGATCGAGATCAAGAACAAGAAGGAAACCATCGTTTTCGACACCGACGAGTTCGTCAAGCACGGTGTCACCGCCGAATCCCTGGCCACGCTGCGCCCGGCCTTCGACAAGGCCGGTACGGTGACGGCCGGCAACGCCTCGGGCATCAACGATGGCGCCGCCGCCGTGGTGGTGACCTCGGCCAAGCTGGCTGCTGAGCTGGGTCTGCCGGTGCTGGCCAGGATCAAGTCGTATTCCTCGGCCGGTCTGGATCCGAGCATCATGGGCATGGGCCCGGTGCCGGCGTCGCAACTGACCTTGAAGAAGGCCGGCTGGACCCCGCAAGACCTGGACCTGATGGAAATCAACGAAGCCTTTGCCGCGCAAGCGATTGCCGTCAACAAGCAAATGGGTTGGGACACCAGCAAGATCAACGTCAACGGCGGCGCGATTGCGATCGGCCACCCGATCGGCGCGTCAGGCTGCCGCGTGCTGGTCACGTTGCTGCACGAAATGGTCCGACGCGACGCCAAGCGCGGTCTGGCCAGCCTGTGTATCGGCGGCGGCATGGGCGTGGCGCTGGCGGTTGAGCGTTGATGCCTCGTCGGGTTTGTAACCCGGCGCGCCCCTGAGCAACATATGCAGCAGAACATGCCGGCCTTGCGGAAGCTTCCAGGGCCGGCATTTTCATTTGACACGATTTCATCTGAACCGGCATGGACACCACCCGCATCGATAAATGGCTTTGGGCGGCGCGCTTCTTCAAGATGCGTTCGCTGGCCACCGACGCCGTCGAGCGCGGCAAGGTGAAGCTGCGCGGCGAGCGCACCAAGCCTTCGCATGGCGTCAAGGCCGGCGACATGCTGCAGATCGACAACGGCGCCACCGAATGGGAAGTCCAGGTCTGCGCCATTTCGGATAAGCGCGGTTCGGCTGCCGTGGCGCAGGGGCTCTATGGCGAAACCGCCGCCAGCGTGGAAAAGCGCCGCCTGCTTGCCGAACAGAACCATTTCTTCAAGGAACCGACGGCCGCGCTCAAAGGCCGTCCGACCAAGCGCGACCGCCGTTTGCTCGATCAATCGTCCTCCTGACGCCTCATCGCCGCCGGCGATAAATCGCGATCTTGCCGGCCCGCAAGCACCGCCCTCGCTGCAATTTGATGACGCCCTCACTTTTCGTTTGACATTTACCAGGCAATGAATAATAGTACGACCGTTCGTATAAAAAATTCTGCGCTGCCCAGGTAGGCCGAAGACAACAATAAACCCCGGTGCAGCAGACCCAAAAGTTGGCGTTTTCCGAGATACAGCAATGATTGAGACATCATCATCCGTGACACGGCCGAAGTTCATGCGCAAGGGCGAGCTCACGCGCGCCGCGATTCTTGACATGGCATTGGAGTTGTCCAGCCGCGACGGCCTTGAGGGCCTCACCATCGGTTTGCTCGCCGAAAAAATGAAGATGAGCAAATCCGGCGTGTTCGCCCATTTCGGCTCGCGCGAAGACCTGCAGATCGAAGTGGTGCGCCTGTACCACCATCGTTTCGAGCAGGAAGTTTTCTATCCCAGCATCAAGGAGCCGCGCGGCCTGCAGCGCCTGCAAGGCATGTTCGCGCGCTGGGTCAAGCTGGTCAGCGTGGAAATCGCGCTCGGCTGCATCTACATCAGCGGCGCGGTCGAATACGACGACCGTCCCGGCGCCATCCGCGATCACCTGGTGGCGATGGTGCAGGCATGGCGCGACGCGCTGCACCGCTGCATCAATCAATCGATGGAAATGGGCCACCTGCGCAGCGACATCAATGTCGAGCAGATGGTCTACGAAATCTACGGCCTGATCCTGGCGCTGCATCACGATGCACGCTTCCTCAAGATCCCGGGCAGCGTGGAACGCGCGCAGGCCGGTTTCGATCGCCTCATCGACAGTTACCGCAACCCGCAAGTGCCGCAGATTTCCGCGTCTGCCAAGACCGCCAACAGCAAAACCACAAAACCGCCTGCAAAAAAAGCAGCTTGATTTAGTCAGAATTATTTCTATCAGTTCCGCCGGAGACAACCATGCCCCAATACAACGCCCCCCTTCGCGACATGCAATTCGTTCTGCACGAACTGCTGAAGGTCGAAGACGTCCTCAAGACCTTGCCGGCGCACACCGACACCAACCGCGAACTGATCGACCAGGTGCTGGAAGAGGGCGGCAAGTTCACCTCGCAGGTATTGTTCCCGCTGAACCATTCGGGCGACCGCGAAGGCTGTACCTACAACAAGGAAACCAAGACCGTCACGCCGCCGAAGGGCTACAAGGAAGCCTACAAGCAGTACGTCGAAGCCGGCTGGGCGGCATTGTCCTGTGATCCGGAGTTCGGCGGCCAGGGCTTGCCGCTGGTGATGAACAACTCCTTCTACGAAATGCTGAATTCGTCGAACCAGGCCTGGACCATGTATCCCGGCCTGTCGCATGGCGCCTACGAATGCATCCACGCGCACGGTTCGGACGAGCAAAAAGCGCTGTACCTGCCGAAGCTGATCTCCGGAGAGTGGACCGGCACCATGTGCCTGACCGAAGCCCACTGCGGCACCGACCTCGGCATGCTGCGCTCCAAGGCCGAGCCGCAGGCCGACGGGTCCTACAAGATCACCGGCAGCAAGATTTTCATCTCCGCCGGCGAGCACGATATGTCCGACAACATCGTCCACCTGGTGCTGGCGCGCTTGCCGGATGCACCGCAAGGCTCCAAGGGCATCTCGCTGTTCATCGTGCCGAAATTCATGCCGAACGCCGACGGTTCGCTGGGTGCGCGCAACCCGATCGCCTGCGGCGCCATCGAAGAAAAGATGGGCATCCACGGCAACGCCACCTGCCAGATGAACCTGGACGGCGCAGTCGGCTGGCTGATCGGCGGGCCGCACAAGGGGTTGAACGCGATGTTCGTGTTCATGAATGCCGCCCGCCTGGGCGTCGGCATGCAAGGCCTGGGCCTGACCGAAGTCGCGTACCAGAACGCGCTGGTCTACGCCAAGGACCGCATCCAGATGCGCAGCCTGTCGGGTGTCAAGGCGCCGGACAAGGCCGCCGATCCGATCATCGTGCACCCCGACGTGCGCCGCATGCTGCTGACCGCCAAGGCCTACGCCGAAGGCGGCCGCGCATTCTGCTCCTACGTCGCGCTGCAACTGGACAAGGAACTGAATCATCCCGACGAAGAAGTCCGCAAGGAAGCCGCCGACCAGGTCGCGCTGCTGACGCCGATCGTCAAGGCCTTCATAACCGACAATGCCTGGATCGCCACCTCCGAATGCTTGCAAGTCTACGGCGGCCACGGCTACATCTCCGAATGGGGCATGGAGCAATACGTGCGCGACGCCCGCATCAACATGATCTATGAAGGCACCAACACCATCCAGTCGCTGGATTTGCTGGGCCGCAAGATCCTGATGGACAACGGCGCAAAATTGAAAAAATTCGGCGCGCAAGTGCAGGCCTTCATCGAAGACAACGGCACCGACGAAGCCATGTCCGAGTTCATCTCGCCGCTGGCCGACATCGGCGACAAGGTGTCCAAGCTGACCATGGAAATCGGCATGAAGGCGTTCCAGAATCCGGACGAAGTCGGCGCCGCCGCGGTGCCATACCTGCGTGTGGTGGGCCATCTGGTCTACGCCTACTTCTTCGCGCAAATGGCCAAGATCGCGCTGGAGAAGCAGGATTCCGGCGACAGCTTCTACAAGTCCAAGCTGGCCACGGCACGCTTCTACTTCGCCCGCCTGCTGCCGGAAACTGCAACCCTGATCCGCCAGGCGCGTTCGGGCTCGGCCAACCTGATGGCGCTGGACGCGGACCTGTTCTAAGTCACCGTTCAACCGGCAAGCTGTGCAGTGACGCCGAGGCAAGTTTCCAGAACCTCGCCGTCACGCTGCTGTCATCACTGCACAGCATGCTGTAAAAAATTGCGGGAAGGCGTAGAGTGTCGCAAGCCGTCGGGGTTTTCCGGGTTTGTCGTCATGTCCTCCGCTTCCTGATTAGCCAGACCTCATTTCTGCATCACTAAAAGGAGACACGCGTGTCCAACTTCATCGTCAAAAAAGTAGCCGTTCTCGGCGCGGGTGTGATGGGCGCCCAGATTGCAGCGCACTGCATCAACGCCAAGGTGCCGGTCGTCCTGTTCGACCTGCCGGCCAAGGAAGGCCCGAAAAACGGCATCGTCCAGCGCGCCATTGAAAACCTGAAAAAACTCAGCCCCGCGCCCTTGGGCAACAAGGAAGATGCATCGCTGATCCAGGTCGCCAACTACGAAGACGACATCGAATTGCTCAAGGGTTGCGACCTGATCATTGAAGCCATCGCCGAGCGCATGGACTGGAAGCACGACCTGTACAAGAAGGTCGCACCGCACATCGCACCGAACGCGATCTTCGCCTCCAACACTTCCGGCCTGTCGATCACCGCGCTGTCGGACGGCTTCGACGCCGAACTGAAAGCGCGCTTCTGCGGCGTGCACTTCTTCAACCCGCCGCGCTACATGCATCTGGTCGAACTGATTCCGACCGCGACCACCAATCCGGAAATCCTCAACCAGCTCGAAGCCTTCCTGACCACCACGCTGGGCAAGGGCGTCGTGCGCGCATTCGATACGCCCAACTTCGTGGCCAACCGCGTCGGCGTGTTCGGCATCCTGGCCACCGTCATCGAAGCGGAAAAATACGGCCTGTCGGTCGACGTCGTCGATGACCTGACCGGCGCCAAGCTGGGGCGCGCCAAGTCGGGCACTTTCCGCACTGCGGACGTGGTCGGCCTGGACACCATGGGCCACGTCATCAAGACCATGCAGGACAACCTGAAGGACGATCCGTTCTTCTCCTCGTATGCGACGCCGCCGTTGCTGGCCAAACTGGTCGAGCAGGGCGCGCTGGGCCAGAAGAGCGGCGCCGGTTTCTACAAGAAGGTCGGCAAGGACATCCTGCGCATCGATCCGGCCAAGGGCGACTACGTCCCCGGCGGCGGCAAGGCCGACGACATCATTGCGCGCATCCTGAAAGAAAAGGATCCGGTCAAGCGCATGAAGGCGCTGCACGATTCCACCAATCCGCAAGGCCAGTTCCTGTGGGCGATCTTCCGCGATGCCTTCCACTACATCGCCGTGCATCTGGAAACCGTCGCCGACAATGCGCGCGACCTCGATTTCGCCATGCGCTGGGGCTTCGGCTGGAGCGTCGGTCCGTTCGAGACCTGGCAGGCTTCCGGCTGGCAGCAAGTCGCCACCTGGATCAAGGAAGACATCGACGCCGGCAAGGCACTGTCGACGGCACCGCTGCCGGCATGGGTGTTCGATGGCCGTGAAGGTGTCCACAGCGCACAGGGTTCCTGGTCGCCATCGAAGAAAACCAACGTTGCCCGTTCCGAACTGCCGGTCTACCAGCGCCAGGCCTTCCGCGCACCGCTGGTCGGCGAAGGCGCGGCCGATGGCAAGACTGCCGGCACCACCTTCTTCGAAGACGACTCGGTACGCATCTGGCATCAGAACGACGACGTCCTGATCCTGTCCTTCAAGACCAAGATGCACGTCATCGGCCAGGGCGTCATCGACGGCATCAACAAAGCCCTCGACGAAGCCGAGAAAAACTTCAAGGGCCTGGTGATTTGGCACGCGGATGCAGCCGAAGGCGGCGCATTCTCGGCCGGCGCCGACCTGCAATCGATGCTGCCGCTGTTCATGTCGGGTGGCGTCAAGGCCATCGAGCCGGTCGTGCATCACCTGCAACAGGCGCATCAACGCCTCAAGTACGCCAACGTGCCGGTCGTCGCTGCGGTTGCCGGACTGGCGCTGGGCGGCGGTTGCGAATTGCTGCTGCATACGGCCAAGCGGGTTGCTTCGATCGAGTCCTACATCGGCCTGGTGGAAGTCGGCGTCGGCCTGATTCCGGCCGGCGGCGGCCTGAAAGAAGCAGCCGTGCGCGCCGCCAGGGAAGCCAAGGGCAACGACATCCTGCAATTCCTCAAGGACTACATGCTGGCCGCAGCCACCGCCAACGTCTCCAAGTCGGCGCTGGAAGCACGCAAGCTGGGTTACCTCAAGGCGGATGACGTGATCGTCTTCAATCCTTACGAATTGCTGCACGTGGCCAAGGTCGAAGCACGGGCGATGTCCGATTCCGGCTACCGTCCGGCGCTGGCGCCGCAAGTGCCGGTGGTGGGTCGCTACGGCGTCGGCACCATCATGGCGCAACTGGTCAACATGCGCGACGGCGGCTTCATCTCCGCACACGACTTCAAGCTGGGCCAGATGATCGCCGAGATCGTCAGCGGCGGCGAAGTCGAAGAGGGCAGCGTGGTCAACGAGCAATGGTTGCTGGACCTGGAACGCAAGGCGTTCATGGAACTGCTGAACCATCCGAAGACCCAGGAACGAATCATGGGGATGATGCAAACCGGCAAGCCGGTTCGTAACTAATGCACGCGACTGCACGCATCCACATAGAAAATCAGGAGCCATAAATGACCAAACAACTTCAAGACGCCTACATCGTCGCTGCGACGCGCACCCCGATCGGCAAAGCGCCGCGCGGCATGTTCAAGAACGTGCGCCCGGACGACCTGCTGGTGCGCGCGATTCAATCTGCGATTGCCCAGGTCCCGGGCCTCGATCCGAAACTGATCGAAGACGCCATCATCGGCTGTTCTTTCCCTGAAGGCGCGCAAGGCCTCAATATGGCGCGTAACGCCGTGCTGCTGGCCGGCTTGCCGAACACCATCGGCGGCGTCACCATCAACCGCTATTGCGCATCCGGCGTGACCGCGATTGCGATGGCAGCGGACCGCATTCGCGTCGGCCAGGCCGACGTCATGATCGCCGGCGGCGCCGAGTCGATGTCGATGGTGCCGATGATGGGCTTTCATCCGTCGGTCAACATGGGCGCGTTCAAGGACGAAAACATCGGCATGGCCTACGGCATGGGCCTGACCGCCGAGAAGGTGGCGCAGCAGTGGAAGGTCTCGCGCGAAGCGCAGGACGAGTTCTCGCTGGCCTCGCACCAGAAGGCCATCGCCGCCCAGGAGGCCGGTGAATTCGCCGATGAGATGACTTCCTTCGAGATCGTCGAGCGCTTCCCCAATCTGGCCACCGGCGAGATCGACGTCAAGACCCGCACCGTCAGCCTGGACGAAGGCCCGCGCGCCGATTCCAACCTGGCCGCGCTGGCCAAGCTCAAGCCCGTCTTCGCCGCCAAGGGCAGCGTGACCGCCGGCAACAGCTCGCAGACCTCGGACGGCGCCGGCGCGTTGATCATCGTCTCGGAAAAGATCCTCAAGCAATTCAACCTGACCCCGCTGGCACGCTTCGCCTCGTTTGCCGTACGCGGCGTGCCGCCGGAAATCATGGGCATCGGTCCGAAGGAAGCCATCCCCGTCGCCCTGCGCGCGGCCGGCATCACCCAGGATCAGCTGGATTGGATCGAGCTCAACGAAGCCTTCGCGGCGCAGGCGTTGGCCGTGATTCAGGATCTGGGCCTGGATCCAACCAAGGTCAACCCGATGGGCGGCGCGATTGCACTCGGCCATCCGCTCGGCGCGACCGGTGCGATTCGTGCAGCGACCACCATCCACGCGATGCGTCGCAAGAACCTGAAATACGGCATGGTGACGATGTGCGTCGGCACGGGCATGGGTGCCGCAGGTATTTTCGAACGCATGTAAGCCAGAACCAAAACGACAAAGCTAGGAATCAAGCCGCACAGTCATTGGCCGTGCGGCTTTTTTTATCGGAGACATATGGAAATCGAACTCACCAAAAGCAACGGCGTCCTGACCATCGCCTTCAACCGCGAAGAAAAGAAGAACGCCATCACCGCCGCGATGTACCAGCAGTTGGCCGACGCCCTCAAGGACGCCGAAACCGACAACGCGGTGCGCGCCATCCTGTTCACCGGCAAGCCGCAGATCTTCACCGCCGGCAACGACCTCGAGGACTTCCTCAAAAATCCGCCCAGCAGCAAGGACGCGCCGGTGTTCCAGTTCCTGTGGGAGATCAGTCACGTCAGCAAGCCCATCGTGGCCGCCGTGTCGGGCGCTGCGGTCGGCATCGGCACTACCTTGCTGCTGCATTGCGACCTGGTCTATGCCGCCGACAACGCCAAGTTCTCGATGCCGTTCACGCAACTGGGTTTGTGCCCGGAGGCCGCCTCATCGCTGCTGCTGCCGCATATCGCCGGCTACCAGCGCGCCGCCGAAAAGCTGCTGCTGGGCGAGGCCTTCGACGCCGCCGAAGCGCACGCCATGGGCATCGTCAACCGCGTGCTGACGGTGGAGGAATTGCAGCCGTTCGCTCAAAAGCAGGCTGCCAAGCTGGCCGCACTGCCGGCCAGCTCGGTGCGCATCACCAAGCAATTGATGAAGAAGAATCGCGTCGCCGCCACCGAAGCGCAGATGGCGGCCGAGATCGAACACTTCGCAAAAATGCTGACCGCGCCGGAAGCCAAGGAAGCCTTCACGGCATTTTTTGAAAAACGTCGACCGGATTTCAGCAAGTTCGCCTGAATATCACGGAGAGCTACGATGCTGTTCACTTCGGCAGGGATTGCTACTTCGCACCCATGCGCAGCGCGCCGTCCATGCGGATGACTTCGCCGTTCAGGTATCGGTTTTCCAGGATGTGTTCCACGAGCGAGGCGAACTCTGAAGGCTTGCCCAGACGAGGTGGAAACGGGACCATTTTCCCCAGAGAGGAAAGGACTTCAGCCGGCATGTCGAGCATCATGGGGGTTTCAATGATGCCGGGCGCGATGGTCATCACCCGGATGCCATATCGCGACAACTCCCTGGCCAGCGGCAACGTCATGGCGACCACTCCGCCTTTGGAGGCGGCATAAGCGGCCTGGCCAACCTGGCCATCGAACGCCGCGATGGAAGCGGTATTGATGATGACGCCTCGCTCTCCGTTCTCAGACGGTTCATTCTCACTGATGGCTTCAACCGCAAGCCTCGCCATATTGAAGGTCCCGATCAGGTTGATGTTCACCGCACGCACAAAGCTTTCCAGCCGGTGAACACCTTCCTTGCCTAATACTTTCTCAGCTGGTGCGATGCCGGCGCAGTTGATGAGGCCGACTACACTCCCCATGGATTTGGCAACCGCAAAAGCCTCTGCGGCGCTACTCTCGCTCGTGACGTCGGTTTGAATGAACTTGGCGTGCCCACTGAGTGCAGCTTCCGCTTTGGCTCCTGCAACCGGATTCACATCCGCCAGAACGACCAGGCCTCCCGCAGCGACAATTGCGCGCGCAGTGGCAGACCCGAGTCCCGATGCTCCTCCGGTTACGACATATACACCAGCCTTGATTCCCATCTCTGTTCCTTAAGTTTTACATCAAACGGTTTGTGTTTGCGAAGACGGTCCCGTAGTCGACCTGGCTCCGGAAAGGTCATGGTTGATGAGCATCACAGCAACGGCGCCTATCAGGCCGGCCACGGCGATGCCCAGGAAGTTCTGTTCCAGGGGAAGTTTCAATGTGACCAATGCACCAATCAGAACTGGGGCAATGATGGCGCCAAGACGCCCGACGCCCGATGCGAAACCGACACCGGTGGAGCGGATAGCCACCGGGTAGAACTCGCCCGCGTATGCATACGCCAGAAGCTGGGTGCCAAGGGTGGAGGCGCCAACGACGAAGACGACTGCAAACAGCAACCAGGTCTCCTTGGTGAATCCCATCAAGGTCAGCGAAATGGCTCCCACGACGTAGAAGGCAACGAGCACATGCTTGATGTTGAATTTGTCTCCGAGCCAGCCGCCGCCGACGGCGCCTGCCATGGCGCCGAAGTTGAACACCAGGACAAAGTTCAATGCGGAGCCCAGGCTGTAACCGGCCATCGCCATGAGTTTGGTCAGCCACGAGCTCAGGGAATAGACCATGAACAGACCGGTGAAATAAGCGACCCAGATCATCAAGGTGCTGAAGCCGCGACCGTTGGCGAAAAGCATTTTCACCGGTGCATTGGCCACGCGTTCGGCGACTGGCAGGATGAATTCCTCGTTGCCGTTCAAACGAAGTGCCGGATTGATTTTCAGTGCAATTTCCGCCAGCCTGGCTTGACGCCCTTTCCTGTGCAGCGTTGCCATCGACTCAGGCATCGTCTTCAGAATGAAAGGGATGAGCAGCACAGGGAGACCGGCGACGAAGAAGACCGATTGCCAGCCATACGACTCAATGAGCTGTTTTCCGGTCAGGGCGACCAGGACGCCGCCGACAGAATATCCGGCGAACACAAGGGTGACGAGACGAGCACGAACTTTTACGGGGGAAAATTCGCCCATTTGTGCAGTGACCACCGGCAGTACTCCACCAATGCCCAAGCCGGCCAGGAAGCGAAGAGCGCTGAAGCTTATCGGGTCGTGTGCGAGGCCGGCCGCCGCAGTGAAGACACTGAATGTCCCTACGCCGACCGCCAGCATCAGTGGGCGGCCAATCTTGTCCGCCAATGTGCCGAAAAACATGGCGCCGAACATCATGCCGAATAAGGCCGAACTGGCCATGAAGCCGGCGCTCGACGCATCGACACCCATCTCTTTCATGATGGACGGAAGTGCCGCACCTACGACGGCCAGGTCATAGCCGTCCAGGACGAGAATCAGCACGCCCCAGAACAGAATCAAGCGATGGAATTTATTGAATTTGGCTTCATTGGCCAATTTGATTACGTCAATCTGTTGCATGTCGTCCTCCGGTTTTATTGTGGGTGCTACCTGTTGTGAAACTTGGTGAATGAAGCCACTCCTTCGCGTTTGGTTATCAAGGTGTTTTCAATTTTTTCTGGTGCTGCGTGGCCCAAACTCATGCCGCAAACGAGCATTTCGTCTGCGGTGAATTCGAGTTCGGCAGAGATGATCTTGTGGTACTTCATGAACGCGGCTTGCGGACAGGTGCTCAGGCCGTGTGTTCTTGCGGCGACCATGATGTTCTGCATGAACATGCCGCAATCGAGCAGGCTTCCCTGCCGCATCACGCGATTGACCGTAAAGATCAAGCCGACGGGCGCATCGAAGAAGGAGTAGTTGCGGCCGTGCTGAGCATGCATGCGCTCTTTGTCCCCCTTCTGGATTCCCAGAAGCCCATAGAGATTCCAGCCAACGTCGCGGCGCCTGTCGATGTACGGAGATATCCAATTTGTTGGGTAGTAGTCCCACTCATCCTGATGCTGAGCGGCCAGAGCAGGATCGTTGTCAACCTTGTGAATGGCAGAGCACAGTCTTTCCCTGGCGTCGCCGGTCACGACATGCACGCGCCATGGTTGCAGGTTCACTCCGGTGGCGGCGAATCTGGCGATGTTGAGGATGTTTTCGATTTGCTCCCTCGGCACCTCGGTGGGAAGAAAAGCGCGAATGCTGCGCCGCGAAGCGATTGCCCATTCGACTGCTGCGCGCAGCATGTCTTCGCCAATGGCTGGGGGAAGTCCCGCACGATCCATCTTCGTCTCCTGATTATTTTTGATGCCGAGCGATGTCGGCGTATGGGCGGAGATTAGTGGCGATGTCGAATCCGTGTTGTCTTGTTCAAGAAAA
>NZ_AJHH01000555.1 GCF_000256565.1 Herbaspirillum lusitanum P6-12 | reverse complement strand
TAGTGGCGATGTCGAATCCGTGTTGTCAATGTCTTGTTTGAGACAGTCTCTTGTTGCATTCCACCTCTACATTGGCTGCTTGGGACGAGAAACAATGGCTCGTCCCCAGACCATGAGCGATCAATCGCCGCACAGAATTTCTATAATTCAGGAGACATGCAATGCAGCAATCCATCTACGGGAAGGGTCTTTCCCGCACACCCGCAAACTACGTTCCCTTGACCCCTTTACACTTTCTTGACCGTAGCGCAGAGCAATACCCGGACCGAATTGCCGTCATCCATGGGAGTTTTCAACAGACCTGGAGCGAAACGCGCCGTCGCTGTCGACGATTGGCCAGCGCCTTGGTCAAGCGAGGTGTACAGCCGGGAGATACCGTGTCCATCCTGGCCCCGAATACCCCCGCGATGCTTGAGTCCCATTTTGGAATTCCTCTCAGCGGCGCAGTGCTGAACAGCATCAACTGTCGCCTGGACTCGGATGGCGTTCGTTTCATTCTCCAGCATGGAGAGTGCAAGATATTGTTGGTCGACCGGGAATTTTCCGAGTTGGTATCGCGGGCAATTGCCGATATGCCGGACAAGCCGCTGATTGTCGACATCAATGATGTGGAAGCCCCTCCAGGGAAAGCGATTGGCGAACTCGACTATGAGAGCTTGCTTCAGGAGGGTGCCCCCGATTTCGAAGGCATATGGCCGTCCGACGAGTGGGATGCGATTGCATTGAATTACACCTCCGGCACAACATCGGATCCCAAGGGGGTTGTACCGAGCCACCGCGGAACGTACGTCATGAGCATGCTGCAGCTGACGGACTGGGGGATGCCGCGCAACCCGGTCTATTTGTGGACCTTGCCGATGTTCCATGCCAATGGCTGGTGCTTTACCTGGGCGATCACGGCCGCTGCCGGTACCCACGTCTGCATGCGTAAAGTTACTGCCAGAAATATCTTCGACGCCATTGCAGACCATGGCGTCAACCATTTCTGCGCCGCCCCGATTGTGTTGTCTTCCATTGCCAGTGCGCCCGAATCCGAAAAACGGCCGCTACCGCATAGCGTACGCGTCCGGACTGCCGGTTCGCCACCGCCGGCAGCAGTTCTCAAGGCGGTGTTGGCGCTGGGTTTTGAAGTGGAACATGTGTATGGGATTACCGAGGCTTCCGGGACTCCTGTGAGTTGCTACATCAATCCTGCATGGTCGCAGTACGACAAAGACGAGCAGTCCCGGTTAATGGCGCGGCAAGGCAATCGATCGGCCGCTCTGGAGGGACTGATGGTGGCGGACCCCGACACTCTCGAGCCTGTCCCCTTCGATGGGAAGACCCAGGGCGAACTTCTCCTCAAGGGCAATATCGTCATGAAGGGATACCTGAAGAACGAAGAGGCGACTGAAAATGCCTTCGCAGGCGGATGGTTTCATACCGGAGACGTAGCGGTGGTGCATGCGGACGGATACGTGCAAATCACGGACCGTTCGAAGGATGTCATCATTTCCGGAGGGGAGAATATTTCCTCGGTCGAGGTGGAGGATGTTCTTCATTGCCATCCCGCTGTGCTGATTGCGGCGGTGGTTTCTCAACCCGATGCGAAATGGGGTGAAACTCCTTGTGCATTCATTGAACTGAAAGCCGGCATTGAACAACCGGATGAATCTGAAATCATCGCTTTTTGCCGTGAGCGATTGGCGCATTTCAAATGCCCCAAGCAGGTGATCTTTTGCGAGCTTCCCAAAACAGGAACAGGAAAGATCCAGAAATTCCGCCTGAGAGAATTGGTCGGAAGTCGAACTGCGATTACTGAGCCGGCCAGGGCCTGAAGACACAAACGGCGCTCTCGGAAGCGCCGTTTTCAATTGCCTTTCCGGGATCGTCCTGCATCTCAGCGGCGCTTACTCTTCATGGTGAGCAAATTCTCGTAGCCGGGATAAATCGAGAATGACGACCGAACCATATTCCACGGAAAGCAGTTTCATATCTGCGAGTTCACGCAATGCGCGATTCGTATTTTGTCTGGAGAGCCCGGACAATCTTCCAATCTCTTCCTGGGAGAGAGGCAAAGCTTGTTCTGTCGATGGATATAACTGAGGATTGAACAATTCCGACAAGCAGAATGCAACTCTGGCGGAGGCTTCTCTCAGGCGGCGGTTCTCGATCAGCGCAACGTAATATCCACAGCGCCAATTCAATTGATCGATGACAAAACGGCTGAAGGATGTGCTTTGCGACAAGAGCCATTCAAAAGTTTGCTTGGGAACGAAGGCTAGCTTGCTATCCCGAATGGCCACAATGGAATAGGGCCGCGGCTCATTCTTCAAAACGGCGCCTTCGCCGAACCATGCGCCGCCAGGAACGCCGGCGAAGGTCGTTGAGCGCCCGTCCTGCGAAACCGTGTCCACTTTTATCATGCCCTCAATCAGACCGAACCAGTGATCTGCCGGCGTCCCTCTCGGGTAAATGATCGTCCCGCTGGCAAATGACTTTTCGAAAATGTTCTGACGCAAACGTTCCATCTGGTCTTCCGTCAATTCGGCAGGCCAGCGTGACTTGTTAAGGAAAGCGATGAGTTCAGGGGACAGCGGCATGTTAGCGATAAGCGGAAATGAGAGAGATCAGGATGCCGAACAATATACGTGAATATGCAACTGCTGAGGCGTAGACAATTTCACCGCACTACAAAAATCTGTATCAACTTCGATGCTGCGTCGCAATGCATGAGCTCGCCGTGGGGCTTGGCGGCGCTGGCGGCGATGCTCAATATGAGCAGCGACGGCACGGTTCTCAGGCAGAGCGGCATCAAGGCAATAAAATCGACAGTTCCTCCGCGCCTCTTTTAAGGACCGGCAAGAACTGCTCTTCCATCTGCCTGCGACTGACGCGGGTCGCCTGCACGCCCACATTGAGCGCCGCCACCACGTTGCCGCCGGCGCCGCGCACGGGCACGGCGATCGAGCGCAAACCGACTTCCAGTTCTTCATCGATCAGCGCATAGCCGTCGTCGCGCACGCCGGCCAGGATCTCGCGCAGGCGCTTCTGCGATACCACCGTCTTGTCGGTCATGGCGCGCAGCTTCACTTTTCCGAAATAGGCCTTGAGCTGGTCTTCCGGCAGATGCGCCAGCATCGCGCGACCCGGTGTTGAGTGCAACCGACATCACGCGCGACGCGGCCGAGCGGGCCACGTACAACACTTCACTGTCGTCCAGAACCGCCAGCGAGCAGGACTCTCCCAGCGTGCGGCTGATGTTGTTGAGGTAAGGCTGGGACGAGACTGTCAACGGCGTCGACGAGAGATAGGAATAGCCCAGCGTCAGGATCTTCGGACGCAGCGAAAAGTTATTCACGTCGGCATCCGCATAACCCAGCTGGCGCAGCGTGTGCAGGCAGCGGCGCACGGCGGCGCGTGGAATGCCGGTCTTTTGGCTGATCTGCGCAATCGTCAGGCTGCGGCGCGAATCGGCGAAGGCGCGGATGACGGCGAGGCCGCGCGCCAGCGAGGTCATGAAGCTGGGATCGGTGAGGGCGTCGATTTCTTCGGCAATGCTCAGGCTGCGCTCGGCGGCAGGGATCGTATCGGCAGCGTCGTCGCCGGCTTTCGGCGCCGTCGGCGGAGATTTCTTGCTGGTCTTGTCGGTGGTCCTGGGCATGGTCTCGGCGGTGAGGAAGAGGGAAGTGGATTCGTATTCTAAACATTCGTGCGGTGAACGAACACAACCGATCCCGGCTTATTGACGATGAAACCGCCATTTCTCTACACTGAATGTGCGAAATATGACTATTTGTTCGATTATCGAACATTTCGAATTAGCACACTTCAGGAAGACGCATCGTGATCGATAAAACTTTTGAGTCCATGGAACGAGCGATGGATGGCATCCACGACGGCGCCACCATCATGATCGGCGGCTTTGGCAATGCCGGCATGCCCTCGGCCCTGATCGATGCGCTCATCGCCCAGGGCGCGCGCGACCTGACCATCGTCAACAACAATGCCGGCAACGGCGAAACGGGCCTGGCCGCATTGCTCAAGACCAAGCGCGTGAAGAAGATCGTCTGTTCCTTCCCGCGCCAGAGCGATTCGCAGGTGTTCGACGCCCTCTACCGCAGCGGCGAGATCGAACTGGAACTGACCCCGCAGGGCAACCTGGCCGAGCGCATCCGCGCCGCTGGCGCCGGCATCGGCGGCTTCTTCAGCCCGACCGGCTACGGCACCATGCTGGCCGAAGGCAAGGAAACCCGCGAAATCAATGGCCGCCATTACGTGCTGGAGTCGCCCATCCATGCCGACTTCGCACTGATCAAGGCGCTGCGCGGCGATCGCTGGGGCAACCTGGTCTACCGCAAGACCGCGCGCAACTTCGGGCCCATCATGGCCATGGCCGCCAAATGCACGATCGCGCAAGTCAGCGAAGTCGTGGCGCTGGGAGAACTCGACCCCGAGGTCATCGTGACGCCGGGCATTTTCGTGCAACGCGTGGTGCAAACCAACACGCAAGGCAACCTGCAGGAGGCCGCGCAATGAGCCGCTATACCCGTGAACAAATGGCCGCGCGCGTGGCCCGCGACATTCCCGAAGGCGCTTACGTCAACCTCGGCATCGGCTTGCCGACCAAGGTCGCCAACTACCTGCCGGCCGACAAGGAAATCTTCCTGCAAAGCGAAAACGGCCTGCTCGGCATGGGTCCGGCGCGCATCATGGGCATCGGCCCGGCGCCCGCCAGCAAGAAGTTGCTGGCGCGGCTGGGGCTGGACATCGCGCAAATGGACGTGATCGAACTCAACGAAGCCGCGGGACGTGCCGGGCGCGACCATCAATCGGCTGTGCGGATCGGGCATGGATGCGATCGGCATTGCCGCGCGCGCCATCAAGTCCGGCGAGGCGCAACTGATGATCGCCGGCGGCGTGGAATCGATGACGCGCGCGCCGTTCGTGATGGGCAAGGCCGACAGCGCCTTCTCGCGCAACGCGGCGATCTACGACACCACCATCGGCTGGCGTTTCATCAATCCGCTGATGAAGGCGCAGTACGGCGCCGATGCCATGCCGGAAACTGGCGAAAACGTCGCCGACGACTACAAGATCAGCCGCGCCGACCAGGACAAGTTCGCCGTGCGCAGCCAGGCCAAGGCAGCCGCCGCGCAGCAGAACGGCATCCTGGCGCAGGAGATCGTGCCGGTGGTCATTCCGCAAAAGAAGGGCGAGGCGATTACCGTGACGCAGGACGAGCATCCGCGCGCGACCAGTATGGAAGCGCTGGCCAAGCTCAAGCCCATCGTGCGGCCCGACGGCAGCGTCACCGCCGGCAACGCCTC
>NZ_AJHH01000554.1 GCF_000256565.1 Herbaspirillum lusitanum P6-12 | reverse complement strand
ATCGTGCGGCCCGACGGCAGCGTCACCGCCGGCAACGCGCACGCCTGGTCGCGACCGCGACTTACCAGCTGGAACGCAGCGGCGGCCGCTACGCCTTGTGCACCATGTGCATCGGCGTGGGGCAAGGCATCGCGATGATCATCGAGCGGGTGTAATCGGAAGCTGTTTTACTCGCGCGATTGATTGAAAATCGGCGAGGACGGACTGTTGCCCGCCAACTCCCGTGCGGCGGCGAGCAGGTCGGAGCCGAGGCTCTCCATGCGCCGCATGTCGAGCCGTTGCAACGGGCCGGCGATACTGAGCACGCCGATGGCCTGATAGCCGGGTCGCTGTATCGGCGCCGCCATCGCCGTATACAGATGGGAATAGCGCAAAAATCCTCCTGCAAGTTTCCGCGGATAAGCCTATGATCTGCAAACGCAATCGAGACGGAATTGCCCGCCGCGCGGTCCGGCGGTCGACTCCGACACTGTCTCCGCACCATTCTCCCCGGCATTCCCGGTTGCGCCAGGCACGGACATCCGGATGGAGTGACGTCTTCCCCGATGTTCTACCCAACAGGACGTCGGAGGAGTTAAAAGATGACAACCAGCTTCAACCTCAACGGCAAGCAAGTCACGGTAAAAGCGGAACCGGATACGCCATTGTTGTGGGTGATCCGCGATGAAATCGGCCTGACCGGCACCAAGTTCGGTTGCGGCATGGCGCTCTGCGGCGCCTGTACCGTGCAGCTCGATGGCGCGCCGATCCGCTCCTGCCAGACCCCGGTCTCGGCGGCGGCCGG
>NZ_AJHH01000553.1 GCF_000256565.1 Herbaspirillum lusitanum P6-12 | reverse complement strand
CATGAGCGGCAACATCTGCCGCTGCGGCACCTATAACCGCATCCGCGCCGCCATCAAGAGCGCCGCGGCTGAAATGCGCAAGGCCTGAGGAGATCGCCATGACAACCACACGACGCGATTTTCTCAAAGCGACAGCGCTGGTCGGCGGCGGCCTCACGCTCGGCGTCAGCCTGCCGGGCGCGGTCAGCGTATCGCAGGCGGCCGGCACCCTGCACACGCCCAACGCCTGGGTCCACATTGCCGACGACAACACCATCACGCTGATTTCCGCGCGTTCCGAAATGGGCCAGGGCGTCTACACCTCGATGCCGATGCTGATCGCCGAAGAACTGGGCGTCGACATCCGCAAGATCAAGGTCGAGATCGCCCCGGTCGGCGAGGTCTACACCAATGCCTTGCTCGGCGGCCAGCTCACCGGCGGCTCGACCTCGGTGCGCGACGGCTGGGAAAAGCTGCGCGTGGCCGGCGCCCAGGTGCGCACCATGCTGGTCGCGGCAGCGGCACAGAAATGGAACGTCGACGCCGCAACGCTCACGGCCGGCGACGGCAAGGTCACCGGTCCGGGCGGACGCAAGGCGACCTACGGCGAACTGGCTGATGCCGCATCGAAGCTGCCGGTGCCCAAGGACGTGGTGTTGAAGGACCCGAAGGATTTCAAGATCATCGGCAAGCCGACCAAGCGCCTCGACACCCCGCGCAAGGTCAACGGTACTGCCGTGTTCGGCATCGACGTCAAGCTGCCGGGCATGGTCTACGCCTCGCTGGAGCAGTGTCCGGTGATCGGCGGCAAGGTAGTGAGTTTTGACGCGAGCAAGGCCAAGACCATGCCGGGCGTGATCGACGTGGTGCAGATCCGCGACGGCGTGGCGGTGGTGGCGGACAGCTACTGGCGTGCCAAGAAGGCGCGCGAAGCCGTGACCGTCGCCTGGGATGAAGGTGCGGGCGCCGCCATCGACAATGCCTCGATGATGGACGGCATCCGCAACGCCAAGGATGCGCCGACGCCGATCAAAAAAACCGGCGACGCCGATGCCGCCATGAAGAGCGCCGCCAGGACCATGCAGGCCGAATACTGGTCGCCGCTGCTGGCGCATGCAACGATGGAGCCGCAGAATTTCACTGCCGATTTCAATGCCAAGGACGGCAAATGCCTGGTGATCGGCCCGGCGCAATTCCAGCAGGGTACGCAGGGCAACGTCGCGGCAGCGGTCGGCCTCAAGCCGGAAGACGTCACGGTGCAGACCACCTTCCTCGGCGGCGGCTTCGGCCGGCGTCTGGAATACGACTTCGCGGTGCAGGCGGCGCAGATTTCCAAAGCGGTCGGCAAGCCGGTCAAGCTGTTGTGGAGCCGCGAGGACGACACCACCCATGATTTCTACCGGCCGATGGCCTTCCATCGCATGGCGGCCGGACTCGATGCGGCCGGCAAGCCGGTCGCGCTGACCTTCCAGCTGACCTCGCAGTCGGTGACGCAGCGCGCCTTCGGCCTGCCCAAGGGCGCACTCGATCCCTTCATGGCGGAAGCGGCGGTGGTCGGCTACGACATCCCCAACATGACGCAGGAACTGATCGAGCACGACAGCGGCCTGCGCGTCGGCTACTGGCGCTCGGTCAGCCACGCGCTCAACGCCTTCGCCAACGAGAGCTTCATCGACGAGCTGGCCGCCGCCGCCGGCAAGGATCCCTATCAATACCGGCTGGCGATGCTGGACAAGCAGCCGCGTTTCGCCAACGTGCTGAAGATCGCGGCGACCAAGGCGGGCTGGGGCAAGCCGCTGGCGAAAGGACGCAGCCGCGGCATCGCCCTGATGGAAGGCTACGACACCTACATGGCGCAGGTGGCGGAGATTTCGGTGAAGGACAACGAGATCACCGTGCACAAGATGTGGGTGGCCGCCGACCTCGGCCGCATGGTCAATCCCGACACGGTGGAAGCGCAGATAGAATCGAGCATCGCCTTCGGTCTGTCGTCGGTGCTGGGCTCGGAAATCACGCTCGACAAGGGGCGCGTGCAGCAGACCAATTTCCATGACTATCCGGTGATCCGCATGTCGCAGATGCCGCGCATCGACGTCACGCTGGTCAAGAGCACCGAGAAGCCCGGCGGCATCGGCGAACCGGCCACGGCGCTGGTCGGACCGGCGGTGGCGAACGCATTGTTCGCGGCGACGGGAAAACGCGTGCGCAAGATTCCGCTGTCGCCGGACAATATCAAATCGGCTTGATCCGCACGTGAAGTAAATGCAACAAACGCAGGAAGCGCCTCCACTGGAAACGGAGGCGCTTTTTTTATGCGCCTACAGCGCGTCGTGGAAAATCA
This sequence comes from Herbaspirillum lusitanum P6-12, assembly GCF_000256565.1. Classification (GTDB taxonomy): domain Bacteria; phylum Pseudomonadota; class Gammaproteobacteria; order Burkholderiales; family Burkholderiaceae_D; genus Herbaspirillum; species Herbaspirillum lusitanum. Next base: position 1,375 of record NZ_AJHH01000553.1, on the reverse strand, counting down.
CACCCGCCGTATAGCGATGGCCGGAACGCAGGCGGCTCACGCCATGGCGCATCTTGACGCGATAGTAGCCGCGCGTGCCGGCCACCGGCCGCTCATTGACTGCGAACAGCAAGGCGTCGCCCTGGCGCAATGGAACCACTTCCGCGCGCGACTGCATGCGCGGGCGCTGTTCCGTCATGACGAATTCGCCGCCGCTGAAATCGCGCCCCGGCGCCGACAGCAGGATCGCCATCTGGATCGGGAACACGTGTTCGCCGTACAAGTCCTGGTGCAGGCAGTTGTAGTCGCCGCTTTCATATTTGAGGATCAGCGGCGTCGGCCGCAGCTGTCCGGCTGCATGGCAGCGCGCGAGGAAGTCGTCATGCGCGGCGGGATAGCGTACGTCGATGCCCATCGCCTCGTTCCAGCGGTTGGCCTGCGGCGCCAGGCGCGCGTAGAAGGCGCTGCGCAATGCGCCGATCAGTTCCGGCAGCGGATAGCTGTAGTACTTGTATTCGCCGCGACCGAAACCATGGCGCGCCATTATCACGCGGCTGCGATAGAGTTCATCGCGCGCATAGTCGGCAATCAGCGCCTCGCACTCCTGCTCCTGCAGCAAGCCGGGCAGGCGCGCGCAGCCGTATTCATTGAGCTCGGTGGCGATGTCCTGCCAGTCCAGCGCAGCGACGCGTCGGACGATGGAATTGCTGTGGTTTGCCACGGTATTCATTACTTCATCCTCTCGCCTGCGAATCGATATGGACTCAGTGTAAAAAGGCGGTGCGGCGGCGGCACTCCGGCGCTTGCTTTTGAATTCGGCTAGAGCATTTCCAATGGGCGGCGTTTCTTCGGCGGCGCAAAAGCCCGGTCGAGTCCGGCCAGATCGGTCGCGTCGAGCGTCACGTCCAGGCAGGCGCGATTGTCCTGCACGTGCTGCACCGTTGATGCCTTGGGAATCGAGATCATGCCCGGATGGCGCAACGTCCAGGCCAGCGCAACCTGCGCCGGCGTGACGCCATGGCGTTCGGCGACCGCGACCAGCGCGGCGTCCTTGAGGATGCGTCCCTGTTCGATCGGCGAATAGGCCATGAGGGCGATATTCTGCTCGACGGCGAAGGGACGCAGGTCGAACTCAATGCCGCGCCGCGACAAGTTGTACAAGACCTGGTTGACCTGCACATGATGGCCATTGTCCTGCTCGAGCAATTCCTGCATGTCGTCGAGGTCGAGATTGCTGACGCCCCAGGCGCCGATCTTGCCCTGGTCGATCAGTGTTTCCATGGCCTCGATGGTGGCGGCAAACGGATGCGTGCCGCGCCAGTGCAGCAGGTAGAGATCGATGCGTTCCACCCGCAGGCGTTTCAGGCTGGCTTCGCAAGCCTTGACGGTGCCGGCG
>NZ_AJHH01000552.1 GCF_000256565.1 Herbaspirillum lusitanum P6-12 | reverse complement strand
GCATTCCGGGGCGCGCGCGGCCGACTCGCCCATGTTCCAGGTGCCTTGGCCGAGCGCGGGAACGCGGTCGCCGTTGTTGAGGGGAATGGTCGGGATGGGTTTCATGGCGGCTCCGTCGTGCTGGCAGGGAAAGCTCCAATGTAGCGCAGTCGGCGCGTGCTTGCCGACGCCGTGCGCGGAGAACGATTATGATCGCTGGATGGCGCCGCGGTCCGGCCGTAACGACGCCGACATATTCGCGGCTTAAGCTTAATCCTCCGAACCCAACGTCAACTACCCATGCGCCTCTTTTTCCCGCTATTCGCTCTGCCGTTTCTGCTGTTTGCCATCGCCGCTCCGGCACACGCCGCCAACCCCGATGCACTGTGGCAGATCGCGAACGAAAAATGCCTGCCCAACAGCCTCGCTTCCGGCGATCCGGCGCCGTGCGCAATGGTAGATCGTGAAAGCGGCTTCGTGATCCTCAAGGACCTGGTCGGCGCGGCCCAGTATCTGCTGATCCCGACCGTGCGCCTGAGCGGCATCGAAAGTCGTGAACTGCAGCAGGCGCAATGGCCCAATTACTGGCGTCATGCGTGGGAGCAGCGCGGCCGCGTCGGTGCTGCGCTGGGGCGGCCGCTGGAGCCGTCGCAGGTCGGCCTCGAAATCAATTCCGCCGCGGCGCGCAGCCAGTTGCAACTGCATATCCATATCGATTGCATGCGCCGCGACGTGCCGGGTTTGTTGCGCGCGCATCGGCACGATCCCTTGGGGAAATGGATGCCTTTCATGCTCGAGGGGCATCGCTATTGGGTCATGCGGCTGGAAGCGGACGCCTTGCAGTCGCAGGACCCGTTCAAGCTGGCTGCCGCGCGCAGCGAGCATGCCGCCAACGCCATGGGCGCGCAGTCGCTGTTGCTGACGGGAGCGCGTTTCGATGGCGGCGACGAGGGTTTCTATCTGATCAACATGCCGGTCAATTTCGACCGCGGGGAATTCGGCAGCGCTGAAGTCCTGCTCGACCACGACTGCGCGATCGCTCGCTAAGTCAGCTGTGTCAACTGCTTCAGCTGCCTCGGTTGGTCAGGTTCGGCGCAAATCCAGCCCGAGCGCGCGGAAATCCTGCGGCGTCATGCCGTAGGCGCGACGGAACGCGCGCGTGAAGTCGGAGGCGCTGCCGAAACCCAGGCCGTAAGCGATTTCCATCACCGCGGTGCGGCGCATGCTGACCAGTTCTTCGGCGGCTTCGCGCAGGCGGAAATTGCGGATATAGGTGCCGAGGCCGCCTTCGTTTTCAAACATGCGATACAAGGTCGGGCGCGACAGATCAAAGGCGCGCAGCACGTTTTCCGGCGTCAGATCTTTGCTATACAGGCGACTCTGGACGTGGCGCTGGATCTGGCTGCGCAACACCGACTGGGCGGCGGCGCGGGCGCTGCTGGTAAGGCGCTGCTGCTTGCCGAACGCGGCCAGCAGCAGGTCGACGCAGACGCGGATGGCTTCTTCCGCCGCCGTCGCCGACATGCCGCGCAGATCCCGGCTCAGCGCCACCAGATGCGCCAGCAGCAGGCGCGTCAGCGGCGACGTGTAGGCCAGCACCTGGCCGTGCAGCGCATCAGCATCGGCGATTTCCGCTTCGACCATGGCGCGCGGCAGGAAGAAGGCCAGCACGTGTGCATAGGTCGGACGCAGCATGCGCATCGGCTGGCCCATGTCCAGCGCCAGGATGCCGGGCACGAATTGCGTCGACTTGCGTTCGCGACGGCTGTCGGTGAGGGTTTCCATGACGCCTTCCACGGCGACATGGAAGACGAAGTCGCGCACGTTGTCGCACGAGATTTTGGCCAGCGTGCGCGACTGCGCCAGCGGGTCGGTGCGGCAGTCGAGATAGATCATGTCCTTGAAGACATACGAATCCATCTCGCCGGCGAAGCTTTGCTGGCGCTGGGTTCGCGACATTGGCGTGTCGAGCAGGCCGCTGACGCGTTCGCTCCAGGCCTGCGCCTGCAGCATGATCGGTTGCTGCGAGACGCTGAAATGATGATGGGTGAACAGCGGCATTCCTGCATCTTCAGCCGGCAAAGACGTCCTGCCACGCGCCGCAATGATGCGACTGGCCAAGCCCTGATGTTCGCGCATCATGAACGTCGTCCGTCGCCGGCGCATGTCAACGCCGGAAAGGAAGGCCGGCCGGTGCGAGCGGCTGCTGGGGATGGAATCATTGCCGGGCGGTAAAGATCGATAGGGGCGCAGTGAAGGGACGAATTGGTGCAATGCAGCTACTCTAAACAATCCTGTTCTTGCTGCAAAGAAAAATGATTGCTGCATCGTATTTTGTTGAGTTCGACCAACATTCAAACGGATGATTTTCTTCGGAAAAGTCCTCACAATCCCGCCGTACCCGTGGCCCGCCGGCGCGCAGTATGCGACTATCTTGTCTTCCCGTACTACTTCAAAAACGTACAAATGACTGGTCCATGAAAACCGCTCCCGCTCCTTTGGAACTCAGCGTTGACCGCACGCTGCAATTGCCGATCTACCTGCAGATCTGCCGGCGCTTCAAGACCGCGATCGCCCAAGGCCATCTGCGCGCCGGCCAGCGTGTGCCGGCGGTGCGTGCGCTGGCGACGGAGCTGAATCTGGCGCGCGGTACGGTCGAAACCGCCTACCGCATCCTCACCGACGAGGGCTACCTGCAGGTGCGCGGGGCCGCCGGCACGGTGGTGTCGCCGGCCTTGCCGACGCCCGTCGTGGTCGCCGACACGCCGGGACGCTTTGCCGTGACCGCCGCCAGCGCG
>NZ_AJHH01000551.1 GCF_000256565.1 Herbaspirillum lusitanum P6-12 | reverse complement strand
TTTTTTTTTTTTTTTAAACGCCGGGCGAACATCATGGCCGCGAGCCGGAGCCGCTCAAGCTCGGCTTGCCCGCGCTCGACGCTTTCCCGCGCAAGGTCTGGAACCGCATCGCCGGCCATCGCCTGCGCACCGGCGAGCCGCTCGCCATGGCCTATCCCGATCCGGCCGGCTACGGTCCGCTGCGCGAACGCATCGCCACCTACCTCGGCTTGTCGCGCGGCGTGGCCTGCCTGCCGGAGCAGGTGTTCGTCACCGCCGGCTATCGCGCCACGCTGGAACTGGTGCTGCGCAGCCTGGCGACGCCGGATGACGTGTTCTGGTTCGAGGATCCCGGCTACTTGCAGGCGCAGCTGTTCCTGCGCAATGCCGGCGCAAAACTGGCGCCGGTGCCGGTGGACGGACATGGCCTGATGGTGGAAGAGGGAGTGCGGCGTGCGCCCGATGCACGCTTTGCGCTGGTGACGCCGTCGCACCAGAGTCCGCTCGGCGTGACCTTGTCGCTGGAGCGGCGCATGGCCTTGCTGGAATGGGCCGGCAAGGCCGGCAGCTGGATCATCGAAGACGACTATGACAGCGAATTCCGCTACCAAGGGCGGCCGCTGCCGGCGCTCAAAAGCCTGGATCGTGCCGATCGCGTGATTTATTGCGGCACCTTCAGCAAGGTCATGTTCCCGGGTCTGCGGTTGTCCTACGTGGTCGTTCCGCTCGGCGCGGTGCAGCGTTTCCACGCCGTGTGCGCCAGCCTCAACGCCGGCTGTCCGTATCTGTTCCAGGCCGGCGTCGCCGACTTCATTGCGCAGGGACATTTTTCGCGCCACCTCAAGCGCATGCGCCTGCTGTACGCCGAACGTCGCGCCGTCTTCGTACGCGCCTTGGAGCAGGTTTTCGGCAACCGGCTGCAGATCGAACTGCAACCGGGCGGATTGCACATCGTCGCCGGACTGGCAGCGCATGAAGACGACGTGCTGATGGCGGAGCGCGCCCGTGCCGCGGGTTTCGGCATCAAGTCGCTGTCGAGCTGGTATCTCGACAACGAACCGCAGCGCGGCCTGCTGCTCGGTTTCGCCAACGTGGCGGACGCGGCGATGGCGAAGCGGCTGGCGCTGAAGCTTAAAAAGGCGATGGAAGGCTGAGGCAGGGCTGGCTTTCGCTGCCGGTTGCGAGCTTGCAGGCCACCCATTCGACCACTGCCTGATCATTCGTCGGTGCAAAGGCGGCCACGGTGCAAGCCGTATCGGCATAGCGATACACCGCCGACACGCTGCCCGGCCCGGCG
>NZ_AJHH01000550.1 GCF_000256565.1 Herbaspirillum lusitanum P6-12 | reverse complement strand
CGGATCGACGCCGGTGGTCGGTTCGTCCAGGATCAGCAGGTCGGGATCGTGAATCAGGGCGCAGCACAAACCGAGTTTCTGTTTCATGCCGCCGGACAGTTTACCGGCGGGGCGCGAGAGGAACGGCCTCAGGCCGGTGCTGAGGGTCAGTTCATCAATCCTGCGCCATAGCCGAAGTTGCGCGCCGGGCGTCCCGGCAGGCTCTCGCCGAGCGGCGTTTTTCGCAGCATCTCCGCCAGCAACGCCGGCGGCAGGAAATCCGTCGTCAGCAAACGATCCAGCAGCAAGGCAGCCGCCGCAGGCGCACCCAGCAGCAGGCCGTGATAGACCCACTGCGGATGGTAGCCGCGGGCATTGCCCCAGACCGATATCGCAAGATCGTCCGGCGTTTGCGCGAGCATCACGTTGCGAATGCCGAGCGGCGTCAGCACCAATTGGTCTAGCGCGTGCTGCAAGCTGAGGCCGGTGGCGTTTTCGACCAGGCGGCGCACCAGAAAATAACCGGTATTCGAATAGCGCCATCCCGCATCAGGCGCGAACAGCAGCGTGTCGGCATCGGTGCGCGCCAGCATCTCTTCGGCCGGCCACGGCGCATCGCCGCGCGCCACCGCCTGCGCGTAACTCCCCAGTTCGGAATAGTTTGGCACGCCTGCGCCGTGGCGCAGCAGTTGCCGCAGCGTGTACGGCTTGCCGGGCAGCGGCGCGTCCAGCGTGAGTTGGCCGTCGCAGACCAATGACATGGCTGCGGCGGCCAACACGGTCTTGGTGAAACTCCACCACGGCGCCGGCGATGCTTGCAGGTCGCCGCGCACCAGTTGGCCGTCGCGGACGATGGCGATGGCGGTGTGTTCGGACGAAGGAGAAGAAGGAGGGGAAGAAAGGGACGCTATGCTCATGTGCGCATTTTATGCGAAATGGTCCGGCTAGCACGGGTTGCCAGAACCAGTGGTCGGCCTGTTTCAGGTCATTTCGCAATTCGCGGAAGCAGTGATATGAAGCGCGGCGTTCGAATCGCTGCACGGCCGGCTGGTCATGTAATGGTGAGGTAACTACAGTAAAAAAAGCCACGCCCTGTGACAGGCGCGGCTTTTCTTTTCAAGCCGCGGTGGGGCGGCTGAATCAATGCATCAGCAGTATGATGAGGAGGATGACGGGAATCGGAATTCCCAACAACCAAAGCAGTATGGCTCCCATGCTGATCTCCTTAGGTCAAAGTAACGGATTCGTGGGTGTCGCGATCGCCGACGGCAGGTTCCACCGCCGTGTACACCACACGGTCCTTGCGGTCACGCAGACGACCGCCGAAAGTTGCCGCCAGGCTGGCGATGAAGGCACCGCACAGCAGCGCCACGAACATCCACAGCGAACCGTAGGCTGCCGCCTTGCGAGCCGTATCGGCAGCTTCCTTGGCCTTGGTGGTAGCGTCGTCGATGGCCTTCTTGTAAGCGGCATAGGTGTCGTCGACGCGTTTTTCCGCATCGGCCTGGCTGATGCCGCTACGCTTGGCGATCACTTGCGCAACATAGGTCTTGTCGCCGGCCGGCAGCGCCCCGGTGCGCAGCGCATTGGCGAAGATGCGCGTCACTTCGTTGCGTTGTGCAGGCGCCAGCGGCGGGCTGTCGGGAGCACCGTTGGCAAGCGGCGCAACCGGAGCTGCATCCGCTGTTGCCGGTGCACCAGTTGCAGGAGCGCGGAACAGCGTGTCGATGAAGTAGCCCGACACGGCATCGGCAGTATTGCCATCCGCTGCTGCAACGCTACCGGCAGCAGCGGTAGTGCCGGCGGCCGCTACTGCGGCGCCGGCCGAGCCTGCCACTTTGGCGCCGCTCGATATCACGTTGCCGATGGCTGTGCTGAGTAGCGCCGCTGTCGCCAGCGATGCCACTGCCCAGGCCAGGAAGCCGTGCGCGGTGTCGCGGAAATACACTTCATCAGTGTGTACGCTGGCCCATTTCACGCGCAAGCGTCCGGCCATGTAACCACCGATGGCCGATGCGGCGATTTGCGTGAAGGTAATCCACGCCACCGTCGACCAGCCGATGGTCTGCGCGCTGAGACCGTTGCCGGACCAAGGCGAGACCGACGAAAATCCCAGGCCGAAGCCGAGGATCACCAGGATGAAGGACAACGCCGCCGCGGCGAACGCACCCGCGAGGATCGCTCCCCACGAGACGCCGGACGCGACGCTGTCGTCCCCACCAACTGCATGTGCATGCAGGCCACTATTGATCATGTTTTTCTCCTCGAGAGCGTTCTTGTCACCAGAACAAATGTAACCAGCGCGGCGGCCGCCAGCCATAGGACGATCCCGGCACCTTTCGTAGGATTTGCGGCAGACCGGAGGGTGGCCGACGCCACAAGCGGACTTCCGCTGACAGCGCCGGTGTCGCGTCCTGCTTACAGTAGAGGTTTCCAACATCCTTTTGCGGAGTGGCATGAGCGACATGGTCGTGGTGCGGAAGGAAGGCCTGTATTGCGTCCCCGGCGACTTCCATATCGATCCGTGGCGTCCGGTGGATCGGGCGGTGATCACGCACGCCCACGCCGACCACGCCCGCACCGGCCATGGCCACTATCTGGCGACCGCCGACGGCGCCGGCATCCTGCGCGCACGCCTCGGCGAGATTCGTCTTGACGCCTTGCGCTACGGCGAGTCGATTACCCATAACGGTGTCGCGCTGTCGCTCCACCCGGCCGGCCACGTGCTCGGCTCGGCCCAGCTGCGCATGGAACACCGCGGCGAAGTCTGGGTCGCCTCGGGCGATTACAAGCTGGAACGGGACGGTACCTGCGCGCCGTTCGAGAGCGTGCGCTGCGACACCTTCATCACCGAATCGACCTTCGGCATGCCGATCTATCGCTGGCAGCCGCAGGCGGAAATCTTCGACGACATCAACGCCTGGTGGCGTCGCAATGCAGCCGAAGGGCGCACCAGCGTGCTGTTTTGCTACGCCTTCGGCAAGGCCCAGCGCATCCTGCACGGGCTTGATCCGACCATTGGCAGCATCGTCTGCCACGGCGCGGTGGCGCCGCTCAATCGCCTCTATCGGCAGGAGGGCGTGGCGCTGCCCGAGACGCAGACCGTCAACCAGGGCAGCCCGGGCAGCAAGAGCGATGGGGGCAAGCGCAGCCCCTCTTCGGCCTATGCCGGCAGCCTGGTCATCGCGCCGCCCTCGGCGGCGGGTTCGCCCTGGATGCGCCGCTTTGGCGACTACAGCGACGCCTTCGCCAGCGGCTGGATGCGCTTGCGCGGCACGCGCCGCCGCCGGGGCGTGGATCGCGGCTTCGTGCTCTCCGACCACGCCGACTGGCCGGCGCTGCAGCAAGCCATTGCGGCCACCCAGGCCGAGCGTATCATCGTCACCCACGGCCAGGTCGCCACCATGGTGCGCTGGCTGCGCCAGAACGGCCTGGACGCCGGCGCTTTCGCTACCGAATACGGCGACGAGGCCATCGAAGAGATGCCCGCCGCGACTGCGGAGCCAGCCCCTCATGCGTGAATTCTCGCGGCTTTATGGCGAGCTCGACGCCACTACCGCCACCAACCGCAAGCTGGAGGCGCTGCAAACGTACTTCCGCCGCGCCGACGCTGCCGATGCGGCATGGGCGGTGTATTTTCTGGCCGGCGGCAAGCCGCGCCAGGCGGTGCCGACCAAGCTGTTGCGCCACTGTGCGATGCAATATGCGCAGCTCGACGAATGGCTGTTCGACGAGTGTTACCAGGCCGTCGGCGACTTGGCTGAAACCATCGCCCACATCCTGCCGCTGGCGACGCGCGCCGACGATCTCGGTCTGAACCAATGGATGACCGAGCGCATTGCGCCCTTGCGCGGCGCCGATGCCGAAACCATCCGTGCGGCGCTGTTTTCGTACTGGGATATGCTCGACTGGCAAGGCCGGTTCCTGCTCAGCAAACTGATCGGCGGCGGCTTCCGGGTCGGCGTCTCGAAACTGCTGGTCACGCGCGCATTGGCCGTGGTTGCCGAGGTCGATGCCAAGACGATTGCGCAGCGCCTGGTTGGCTGGACCGACCGTAGCACGCGGCCGACTGCAGCCGGTTTTTCCGAGCTGATCGCGCCGCCGTCCGAGGCCGATCGCCAGCGTCGCGGCGGCCAGCCCTATCCCTTCTTCCTGGCGCATCCCTTGCTGGCTGATCCGGCCACGCTGGGTGAACTCGGCGAATGGCAGGTCGAATGGAAATATGACGGTATCCGCGCGCAACTGGTGCATCGGGAGGGACGCAGCTGGCTATGGTCGCGCGGTGAAGAGCTGATCACCGAGCGCTTTCCGGAACTGGCCCAACTGCCGTTGCCGGATGGCGTGGTCATCGATGGCGAGATCGTGATCCGGCGCAACGGCGTGATTGCACCGTTCGCCGACCTGCAAAAGCGCATCGGCCGAAAGACCTTGTCCGGCAAACTGCTGGCCGAGTTGCCGGCGGCGCTGATTGCCTACGACTTGCTCGAACTGGACGGCGAAGACCTGCGCGGCAGGACGCAGCAGGAACGGCGCGCCTTGCTGGAAAAGCTCGCTGAAACCGTTCCGGCGCTGACCCTGGCGCCGGTGATCGACCTGGCCGAAGCCGCCGACTGGGGCGCGCTGGCGACCTTGCGCGAAAGTTCACGCGCGCGTGGCGTCGAAGGCATGATGCTCAAGGCGAAATCGGCGCACTACGGCATCGGTCGCACCAAGAACGTCGGCACCTGGTGGAAGTGGAAGATCGATTCCTACTCGGTCGACGCCGTGCTGATCTATGCGCAGGCCGGCCACGGCCGGCGCGCTTCGCTGTACACCGACTACACCTTCGCGGTGTGGGATGCCGAAGATGCGACTGGGGAGCGCCGGCTGGTGCCGTTCGCCAAGGCCTATTCCGGATTGACCGACGCCGAGATCGCGCGCGTCGACCGCATCATCCGCAGCAGCACTGTCGAGAAGTTCGGACCGGTGCGCAGCGTCAAGCCGAGCATGGTGTTCGAAATCGGCTTCGAAGGCATCGCCGCCTCGCCGCGCCACAAGGCCGGCATTGCAGTGCGCTTCCCGCGCATTCTCCGCATTCGCGACGACAAGCCGATCGCGGAGGCCGACAGCCTGTCGACCCTGCAAGCCTTGCTCAATGAAGCGGAGGGACACCATGCTGCGCGCACGGACTGAGGACGCCGGTGACGATGTCCCACGCGCCGCAGGGACCTCGCGCAGCACGCCGGTGGAGCGCTGGTTCGCCGCGCAGGGTTGGAAAATATTCGCCTTCCAGCGCGACACCTGGCAAGCCGCCGTGCGTGGCGAGTCGGGCCTGCTGCATGCCAGCACCGGCTCGGGCAAGACCTATGCAGTCTGGTTCGGCGCGCTGCTGCATGCCCAGCCAAGCCTGGGCCAGCCGACACAGGGCGCGACGACCAACGGGCTGCGCGTGCTGTGGATCACGCCCATGCGGGCGCTGGCGGCCGACACCGCGCGCGCACTGGAAGCGCCGCTGAACGCCTTGCTGCCGACGTGGACTATCGGCAGCCGCACCGGCGACACGTCCGGTAGCGAACGCGCACGTCAGCTGCGCAGTTTGCCCAGCACGCTGATCACCACGCCCGAGAGCTTGTCGCTGTTGCTGAGCCAAGACGACGCGGCGGCACGCTTCGGCAAGCTCGACGCCATCATCGTCGACGAGTGGCATGAGCTCATGGGCAGCAAGCGCGGCGTGCAGACGCAGCTGGCGCTGGCGCGTCTGCGCCGCTGGCGGCCGGAACTGATGGTGTGGGGATTGTCGGCCACGCTGGGCAATCTGCAGCAATCCAGGGACGCCTTGCTGGGAGCAGGACGCGGCGTGCTGGTGCAGAGCAAGACGCGCAAGAAAATCGTCGTCGATACGCTGATTCCGGCGCATCCGTCGCGCTTCGCCTGGGCCGGCCATCTTGGTCTGCAGATGCTGCCGGCGGTGGCGGCAGAGATCGATCGCCACGCCAGCACGCTGGTGTTTACCAACACGCGTTCGCAGGCCGAGCTGTGGTATCAGAACTTGCTTGCTGCACGTCCCGACTGGGCCGGCCTGATCGCGCTGCATCATGGTTCGCTGGACCGCGAAGTGCGTGAATGGGTGGAACAGGGCTTGCGCGACGGACGGCTCAAGGCCGTGGTCTGCACTTCCAGCCTGGACCTGGGCGTGGACTTCACCCCGGTCGAGCGCGTCCTGCAGATCGGCAGCCCGCGTGGCGTGGCGCGCCTGCTGCAGCGGGCTGGCCGTTCCGGCCACGCACCGGGCCGCGTCTCGCGCGCCACGCTAGTGCCCACCAACAGCCTGGAACTGGTCGAGGCGGCCGCCGCGCAGGACGCCGTGGCCGCCGGGCAGGTGGAACAGCGTCCGGTGCCGGAAGCACCGCTGGATGTGCTGGTCCAGCATCTGGTGACGATTGCGCTGGGCGGCGGCTTCCGTTCGCAGGAATTATTTGACGAGGTACGGACGGCTTACTCCTATCGTGCGTTGCGTCCCGACCAGTGGCAATGGGCGCTGGATTTCGTCGCGCGCGGCGGCCAGAGCCTGACCGCCTATCCCGAATATCAACGCGTGGTGCCCGATGCCGACGGGGTATATCGCGTGCCGGATGCGGCGATCGCGCGGCGTCACCGCATGAGCATCGGCACCATCGTGTCCGACGCCAGCATGCAGGTGCAATACCTGCGCGGCGCGCGCATCGGCACCATCGAGGAAGGCTTCATCGCGCGCCTGCGTGCGGGCGATCGTTTCCTGTTCGGTGGCCGCATGCTGGAGTTCGTACGGGTGCATGAAATGACCGCCTACGTGCGCCGCGCCACCAGCGGTTCCGGCGCGGTGCCGCGTTGGCAGGGCGGTCGCATGCCGCTGTCGTCGACGCTGGCGCACGCCGTGCTCGATTGTCTGGAAGAGGCCACGCACGACGACTATTCCGGTCCGGAAATGCAGGCGGTGCAGCCCTTGCTGGCCTTGCAGCAGCAATGGTCAGCCTTGCCTACCGCACGCAAGCTGGTGGTCGAGCATCTGCATAGCCGCGAAGGCCATCATCTGTTCTTTTATCCCTTCGCCGGACGGCTGGTGCATGTGGGTCTGGCCGCTTTGATTTCCTATCGGCTGGCGCAACGGCGGCCCGCGACGTTTTCGATTGCGGTCAACGACTACGGTTTTGAATTGCTGGGCGCGGCGCCGGTCGACCTCGCTGAAATATTTCCCGCTTCCGATATGGGCGGCGCTTTGTTCTCGTCCGCGCATTTGCTGGAAGACGTGATCGCCAGCCTTAACGCCACCGAACTGACGCAGCGCCGCTTTCGGGAAATTGCGCGCATCTCCGGCCTGGTGTTCCAGGGTTTTCCCGGGCAGCCGAAGAGCACGCGTCAACTTCAGGCATCGGCCAGCCTCTTCTTTGAGGTCTTCCGCAAGCACGACGCCGGCAATCTGTTGCTGACGCAGGCGCAGACCGAAGTATTGGAGCAGGAACTGGAGTTGCAGCGCCTGCGTGAGACGCTGGAGGAATTGCGCGGCCGCAGCCTGCACGTATGCAGCATCACGCGAGCGACGCCGTTCGGGTTCCCGCTGATGGTGGAGCGCTTTCGCGAAAAGTTGTCGACCGAAAAACTCGGCGACCGCGTGGCGCGCATGCTGCAGGAACTGGAAAAAGCGGCGGCGCGATGACAGCGGACAAACCATCCGATAGCGGCGCGCTGGACATCACCCTGCTCGGCGAACGACTGCGCCTGTTGCCGCAACGCGCCTTGCTGTGGCGCGCACGCAAGATGCTGATCGTGGCGGACATCCATTTCGGCAAGGCGGCCGCGTTTCGTGCCGGCGGCATCCCGGTGCCGCACGGCACCACGCGTGCCAACCTGGATGCGCTGGATTCCCTGATCGCCGCGCATGCGGTCAGCCACATCGTGTTCCTCGGCGATTTCCTGCATGCCAGAACTGCGCGCGCGCCAGCCACCTTGCTGGCGGTGCAGCGCTGGCGCGAGAGTCACCCCGGCATGCAACTGACGCTGGTGCGCGGCAATCATGATCGCCACGCCGGCGATCCGCCGTCGCAGCTGAAGGTGGAGGTCGTCGATGAACCGTGGCAGGTCGGGCCGCTGGCGCTGTGTCACCATCCGCAAGAACGAATGGGAACGTATGTGCTGGCGGGGCATATCCATCCCGTCGTGCGGTTGGCGGTGGGACGCGATTCGCTGCGGCTGCCGTGTTTCGTCTTTGGCGCGGTACAGGCGACGCTGCCGGCATTCGGTGCGTTCACCGGCGGTCATGAAGTACGCGGAAAGCAGGACGAGCAATTGTTCGTCTGCACCGATGACCGCGTTTTTCCTTATCCCCGGCCGGTTTGAGGAAGATCAGCCGCGCAGTACGGCGCTGAACTTGCGGGTCGCCTGCAGGCCTTGCGCCGAATGATGTGCACCGGGTGACAGCGCAGTGATCAGCGCTGCCGGATCGTTGCTGGTTGTGTTGTCCGCGCCGACAAGATGCATGCCGGTGCGACCGATTACAGCCTCACGGGTCGCACGTACCCGGGCAGCCGCGCGGAAAGTCATGCCGCGGCTGTTGCCGTCGGCGCGCGTGATCCAGTCGTGCAACAGCTGTTGCTCGCGCGGGCTGAAGACGCCGAACATCTCCGCGCCGGCACCGTTGATGAGTCGCCAGAAGCGGCTCTCTTCAGGATCGCTGCCGCGCCTGATCCATCCCGCGCGTTCCAGCTCGGACAAGAAGCGACCGGCGTCTTCAGGGTTGTCCAGCCATTCGTTGACCGTCTTGCCGGCAAAGCGGCAATAGTCCGAATGCATGTTGCGGCCGACTGCCGTCTTCTCTTGCAAGACGGCAACCAGTGCACGCTCGGGATCGAAGTCGGCAATCACGGAGGTGGTGCTCATGCCGAGATCATTGAGACGATAACCGTCGCGCACGCGGCGATAGAATCCGGCCGGATCATCCTGCTGCGCGACGATGTCCGCGACCGCCTGTGCCGCCTTGTGCGCATGGCCGGTGGCGGCGTTGTCGATGGTCACGTGCAGGGTGAAGTAATACGGGTCGATGCCGAGTTCGTTGAGTTCGTACGCGCTGATCAGCAGATGCAGCGGCAGCTGCTCGTAGCCGAGGTTGTAGCCGATTACTTCCGGCAGGAAGCGTTCGGTCTGATAACCCAGCGCCAGCTGAATGGCGCCTTGCACGAAATATTCGTCAGAAAGCGTTTGCCAGTCATCGCAGTCGTGCGTGGCCAGCAGCTTCTTGTAGAGCGTGACGTGGTTCATGGCCGGGTCGCCGTCGCCGAGTTCTTCCAGATAAGTCAGGATCAGCGGATGGAAGTCCGGATTTTCCCAATACCGCAACGTGCCGTACAGCCATGAACCATCGACCAGCTTGGTCGGCGCCACGGCGCGAATGAAGTTGAGCGCGTGCGAGCGTGTGGCGAAATAGCGGCGCGGCGCGCCATC
>NZ_AJHH01000549.1 GCF_000256565.1 Herbaspirillum lusitanum P6-12 | reverse complement strand
CCACCGGCGCGCCATCCTTGCGCGCCGCCAGGTAGGCCGCGTATTGCTCTCCGACGTGGGTTACACGTTCGTTCACCCAAGCGTGGAGGTCGTCGGGCGACGCCGGCATGTCGCACGGCAAGTCCCGCGCCTGCGCCAGTTGCGCCTGCAGATAGCGGGCGCCATCTTCACGCGCCCGGCTTGAGGGTTTCGGCACCGACAACGCGCGGTAGAGGGCCGAGGCGGACGCGTGCGCCGCTTCGTTTTGTGCGTGTGCAGTGAGGGAAATAAAATTTGTTGCGGTGGAAGCCATAATGCCTCGGTGCAAAAAGGAACAAGTTTCATCTTCGCGCAGCGCGCCGTTTGAGGTAATAGGCCGATGACGCAGTTTGAAGTCGGACGAGACCTGATAGCGACGTCATCCGTGCAGACCATTGACGTACTGGTCTTACGGCAACACCAGCGATGCACCGACTGACGGGATGGGAAGTACGGACTATCGTGAAAGTGCAGACGCTCGTTTCATCACCTGCGGCGTCGCGTTGCCCTTCAGGAGAACATCATGGATAGTCGACATCATTCGAAGGCGTCCGTGGCGATTGCCGCCGGCCTGGTTGCCCTCATCGGCATCAGCGCGGTGTGGTTGCTGCGGGTGTTCTGGTTCCACGTATAGAGTTTTCACGCATTCCTTCTACCCAAGAAAAAGCCGCCCCGAAAGCGGCTGAAACTTGCAAGACTATTTTTACCTCAGTGCATCAGCTCTGTTTGGAGCCGGATGCATTGCATCATCCGTTCCCACGTGTGGCGGCGGGGTCGACAGTAGTGCAGCGAATGTTGCACTGCTCCCAAAGTTGGCGCGCAGGTGGACTGCGCGCTGATCAGGGGCGCCGGATCAATCTTTGCTGCGCAGGATCTTGGCCAGATCGGACAACTGATAGGGCTTGTTGAGGAACGCGAATTCCTTGCTCAGTTGCTGGTTGGACGTCAGCGCCGGGAACGGATAGCCTGACGCCAGGATGATCTTGGTCGCGGGATGGCGCTGCCGCGTGATCTGCGCCAGTTCGATGCCGCTGATGCTGTCGGGCATGATCACATCGGTAAACAGGATGTCGATCTGCGGCGTGCGCTCCAATACCTCCAATGCCTCGGCGCCGTTGGTGGCGGTGTAGGCTTCATATCCCATCGTCCGGAACAATTCGGCGGTGATGTCGAGCAGGTCGAGCTGGTCGTCGACGATCAGCACGATTTCCGAACGTTGCTTGTTGTCGGCACTCTGCGTATTTTCGGCGTCGGCCTCGGCATCGATGGGAATGTAAATCGTGAAGCAGGTACCGAAGCCGACTTCGCTCAAGAGCGTAACCTCGCCGCCCGATTGCGTGATGAAGCCATACACCTGGCTCAATCCCAGGCCGGTGCCCTGGCCGGCTTTCTTGGTGGTGAAGAAAGGTTCGAATACGCGCGCCTGCACTTCCGGCGTCATGCCGCTGCCGTTGTCGGTCACGCTGATCTTGGCGTAGACGCCGCCCGGCAGGGCGCCCACGGCCTTGTCGCGCAGCGTGAGCTTTTCGGTGGCGATGGTGACCTTGCCGCCGTCCGGCATGGCCTGCGTCGCGTTGACCACCAGGTTCAGCAAGGCGGTCTCGAAGCGGGTCGAATCCAGTTTCACCATGACC
Source organism: Herbaspirillum lusitanum P6-12 (assembly GCF_000256565.1). GTDB lineage: Bacteria > Pseudomonadota > Gammaproteobacteria > Burkholderiales > Burkholderiaceae_D > Herbaspirillum > Herbaspirillum lusitanum. Next base: position 4,084 of record NZ_AJHH01000549.1, on the reverse strand, counting down.
GGCACCGGGCTTTTGCGGATGTCGAACTGGATCGACGAATTTCCCGCGCGCCGCAGCACCGATTCGAAATCGGCGATGAGCGTATTGACTTCATGCGTCTCCGGCTGCAACGGTTGTTGCCGCGCGAACGACAGCAACTGCTGGGTCAGGATCGCGCCCCGTGACAGTGCCCGGCGGATGCTCTCCAGCGAGCGCGAATTCTCCAGATCGGGAAACTGCACCGTCAGCAACTGCAGGCCGCTGGAGGCCACCGCCAGCAGGTTGTTGAAGTCATGCGCCACGCCGCCGGTGAGCTGGCCCAGCGCTTCCATTTTCTGCGACTGGAACAGCGCCGCGTTGGCGCGCGACAACGCCAGCGCGGTTTCGCGCCGTTCGGTGACGTCGCGCGTGACCTTGGCAAAACCGATCAGGTCGCCCAGCTCGCTGCGGATCGCGTCGACGATCACGTGCGCCCAGAAGGTCGAACCGTCCTTGCGCACGCGCAGGCCTTCCTGCTCGTAGCGGCCTTGCTCGGCCGCAGTCGCCAGGGCGCGCTCCGGCAGACCGTCGCTGCGGTCGGTCTCGGTGTAGAAGCTGGAAAAATGCATGCCGATCACTTCGTCTGCCGTATAGCCTTTGATGCGCTGGGCGCCGGCATTCCAGTTGGTGACCCGGCCTTCCGGCGACAGCATGTAGATGGCGTAGTCGGTGACGCCTTGCACCAGCAGGCGGAATTGCTGCTCGCTGGCCTGCAGCGTCTGTGCCGCCAGCTTGTGTTCGGTGATGTCGCGCGTGATCTTGGCGTAGCCGAGCAACTCGCCGTTGTCGGCGATGATCGGATCGATGATGGAACTGGCCCAGTATGTGGTGCCGTCCTTGCGCAGGCGCCAACCCTCGTCTTCGAACTTGCCGTGGCGCAGCGCGATGTCGAGTGCTTTTTGCGGCAGACCGGCGTCGCGATCTTCAGCGGTGTAGAACACGGAGAAGTGCGAACCGAGGATATCGTCGCTGGAATAGCCGGTGAATTGCTGCGCGCCCTTGTTCCAGCTGGTGACCTTGCCCTGCGGGTCGAGCATGTAAATGGCGTAGTCGTGGATGGCGGAAATGATGAGCTGGAAGCGCTGCGCATCGGTAAGCGTCAGGTGAGCGGGTTGACTGCTGGGCATCGGTGTTCCTTGTCTGGGACCTCCGCCGCATGACCGGACGGATCACCGGACACAACAGCGCTGCAAAGCAATCGCCAAAAAATCTGCCGACAGAGGGGTATGGCAAAGTATGCCGGGAGCGGCGCAGTCTTTCAACCTCCATGCGTTGTAGGACTTCCGGCAATCAAGGCCGTGCCCGGGAGCAAGTTCAGCCTGCCGTCACCAGTTTGAGCCCGATCTCGGCGCGCAGCGCCGCAAGCCGTAGACGGGCCAGGCGCTGTGGATTTATTTCGCCTGATCTTGTCCTGATAACTATTTCCTTTTTAACAAGAGGCAAAAAAAAGAGTCACGTTTTACACGTTTGCAATATTATTTGGGCCGGAGAGATAAACAACGCTAAACAGCATCGTCATTGGCCCTAGCCTGAGCAGATTGTAGAAACATGAGCCTTTTGAAAAAGATCAAAGTCGACGAACTCGAATTGGGAATGTATTTTTGCGGCTTCGAAGCTGCATGGCTGGATCACCCATTCTGGAAAAATCGCTTCCTGCTGAAAGACACCGCCCATTTGCAACAGGCGCGCGCCAGCGGAATCGCGTATTGCTGGATCGACGTCGGGCAGGGCAAGGACGTCGCGGCGGCAGAGCAGGACGCGGACGTTGCAGCTGAATCTGAAGCTGAATCTGGAGTTGAATCTGGAGTTGAATCCGAAGGTGCTGAAACCGCGTTGAGTTTGCGCGACGAACTGCCGGTTGCCGTCGGCGCCGATCCGTTCTTCGAAGAGCTGGAACAGGCGCAGCGGTTGTGCGAGACCGCCAAGGACGCCACCAAGGCAATGTTCGCCGACATCCGCATGGGCCGGGTCATCGACATGGAACGCTGCCTTGACCTGGTGGATCAGGTGACGGCGTCGATCCTGCGCAACAGCGCCGCCATGACCAGCATCGTGCGGCTCAAGCTTGCCGACGATTACACCTACATGCATTCGGTCGCAGTCTGCACGCTGATGGTGGCGCTGGGCCGCACCATCGGCATGGACGAACCGGCCTGCAAGGAGGCCGGTCTTTCAGGCCTGCTGCATGACGTCGGCAAGGCCTTTATCCCGGTGCCCATCCTGCACAAGCCGGGCGGCCTGACCCCGGCGGAAATCGACATCGTGCGCCGCCATCCGGTGCTCGGCTACAACCACCTGATCAAGAATTCCAACATCCCGCCCTACGCCGTCGAAGTGTGCCTGCACCATCACGAAAAGATCAACGGCACCGGGTATCCCGATGGCCTCAGCGGCGCCGGCATTTCGTTGTTGTCGCGCATGGCGTCGATCTGCGACGTCTATGACGCGGTGACCTCCGACCGCCCTTACAAAAAAGGCTGGGATCCGGCCGAGTCGCTCACCGCGATGGCCTCCTGGAGCGGCCACTTCGACAAGACCCTGCTTTCGGCCTTCGTCAAAACGCTCGGCATCTATCCGATCGGCTCGCTGCTGAAAATGGAATCCGGCAGGCTCGGCCTGGTGATCCGCCAGAGCGCGGCCGGGCTGACCAAGCCGGTGGTGAAGGCGTTCCGCTACGACAGCAACGGCGACATCATCGACTCGGAAATCATCGATCTGTCGGATCCGGCGGCAAGCGACAGCATCCGCCAACGCGGCGGCGAGGAATGGCTGAAGTACAACGGTCTCAACAAGCTGTGGATGCAGCCGACCACGCTGCAACCGCGTTAGGCCGATAGGCCGCGGCCAAGGGCGGTTCTCCATCTCGCGAATCGCAAAGCCGCGTGCCGCAATCTTTTGCTGATCGGGCGTTGCCGACCGACCGCCAGGTGCAGTTGTTGCAGTTGTTGCAGTTGCGCGATGCTGGTTGATTTTGATTGATGCGGCCGATGTACGCCGATCCGATGCAACTGAAGTGGTCGCATCGGACGGCGCGTCTTGTAATCAGGAACCCAGCACCAGCGGCTGCCCCCTGGCCCAGCGATTGGCCGACAGCGAAAACGTCAGTGCGCGCACCTGGTGATACCAGCCCGCCGGCACATACAGCAGCTCGCCGGCTTGCACGATGCATTCGGTCAGCGCCGCTTGACGCGCCAGCGGGAACTTGTCGAAGTCCGGCTCTTCGGGATCGAAGGGGGAGCCGAACAGGATCGCGTTGGCCTCGCGCGGATAGAGGAATTCATCGTGATGCGGCGGCGCCAGAAAGATGCGCTTGACGCCGCGGATCTGCGCAAAGATGTTGTCGTCATAGTCGCAATGCAGCGGTGTCACCGTGCGCGCCGGACCGAGCCAGAAACGCGGTGGCCCCATCTTCTTGAAGTAGGCCGGCCAGTGGCACAGCCGGTTCAATGGCCGCATTTCCAGATTACCCACGTAGGGCGGCAAGTCAGCATCAGCCGTCAGGTCAAGATAGTTCCGCAACGACATGTCCTGCATCGCGCGATCGCTTGCGAACGCGGTGTTGACGTAATCGCCGACCCGCGCGCGCACCTGCAGGTCACCGAATTCTTCACGCAGGGTTTGCGGCGTCAGCGCACACAGCGGCCACTTGCCGACCAGGCCGGTGATGATGAACGGCAGGCCTTTCGCTGCCTGCGCATTGAATGCAACGGCGTCGAGGACGCCGACGCGCGGTACTTCGGAGAGGGGAGGCAGGCCGCGGCTCGCGTGCCGGATGGCCTCGCGCATGTCCGCGATCGAGGCGACCCCGCGCACCTCGGCGTCCTTCTGTTCGCGCGCCTGTTTTCTGGCGAGCGCGTCTTCGGGCGACAGCGGTGTTTGCGGTCGCGGCGGCAGCAGCCGGGCTGCGCGCTTGCCGTCATTCTCACTGCTCATTTTTCCGTCGCTGCGGCCCAGCGCAGTTCGCTGAGATAGTCGTGCGTGTCCGTGGCCATCCATGAGGACCGGAACTCCACCGGTTCGCCGCGCAAATCATAGCCGGTGCGCAGCGCCAGCAGGACCGGATGGC
>NZ_AJHH01000548.1 GCF_000256565.1 Herbaspirillum lusitanum P6-12 | reverse complement strand
GCAGGAAGCGGGCCTGCCGGCAGGCCGAAATCCTTTGCCACTTTTTTAGGCAAAAGGCAGGCGCGCAAGCGATCTTCGACGCGGCTGACCGAGATGCCGCATTGCTGCTCCAGGAAGGAATACACCAGATGGAACGGTGCGCCGTCAGCGCCCCATTCCTTGTTGCCCACGCGCGCAAAAGGGAAGCTGATGGTTTCCAGCACCAGCGGCGTATCGTCCAGCACGCGCAGCCGCCGCAGGCGATAGACCAGTGCGCCGGCATCCAGTTTGAGCGCTGCGCGTTCATCCGCGTCCGCCGCTACGCGCTCCCGTAACAACAGCGTGTCTTGCGGCAGCCTGCGCACGCCGTCCGCGCGGTCGGTCAAGCGGTAGAAACTGGTGAATGCGCGCTCGTTGGTGGCGCGCGTGACGAAGGTGCCGCGGCCCCGATGGCGTGTCACCAGCCCCTGGCCGCTCAAGACGTCGAAGGCCTTGCGCACGGTGCCGACGCTGACTTTCATGTCTTGTGCAAGCGCCTCTTCGCCGGGTAGTACCTGGCCGGGAAGCCACTCGCCGGCAATGATGCGGTCGTGGATATAGCGGGCAAGCCGGACGAAGGCCGGGCTGAGATCGATAGGAGTCATTTCTTTATTCTATAGAGAATAGAGAAGTAACACTATAGAATTTGATTCCGCATCGCTTTCCCCCTCGTTATAGTCCTCCCAGTCGATGTCATTGCGTGAGGTCCAGTGCCGAGCTTGTGCGGGCATCGATATTTCCTTCATTCATTCGTTGAGATATCGCCATGACCCAGCAAATCCATCGCATCGCTTCCGTCGAGGCGCTGCACGTAGGCCAATTCCTGTATGCCCGCATCCGCACCGAGGCGGGACTGACCGGTTATGGCGAAGCCGGCTCCTGGGGGCACATCGAGGCGGCCAAGGCGGCGCTGGAAAAGTTCGGTAAATATCTCGTCGGCCAGGATGCGAACCAGATCGAATTGCACTGGAACATAATGCAGCGCTTCTCGCATTTCCGCGGCACGGCGGTGAACGCGGCGGTGTCGGCGATCGACATCGCGCTGTGGGATTTGCTCGGCAAGCGCCTGCAGGCGC
>NZ_AJHH01000547.1 GCF_000256565.1 Herbaspirillum lusitanum P6-12 | reverse complement strand
GAGGGTCCCGCCGGTCTGGCAGTTGCTGGGCGGCGCCTACCGCAACAAATTGCGGGTCTACGGCCATGTTTACGCAGAGACCCTGGAAGAAGTCTTGTCCGAATGCCGCCGCCTGCGCGAAGAAGGCTTCACTGCGGTTGGCCACATCAATCCTTTCCTGGACGAACCGGAAGGACACGAATATTTCCGTTCGCACGCCGGCAAGGTGCGTGATGCCAAGGAGCGCGTGATGGCATTCCGCGAAGCGGTCGGTCCCGATGTCGACCTGCTGATCGAAATGCATCGCCGCCTGAGTCCGGCCGAGGCAATTGCCATCGGCCAGGTGCTGGAGCCGTTGACGCCGATGTGGCTGGAAGATCCGCTGCGTCCGGAGTTCTACGCGCAGATGACGACGGTGGGCCATGCAATTCGCGTACCGATCGCCACCGGCGAACGCTTCTGCACCCCGGCGGAATTCCAGCAACAGCTGGCCGGCGGCGGCGTGCGCTACGCCCGCGCTTCGGTCTGCGTATGCGGAGGCATCACCGGCGCCAAGAAAATCGCGGCGTTGGCCGAAGCCCAGAACGTCGACCTGGCACCCCATAATCCGCTGTCGCCGATCAGCCTGGCGGCCTGCATGCAAGTCGCCGCGGCCGTGCCCAACTTCGCCATCCAGGAATACCCGACCGGGTTTGAAAACCTGGTCCTGAAGTCGGGCCAGAAGCTGCTCGGTTCCGATCTGGTAAAGAGCCATCCGGTGCCGCAAGCCGGCTTCATCGCCGTGCCGGATGCCCCCGGCATCGGCGTCGAACTGGTCGACGAAGTCGAGTTCAAGCGTGCACCGCTGCACCGTCTGGTGTCCATGCGCCGCACCATCGACGGCGCGCCGCTGGACCAGTAAGTCAGCCAAAAAACAGAAGGCAACCATGCCGCATCTCATCGTTGAATACACGCCGGCGATGTGCACGGAGTTGTCGCAACGGATCGTCGAGATGGAACGCGATTCCGACGTGAAAGAAGTGCTTTAAAAGTAGCTTGGCCCATTGCGACAAGGCGGCAGGTTATCGTCAGCGACGGCAGGGATCTGTCGCCGGCGACATGAGACCGCTGGCGCGTTCACCAAAAGCAGGAACAGAGGAGACTGCAACATGCCAAAAACCCTAAGCGGCGAGCTCAACACCGGGCTCAATGGGTCCGATATCGGGCGCAACAGATGGATGATCATCCTGCCGACCGTGTTCATCGTCTACATGCTGTCGTATTTCGACCGCGTCAATATCGCGATGGCGCTGCCGCACATGACAAAGGAACTCGGGCTGACCTCGACGCAGGGAGGCTGGATTGGCGGCGCCTTCGCCTGGGGTTATGCGCTGACGCAATTGCTGGCGGGATACCTGGCGATGAAGTTCGGCGCGCGCAGACTGGTTGCGGTCTGTCTGGTGCTGTTCGGCGCCGCCGCGATGCTGACCGGTCTCGCCACCACATTCTGGCAAGTGCTGAGCGTACGCATCCTGCTCGGCCTGGCCGAAGGTCCGGTCTATGCCGGCACCTCGATTCTGCTGGCACAGTGGTTCATGAAAGCCGAGCGCGGTCGCGCATTCGGCATCTGGAATCTGGGCGCCCCGCTGGGGGGTTTCCTGGCCGGTCCGATTTCAGGCGCCATCATCGCGCACTACGACTGGCGCGTCATGCTCATCGCCGAAGGTCTGCCTGCCTGGATTTTCTGCCTGATCTGGTTCAAGTCGATTCCGAAAAGTCTCGATGCGGCGGCATGGCTTCCTGCCGGCGATCGCGACACCATCAAGCGGACGCTCGACGAAGAGCAGGCCGCACACCAGGCGCCCGAAACGGATCCGTGGTGGACGATCTTCAATGAGCCTGCTGTGTGGCTCATGACGCTGGGTTTCGGTCTCAACACCATCTTGTTGTATGGCATTACCTTGTGGCTGCCAACCGTAATGAAATCGTATGGCCAGCTCAGCGAAACCGCCATCGGCTTCTTCGCCGGCGCGCCGTTCGTCATGTCGATGCTGGGCATCTATTACATCAGCCGCCGCTCCGACAGGAATGGCCAGGAACGCCGCTGGCACGCCGCCATACCGACCATGATCACCGGCCTGCTGATGGCGGCGGCGGCATTCGTTCCCGCGTCTTTGTTCTATGTGCAGATCGCGCTGTTCATCCTGATCGGCTTCACGCTGAAGATGCTGATGCCGTTGATCTTCTCTCGCCTGACCGAGATCCTGCCATTGCGCAAGGCGATGCCGGCGGTGGCCTTCGTCAGCGGCGTCGGCAACCTGATAGGACAATTCCTCGGGCCGCTGCTGGTCGGTTACGTCCGCTCGATTTCTCCCGATTACAAGATGTCGCTGCTGATGCTGGGCGTGGCTGCTTTCCTCGGCGGCGTTGCGATTGCGGTATCGAAGACGGCAGGCGAACGGGCTTGAAGTCCCTGACTTCCTCGTGTTTGCGGTGAAGTCGACAATTTCTCCAACATGCCGGCCCTCCGCATCGCCACCACGGCAGATGCCAACGGCAAGGGCGTGATGGTGGTGATGAATAATCAGATCAGCGTCGTCCGCAAAAATAGGATAGCGTACGAGACTTGATTACTTGTACGAGAGAAGAAAATGGATCAAAAGCTAGTCATTGTCGCCACGCTGACGGCCAAACCGGGCCATGGCGCTACGTTGAAAGCCGCGCTGGAAAAGGTGGTGCCGCCAAGCCGGGCCGAAGCCGGATGCCATCGCTATGATTTGCACGCCGACAACGAGAATCCCGAGTTGTTTGTCATGCTGGAAGAATGGCGGGACGCCACCGCACTGAAAGAGCATGAGTTGACACCGCATTTCCAGGCGCTTGTTGCTGCTGTCGGGGGGATTGCCGAGATCCGGATCAGGAAGCTGACCCAGATTGCCTAGGAAAATGAACGCGGATTGATCGGGAGGGAGCTGCGCAGGACGCAGCTCGCGGCACATTTCGGGAAGCGTTGATTCGCTCAGTTCAGCGTCGTTCCTGAATCATCTTCCAGCCGTTTCCCGACGGATCGCGGAAGCCCGCGTCAACCGTGCCGTAGCGTTCTACCGGCTCCTGGGTGATCTCCACGCCCTGCGCTTTCATCCGTTCACAGGCATCGCGGCAATCGCGTACACCCAGCACCAGCGGCGGCATCGCGCCTTTCGCCACCAGCGCTTTCAAGGCCTGCGCGGTTGCGGCGTCATGCATCGGCGGGCCGGGGGTGAACAGGCCCAGCTGGAAAGCCGGTTGATCCGGATGTTGCACGGTCAGCCAGCGATAGTCGCCGTTTTTCACATCGGTGTGAACCCGGAAGCCGAGCTTGTCCACATAGAACGTCAGCGCTTCATCCTGGTCCCGCACATACAGACCTGCTACTTGTACTCCGTCACTCATTGTCGATCTCCTTTGGTTGGGTCTCCTTTATACCGTCGCCCGATAGCCGCCGCTTCTCCAAAACTGAGGTCTTGAGGTCCGGGCGATGGGCGGCGCTGACGATGCAGGCCGGCACGCTGCTCAGTTCCTGCGCGGCGATCCGTGCCTGCTTGCGCACGGTGCCGGGGTTGTCCCCGGTGATTTCGCGGAAAATGCGCCCGAATGTGCCCAAGCTGCGCCAACCGGTCCGGAAGGCGATTTCCGTGATCGGGAGTTCGCTGTCGCGCAGCAAGGCGGCTGCGCGTTCGATGCGCCGGGTAAGCAAATAGCGATGTGGCGGAGTGCCGAATGCTTCTTTGAAGGCGCGGGCGAAATGCGCCTCGGATACGTGGCTCACGCTTGCCAGCCGCTCAACGGGCCAGTCTTCGTGCGAAGCGGCGTCCATCCGATCCTTTGCACGAAGCAGGCGGCGCAATAACTCGGGGCTTTGGAGGAGGGGGGTTCTGCTCATTCGATATCAGGCCGTCTTCACTGAACGGCTATGTTATCTCGAAGCCTGACCCCGCTTTTATTTTTTCTTGATCGTCGACAGCTGTTCCTTTGGTATTGCTGCGTAGTCAGCCGGATTCGGTGAGTTCGTGATCTTGGCGATGGCAGCCTGTGTCTCCGGGCTCATCGGCCAGTTCAGGTTTTGTCCATGGGGCAGCGCCGGAGACTGGAACCACTTCGCGTAAATCTTGTTGATGTCGCCGGACTTGAAGATGGTGCTGATGCTCGTGTCGACGATTTGCTTGAATGCAGGATCGTTCTTGCGATAAATCAAGCCGAACGGTTCGACCGACAACGCTTCCTTGCCGACCACCAGTTCGCTGCTGATCTTGCTTCCGCCCGCCAGCGATGCCAATACGATATCGTCGTTGATGAATGCCGCGGCCCGGCCGGTTTCCACCAGCAACATGCCTTCCGCCGTATCGCGCGAGGCGATGATGTCGATACCCAGTTTCTGTTCGTCATTGAGGGTGCTGACCATTTTGATGTGGGTGGTGCCACTATTGATGGCCAACTTCTTCCCGCGCAAATCTGCCAGCGTCTTGATGTTGCTGCTGCGCTTGCTCAGGATACGGGAACCGCTCACATAGTAGGTCGGTGAAAACTCCACGATGTTTTGACGCTCAGCGGTATTGGTGGTGTTGCCGCATTCGATGTCAACGGTGCCGTTCTGGATCAACGGGATACGGCTGGAAGAGGTCACCGGCAACATTGAAATGGTCAGTTGCGACACGCCCAGCTTGCGTTGAATATTCTTGGCGATGGCCAGGCACAGGTCCACCGCATAGCCCTCATAGCTTTGTTTGTCATTCAGGTAAGAAAATGGCTTCGTCGAATCACGAACGCCCAGCACCAGGACGCCCTTTTCCTTGATCTTCTTCAGTGTCCCGGTCAAGTCTTCATCCGGGGCGGCGTGGGCAATATGTGCTACCTGGCTGCTCATGAGGCAGAGCGCCATGACGATTTTCTTCATTTTCTTTTTCCTTGAAATTTCAATGACTCAATGACTACTTTGCAAAGATGTAGTCCATGTTGGCGAAGGACTTGAACTCAAGCGCATTGCCGGACGGATCCAGGAAAAACATCGTGGCCTGCTCGCCCACTTCACCCTTGAAGCGGATGTACGGCTCGATGATGAATTTGATCTTTGCGGCCTTCAATTTTTCCGCCAGGGCTTCCCATTCCGGCAATGCCAGGATCGCACCGAAATGACGGGATGGCACGTCATGGTCATCCACCGAATTGCTCACGCTGAAGCCAGTTTCTTCCGGTGCCAGATGTGCTACCAGCTGATGACCGTAAAAATTGAAATCCACCCATTTTTCAGAACTGCGACCTTCCGGGCAGCCCAGTAAATCGCCATAGAAAGCGCGCGCCTCGGCAATGTCTTTGACGGGAAAAGCCAAGTGGAACAACGACGTCGATGTCATTTTCAATCCTTCTGTTGATGTTGGTTTGATGCTGCCAGGCAATGCGCAGCGTGAATGCTGATACGGCACGTGACCTTGTGGGTGGTAACGGATTGAGGCAGTCTAAATACATAAATTTGTAATGTAAAATTCTGTATTTTCGTATTTCATATTCATATTTTTCATAAGCATGATTCGCTATCTGAAAACATTCATTGCCGCTGCGCGGCTCGGTTCCTTCTCGACGGCGGGCGCCAGGCTCGGTTTGACGCAGTCGGCGGTGAGCATGCAGATCAGGCGGCTCGAAGATGAGTTGAACTGCGAGCTTTTCACGCGCGTGGGAAAGACGGTCGCTGTCAGCGAGCACGGCAAACAACTATTCGTCACCGCAGAAGAAATCGTGCGGCTCTTCGAATCCATGAAAGGACAGACAGACGTTGCGGCCACGCGAGGAAAGATCGATATCGGCGCGATCTCCACCGTGCAGCTTGGATTGCTCCCCGCCGTGCTTGCCGATTTCTGCAAGGAACTGCCGCTGGTCGAAGTGAACGTGGTGCCGGGAACCTCGGTGCAGCTCATGTCCCAGATCGACAGCAATGACTTGTCATTGGCAGTCATGATTCGTCCAAATCTCAAAATGACAAAGGGTCTGAAATGGACGACCATGCTGCGCGAAACCTATGTCGTCATTGCTCCCACATCTGCGCGTGAGACCTCGATAAAGTCCTTGCTGGAGTCGCATCCGTTCTTGCGTTATAGCCGCAGGTCATACGGTGGGCAACTGGTGGATCGCTATCTGAAACGCACCCGTTTGCAGGTGAATGACACGATGGAGCTGGATGAACCGATGGTCATTATCGAGATGGTGAGAAAGGGACTGGGCGTAGCGATCATCCCCTATGACCTTGCCGCCGGCGCTTCCATCCGGAAAGTGCGTGTCTTGCCATTGGAAGGGGGTGGTTTTTTCAGGGAGATCGGTGTTTTGCAACGTGTGACGCCGACGTCAAGCGTCGTGGTGTCCACGCTGATGGAGTGTATTGCGCGTGCCGCTCAGGCAAAGGAAGAGAGCAGCATGCAAACCTTGAAGGCGGATTTCGAAAAAGGGGCGCGCTAAGCGTTATGCCAGACACCACGCCGGACGTGCGCCGGTTTTGCCGGCGATAAGTACTCTACGAAAATCTTATCGGGGAGGCCGCCGTCGATGGACCAGTAATCGTACATCTCGCCGGGAAATGCCCGTCAAGGATGTACAAAATGTGGCCCCATCGCTAAAGGACTGCCTTTCGGGATGTCGGGCTGTCCGCGCGATGTTTACTCTCCAGTTCTGCCGAGAGCCACTTTATTTTTTGCTCTGCCCAGTCTGCGAATTTTGCGTTCCCCGTATTTCCCAGGTCAAATTCGTCGCCTTCGTTTATCGGAAAATCCTTGTCGATCGCTTTGGCAATTTGTGTCGCTGCCATGATGATGCTGCGCCTTAGTTGAGTAGCAGGCGCCAATGCACGAATATGCGAGATGCATGCATAAATTTCTTCAAATTTCTCAGAAAAATCCATGTTCATCATGTTCTCCTGAACTTATGAACCCGACGGCGGAACGGGTTAATCACGTCATCAACGTATCGCTCAGAAACCGGCGTCCGGGAATCCCGGACGCCGGAGCAAAGCCGCCTTGGGCTTGTGCCTTGAGCTGATTTAAACGCCGTATTCCGGTTCCGTTCTCGGTGTTTTTTCTTCCACCGGCGCGTCTGACACCGTGGCATCAGTGGTGAGAATCAGGGCGGCAATGGAAGCAGCGTTTTGCAGCGCCGTGCGCGTGACCTTGGTTGGATCGATCACGCCGGTTTTCACCAGGTCGCCATATTCACCTGTTGCGGCGTTGTAGCCGAAGTCACCTTTGCCGGCCATTACTTTGGCTACGACGACAGAAGGCTCGTCACCCGCATTTGATGCAATGACGCGCAGCGGCGCCTCCAGTGCGCGCAATACAATCTGTACACCGGCATTCTGGTCGGCATTCGCGCCTTCAAGCTTCGAGATTGCTGCACGCGCACGCAACAGCGCCACCCCACCGCCGGGGACGATGCCTTCTTCGACGGCGGCCCGTGTCGCATGAAGCGCGTCGTCGACCCGGTCCTTCTTTTCCTTCATCTCAACTTCGGTCGCTGCACCCACTTTGATGACCGCCACGCCGCCGGCCAGCTTGGCGACCCGTTCTTGCAATTTTTCTTTGTCGTAGTCGCTGGCAGCCTGCTCGATTTGAGTCTGGATGGAAGCAACGCGGGCATCGATCTTTTTCTGTTCGCCAGCGCCATCAATGATGGTTGTGACGTCCTTCAGAACTTCGATTCGTTTGGCGCTTCCGAGCTCTTGCAAGCTGGCTTTTTCAAGCGTATGGCCGGTCTCTTCCGAAATGACGGTAGCCCCCGTCAAGATCGCGATGTCCTCCAACATTGCTTTGCGTCGATCACCGAAGCCCGGCGCTTTCACCGCCGCCACCTTCAAGACGCCACGCACTGAGTTGACGACAAGCGTGGCCAAGGCTTCGCCTTCGATATCTTCGGCGATGATGAACAACGGCTTGCCGGCCTTTGCGGAGGTTTCCAGGATCGGCAGCAGCTCCCGTATATTCGAGATTTTCTTATCGTAGAGGAGGATCAGAGGATCTTCCAGCTTCGCAAGCTGCTTGTCGGGATCGTTGATGAAATACGGGCTGAGATAGCCGCGATCGAACTGCATGCCTTCGACTACGTCAAGTTCGTTATCCAGCGATTTACCGTCTTCCACGGTAATGACGCCTTCTTTTCCTACGCGTTCCATCGCTTGTGCAATGATGTTTCCGATGGCTTCATCGGAGTTGGCGGAGATGGAACCCACCTGGGCAATTTCCTTGTTGGTGGTAATGGGGCGCGAGATTTTTTTGAGTTCGTCGATAGCCGCCGAGACGGCTTTGTCGATGCCGCGCTTCAGGTCCATCGGGTTCATTCCGGCAGCGACATACTTCATGCCTTCCTGAACGATCGATTGGGCCAGTACCGTCGCGGTAGTCGTGCCGTCGCCGGCGACATCCGCCGTCTTTGAAGCGACTTGTTTGACGACTTGCGCCCCCATGTTTTCCAGGCGATCTTTCAGTTCAACTTCTTTTGCGACCGAGACGCCGTCTTTGGTAATGATCGGTGCACCAAAACTCCGGTCGAGCAATACATTCCGGCCTTTGGGCCCCAGGGTCACCTTGACTGCGTCCGCCAGTACATTGACGCCTTTGACGATACGGGCGCGGGCGTTGTCATGGAATTGAACGTCTTTTGCACTCATTTTCTTTCTCCGTAAGTCACGACGCTGCAATTAAGCAGCTTTCTTCAATGCTTCTTTATCCTGCTTCAGGACGCCAAAAATGTCTTCCTCGCGCATGACCAGAAGCTCCTCACCGTCAACTTTCACAGTTTGACCGGCGTATTTTCCGAACAAGACGCTATCTCCGACCTTGACTTGAAGAGGACGAATAGTGCCATCTTGCAGAGCCCGTCCGTTACCGACGGCAAGTACCTCGCCTTGCTCCGGCTTTTCGGAGGCCGCATCCGGAATAACAATTCCTGAGGCTGTCTGGCGCTGCTGTTCAATTCGCTTAACAATAACCCGGTCATAGAGGGGACGAATTTTCATTTTTCAATCTCCAAAGTGGTTACAGATCATTTGAAAGTGAATAGGACGCTTGATGTCCTAGCCGGGATTTCGGCGAATTGAAAAATAGGTTTCCCCTAAAATTTTTTCAAGAGTCCCTTAACGCTCGTTTTGTAACAAAATGTATCAAGAAATAATGATGCGATCAGTCCGGCCCAACTGATACTTAAAGCGACGCTTATTTCGCGTGGCTAAAGGGCTGACAGGGCAATCCGTCCCCCGGCCACCGTCCATATCCAGCGAATCATCGGTATATCCGACGCCCTTCCAGAGACCTCCTTTGACCGGATGAAACAGCCATCGGACATAGCCTTTCCTGGCCGCCAATTCCATCAGCTCACGGCGCTCCGGTACCTCGTCGGCAAGCGTAACTTCAGATGGATAGTCCGCAGGATTTTCACCAAAGGCGATACGGCATGCGTAGGCTTCGCTCGTCGGAGCACCTGGTTCGTTGCAAGGTCGAAGTTGCAAGCGCTCCACGCTCCAAGCCCCTAATCGCCAGGCAAGATCAAGCAACTCTTCTTCTTGCGAAGTTCGGTTCAACCAAGGCCCCCTGAACTGCAGCGCCGAGCTGGGAACCGCCCGGGAAGGAATTTTTACGCCCTCAATGTTGAGTGGCGTGCTACGACGAAAGCCGTGCCAATGAAGGAAAACCAAGAGGGGGCTATCAGAGATATTTACTGCCGTGGCACTGACGGCATATAAAGGAAGATTGATTAATTTTATCTGTGCAGAAACTGCATTGAAAGTTTTCATCGGTGGCATCTCCAAGAAAAAAAATGAATTCCAATTCTTCGTATCAGCAACCGCGAGGGCGGTACAGAGGTCTTGAAAATTTGAGAGCACGAACTATTTTAATAGCATCACAAGAAAGTGATGCGGGGCGCAGGGTCGGCGCCCAAGCGGGACTTTTTGGCCGTAATACGACCGCTTACGGCGTTCTTATTCCTTTATGGAGGTATCTCATGAATGTGACTGATTTACTCCCTTGGAGTAAAAATCGCGACGTAGCTGTGAGTCCGGCACAACGGGAACCTTTTCAGCTATTGCATCGGGACATCAATCGTCTCTTCGATGAATTGTGGTCTGGCTTTGACGGGTTGCCAAGTCGAAGAGGGGGACTGAACTGGCCTGCGATCGCAGTACAGGAAAACGAAGACGAATTCCAGATCTCCGTTGAACTGGCAGGGCTCGAGCAGAAGGATGTTGAAACGTTTCTAGATGACGATGTTTTGGTAATAAAAGGCGAAAAAAGGAACCAGCATCAAGACGCGCTGTTCAGCGAGTTCTTTTCCGGACAGTTTGAGCGCCGTCTCAGGCTGCCCTCTGCAGTTCAAGCGGATAAGGTCCAGGCGCGTTTCAAAGAGAAAGCGACGCTTATTTCGCGTGGCTAAAGGGCTGACAGGGCAATCCGTCCCCCGGCCACCGTCCATATCCAGCGAATCATCGGTATATCCGACGCCCTTCCAGAGACCTCCTTTGACCGGATGAAACAGCCATCGGACATAGCCTTTCCTGGCCGCCAATTCCATCAGCTCACGGCGCTCCGGTACCTCGTCGGCAAGCGTAACTTCAGATGGATAGTCCGCAGGATTTTCACCAAAGGCGATACGGCATGCGTAGGCTTCGCTCGTCGGAGCACCTGGTTCGTTGCAAGGTCGAAGTTGCAAGCGCTCCACGCTCCAAGCCCCTAATCGCCAGGCAAGATCAAGCAACTCTTCTTCTTGCGAAGTTCGGTTCAACCAAGGCCCCCTGAACTGCAGCGCCGAGCTGGGAACCGCCCGGGAAGGAATTTTTACGCCCTCAATGTTGAGTGGCGTGCTACGACGAAAGCCGTGCCAATGAAGGAAAACCAAGAGGGGGCTATCAGAGATATTTACTGCCGTGGCACTGACGGCATATAAAGGAAGATTGATTAATTTTATCTGTGCAGAAACTGCATTGAAAGTTTTCATCGGTGGCATCTCCAAGAAAAAAAATGAATTCCAATTCTTCGTATCAGCAACCGCGAGGGCGGTACAGAGGTCTTGAAAATTTGAGAGCACGAACTATTTTAATAGCATCACAAGAAAGTGATGCGGGGCGCAGGGTCGGCGCCCAAGCGGGACTTTTTGGCCGTAATACGACCGCTTACGGCGTTCTTATTCCTTTATGGAGGTATCTCATGAATGTGACTGATTTACTCCCTTGGAGTAAAAATCGCGACGTAGCTGTGAGTCCGGCACAACGGGAACCTTTTCAGCTATTGCATCGGGACATCAATCGTCTCTTCGATGAATTGTGGTCTGGCTTTGACGGGTTGCCAAGTCGAAGAGGGGGACTGAACTGGCCTGCGATCGCAGTACAGGAAAACGAAGACGAATTCCAGATCTCCGTTGAACTGGCAGGGCTCGAGCAGAAGGATGTTGAAACGTTTCTAGATGACGATGTTTTGGTAATAAAAGGCGAAAAAAGGAACCAGCATCAAGACGCGCTGTTCAGCGAGTTCTTTTCCGGACAGTTTGAGCGCCGTCTCAGGCTGCCCTCTGCAGTTCAAGCGGATAAGGTCCAGGCGCGTTTCAAAGGCGGGCCCTATGCCGTGCACTCCTGATGAATGGTCATTGCAAACAGGTCGACCTGGAGAGTGTTTCGGGAGAAACCGACGGCAACATCTCCCCGATCAAGATCGTCTTAGCGCGATGGCATGCAGCGTGGTCATGGTTGACTGCAGCGAATAAAGTCGGTCGGGAGTATGGCGGCTAACTGATCGATTTACTGGGCATAGTGCTTTTAGTCAAAGTTGGTCGGGATGGTCTACGTAGCTCCGGCTAATGACAGACGCCACAAATAAAGTTGGTCGTACATGAAAGTCCGCACTTGGCCGGTTTGGGAAGACTTGAGCACTGCACTCAAAGAGTGGCTGTTCGGTCCAAAAATATCGTGAGTGCTCATCACTTACATGGCGTCACTCATAGGTCGTTGCCAGCTTTTCCGGCAGCGGCGCATTCAACCACTTCTTGACGAGAGCACTAAGTTCACCTGACTTCTTGGATTTTGTCAGAATCTCATTGACCTTGGCTTGCAGAAGCGCTTCGCCCTTGTTGAGGCCGATCACACAACGCGATTCCTGAATCGTGTATTTAAAGACAGGTTTGTGGTCAGGATCCTTTTCGCCGAGCGTGATCGCCACAAAGTCACCGGTGCCTATCAGCTTTACCTGGCCAGAAACATAGGCGGAGATTAACGTATTGTTGTCTTCGTAGCGCTTGATCACCGTGCTCGACGGAACAGTCTTGGTCAACTGAATATCTTCAAAAGTACCGCGTGCCACTCCTACGGTCTGGTTAGCCATATCGGCAGGGCCGCTAACCTTGATCTCCGGAGCGCCAAACAGACTATTGTTAAATGGTGCATATGGCTGGGTAAAGTCCAACACTTTGTCACGTTCGGCGTTGCGGCCGAGTGTCGAAATCACTAAATCGACCTTATGCGTTTGCAGATAAGGAATACGGTTAGCGCTAGCAACCGGAACCAAGGCCACCTTGACGCCGAGACCTTTAGCGACGAGTCGCGCAACATCGATATCGAGTCCTTGCAATTGCAAATCAGAATTGACCGAGCCGTATGGTTGGAAATCTTGGGGAACCGCGATGCGGATGGTACCGGACTTCGTGATGTCGGATAGCGCATCGGCACGTACACCGAAAGCAGCCAAAGCTAGTGAAATGGTAGAACAAAGTACTAAAATTTTTGCGAATTTCATTTCTTCCCCCAAATTAATCATGCAGTAAATGCACTTCCAATAATGATGCGCACGGTTAGTAACAGCAAGAAAGACAAAGTAATGCCAAAGCAAAACAACCACAAAGATATCAAAAAGAACCGCAACAACCAGGCGACATGATAAGCACCTGAAATTCGATTTCTCGTTATTGCGGTGGCAAGTCTAGGAGTGCGATAGCGCCATGTAAACTACCGTTTAAGCATAGATTTCATGTTTTTAAAGTATAAGCAAAAATTCCTTGAAACCCTTATAAGTATTACGAACCGGCTCAAATCGTCAGTGCTCCATTTTAGTGATTGGTGATGGCAAATCTGTGCCAAGTTGATGCAGCTGAAATGATCGGGAAAACCATTTCCATCTTTCTCACATACGTAAAAAGATCGGGGGAAATGTGATGCAGATCGCTACGCAACGTTGAGCCGGAGGTCACTCAACGCAGCAATTGCATCAAATATCAAGGAGGAAGAATGAAACGCTTGAGCAACATGAAAATCGGAGATCGTCTCGCCATCGGCTTTGCCATCATTCTGGCGTTATCCATCGTCAGTACCGGCATCGGCATCTGGCGTATGCAGGTAGTGTCAAAGGTCACGCGCGCCATGGTTGACGAATCGGTACGCAAGGAACGATTGATCTCGTCCCTCAACACGAATCTGCGCGGAGGGATTTTGCGTACGATCGCGATTTTGCGCAGCACGGACCAAATGCTCAATGCGTTTTTTCTTAATGAAGATTTGATCGCAAAAAAAGATGCCATCGCCTTGCAAAAGCAGATTGGACCCTTGCTGGTCAGCGACGAAGAAAAACAGCTCTACAAGCAGGTGCTGGAACAGCAGGTCAACTACGCCAAAATCAATTTCCATTTGATGGAGCTAAAATCCAATGGCGACGCCGAGGAAGGAAATCAGATTCTGGTGCAAGAATTCGTACCTGCTTCCAAGCGCTATCAGGCAACATTGCAAAAGCTGCTCGAATGGGAGCAAGCCGAAATCGACAAGACTTCTCTGCAGATTGATGTCATCGCCGCCCAAAGCCGTATTCTGTTGCTGATTGTAGAGGTCGCTGCGCTGCTTTTTGGCGTGTCGTGTGCGTGGCTGCTCACACGGAGCATAGTTTGGCCTCTCAGGCAGGCAGTGGAAATCTCGAGAAAAGTAGCTGATGGAGATTTGACTACGGAGATCCAGATCAAGAGGACGGATGAGGTCGGACAATTACTGATGTCATTGCAGGGCATGAATACCAATCTTCGGAATATCGTCAATAACGTGCGTACCGGCACCGTGACCATCGCGACAGCGTCGCGCGAGATTGCAGCAGGAAACATGGATTTGTCCTCTCGCACCGAATCGCAAGCCAGCGCACTTGAGGAGACAGCATCTGCGATGGAGGAACTGATCTCGACCGTACGTAGCAACGCGGATAACGCTCGCGAAGCCAGTGAGCTTGCCAGTTCCGCTTCAAGCATCGCGATCGAAGGAGGTAATGCCGTCGACAACATGGTGCAGACCATGGGGGAAATCAATGCATCTTCGAAGAAGATCGTTGATATCATCAGCGTGATTGACGGTATCGCTTTCCAAACCAATATCCTTGCCTTGAACGCGGCCGTGGAAGCCGCGCGTGCAGGTGAGCAGGGCAGAGGTTTTGCTGTAGTTGCATCTGAAGTGCGCAGCTTGGCACAGCGTTCGGCAGCCGCCGCCAAAGAAATCAAAGCGCTGATCGATGATTCGGTCAAGCGGGTAAGCAACGGCAGCATGCAAGTGGAACGCGCCGGCGCCACAATGGCCAATGTTGTCTCCAGCGTCAAGCGCGTAACCTCCATCGTGCATGAAATCAGCGAGGCCAGCCAGGAGCAAGCCGAAGGTATAGAACAAGTCAATGATACCGTCACGCAGCTTGATCATGTGACGCAGCAAAATGCTGCGCTGGTGGAGGAAGCTGCATCGGCTGCCGACGCAATGCAACAGCAAGCGGCCAATCTGGCCAAGCTGGTTAGCGTGTTCATCACAGATTCATCAGCGCCGGTTGCCGACAGCAATGTCGCGGCATCGCATATGGCGACAAAAGCATCTCCAGCCTCGCCCGCATTGTCTGCACCGAAGAATGGAGCAAGTCACAGAAGACTATTGCGCGCTTGATACCTGTCGCCAATCCGTTTCAACCTGGCTTCATCTAAAAAAATGCCGGCATCCTCATGAATGCCGGCGTTGAAAAAATGGCCTTTGTTCCGTGTCTATTCAGGAGATCAGACGCTGACCATACCGAGGAATTGTTGGAGCTCAGGGGTCTTTGGTTTGCTGAAAAATTCTTCCGGTGGCCCGATTTCATGCACTCTTCCTTGGTGCATGAATACCACGCGGTCGCACACTTCACGTGCAAAGCGCATTTCATGCGTAACCATGACCAGCGTCATGCCTTCGGTAGCAAGCTTGCGCACTACACCTAATACTTCGTTGACCAGCTCCGGGTCAAGCGCCGAGGTAATTTCGTCGCATAACAAGGCTTTCGGTTGCATGCTCAGTGCTCGTGCAATCGCGACACGCTGCTGCTGGCCGCCAGAGAGCTGATCGGGATAACTGTCGAATTTTTCCGCGAGGCCGACACGTGTCAGATTTTGTTGTGCGATTTCTCGCGCCTGCTGCTCTTTCGCGCCCTTGACGATAATCGGAGAGATCATGACGTTGCGGCCTACGCTCAGATGGGGGAACAAATTGAACTGCTGGAAGATCATGCCCACCCGCAGACGCAATTCGCGCAACTCGCGTTCACTGCGGCCGAGCAGAACATCGCCGACGCTGATCAAACCTTCATCGATGGTTTCCAACCCGTTGATACAGCGTAGTAGTGTGCTTTTTCCGGAGCCGCTTTTGCCAATGATGGCAATGACTTCACCGGGATTGATTTCAAGATCGATGCCTCTGAGGACAGCATTGTTCCCGTAACTCTTTTTGACGTTCTCAATGACGATGAGCGACATTGAACTTCCTTTCCAAGAATTGACTATATTTTGACAGTGGCCAGCACAGCACGAAGTACATAAGACCGACCAAGCCGAAGACGATGAACGGTTGAAACGTGGCGTTGGTGATGATGGTGCCGGCCTTGGATAACTCGACGAATCCGATAATCGAGGTCACCGCTGTTCCCTTGATGATTTGAACGCCAAAGCCCACTGTGGGGGGAATCGCAATACGCAGTGCCTGCGGCAGGACGATATGGCGCATTTGCTGAAAGCGATTCATCGCCAAACAGGCTGAAGCTTCCCATTGGCCACGTGGAATGGCATCGACGCAACCGCGCCAGATTTCTGCGAGAAAGGAGGCGCTCCACAACGTTAGCGCAACGCCGGCGGCGAGCCACGCAGGCACCTCGATACCGAACAGTGCGATACCGAAGAACACCAGGAACAATTGCATCAGCAGCGGCGTACCTTGGAACACTTCGATGTAGACGCGGATGATGTCGCGCAGGATGCGATATCTGGAGTTGCGCATGAACAGCAGCACGATACCTAGTGTGCCGCCCATCAAAAACGACAGCAGCGACAACGCCACTGTCCAACGGAGCGCCAGTAATAAGTTGCGGACAATGTCCCAGATTGTGAAGCCGATCATGCCTGGCCTCCCTTGAGAATGGCAATGGATTTCGGGGCAACGATACTGGGTCGATGAAACACAAAACGTCTTCCTATGTAATGCAAAATCTGTCTCAGCAGAATCGCCATGATCAGGTAGATAAGGGTGGTGACCAGATAGGCTTCGAAGGCGCGGAAGTTGCGGCTCTGGATGAAGTTGGCAGCAAACGACAATTCTTCCACTGAAATTTGTGAACAGATCGATGAGCCGAGCATGACAATGACAATCTGGCTCGACAGTGCCGGCCAGACTTTTTGCAAAGCGGGGCGCAGGATGACATATCGGAACACCTGTAGTCGCGTCATAGACAGACTCAGCGCTGCTTCAATCTGACCGCGGGCGATTGCGGATACGCCGGCTCGGATGATTTCAGTGCTGTATGCGCCGAGGTTGATCACCATGGCGATAATCGCCGCCTGTAATTCGGTGATCGTCACGCCGATACTAGGCAGACCGAAAAAGATAAAAAATAGTTGAACCAGAAAAGGAGTATTGCGGATCAACTCTACATAAGCGCTGATAGTCGGCTTGAGCCAGCGTGGCCCTTGAGTGCGCGCCCAGGCACCGAAGATACCAAGTGCGACGCCTGCAACACCGCCGATGACGATTAGTCGTATCGTCATCAACACGCCTCGTTCAAGTACCTTTGCATACTCGAGGATGGAAGAAAAATCGAACTGGTAAATCATCAAACTTCTCGCTAGGTAAATGTTATCCGGCATTTTCAATCTTCAGACGTGTCTATTCCCGAGCGCTCAAGCTTCTCCGCCAACGACGATTGGAGGAGACTTGTAGCCGCATCCATAGGCCGTAACGCCCCCCGGTCATGAACTGGGTTTCATTCAAATGAATGAAGCAAAAAATGTAATGGGAAATGGGAAAAGTCCTGACTCACGGCAAGAGCGGGCAGAGCACGTTTCGATATTTTCTCGTTGATCGGTCTCCTGTGCTGACCGGAAACGATTGAAAAAAGATGAATGCCAGGTAAAGACTCAGGCCCTTTTGCAATCTGCCGATATCGCAATATTTTTCATTGTGATGAGAGGATATGCAGAAGTTGGAGGTTTGAAAATTACTGTTTTTCTATTGCTTCTATGCTTGTTAAGTATAGATGTTTGGCGTCAGCCATAGCCGGTGAGAGTGATGAGAGTGTCATGCTGGTGGCCTCCCGGCCTCCAGTCGGGGCGAGCTGGTAAAGGACATTGCTACCGATGCACTGGACGGTCACTTGGTGCGATGCGAGTCGCTCTTGCGATGTTTTAAGACTGGCTATCGGATCCGCCATCATTCATGACTTCCGCGAAGGCGCGCAAAATAGGCGAATCGTTTTCGCTGAGGAAAATGAATTCAACGTCATGGATATCAGGTATGTCGGCGTGCTGATGCAGTACGACGCCGTTAGGGCTATTGTATTTCGATGCTTCCGACACGATGGAGTAGCCCATGCCGGCCGCAACCATACCCAGGGTAGTGCCAACGTCGGTGCCGACAAGAATTTGTTTGGGCGTCAGACCTGCCGCCATGCATTGCTGAATCAGATAGTCGTGATACTCGGGAGCGCGGTCGCGGGGAAACCAAACGCAAGGCTCATCCTTCATTTCGCTGAGTCGATCGGGTGGTTGTTCAGCGTACTTATGATCGCTCGAAACCGCCAGCATCAGCCCCGAGCGCAAGACCTTTATCCCGGATAACTGTTTGTCGGCAAGATCGCGAAACGCGATAAAGCCTCCGTCCATACGTTCTTCTTTGACGTCCAGCAATTGTCGTGGCGACAATGCCGGTTCCAGCATTAGTGCAACATCGGGACAGATCTCGCGGAATCGTCGCAGCCGTTTTAATAATTCAGGATGGGCGGTGTGATTGGGGGAGATGCCAATGCGCAGCGAGCCGAGCTTGCCGGAAGCGGCGCGCAGGGCGCGCTTCTTGGCGTCCTCGAGATCGATCAACAACTTGCTGCAATCCTTCATGAATTGCACGCCGGCTACCGTGAGCTGGGTGCCCCTGATGCTGCGTTGGAACAATTGCGTTCCCAATTGCTCTTCCAGATCGTGAATCTGGCGACTGAGCGCCGGCTGGACGATATTCAGTTTGCGCGCCGCTTCGGCCACACTGCCGTGTTCGGCGACGGCTAGGAAGTAGCGAAGATGTCGGATTTCCATGATGAGCGATATACCTTGAAGGTATTTTATCTATACAAAAACAGTAATTTTCAAGTCCAGGCAACGTACCTACAATCGCCCCCAGACTTTCCAATCCCGGCTCTTCCCGTCTTATTTTTCGGCGTTCATTCTTGCCCAGATAGTACTGTTTTTACTTGGTGCGACGGTTATTTTTCAGGTGAATCTGAAACGCATCGACAAGTTTACATGCGTGAAATGTGATGCCGGAATGACCTTGACAGCATGTCAACCATTCAAAATTATACGATGCAAAATATGAATTTAATAAAAGAAATTGAAACTTCGCACGCCGAATTTTCACACATTCGACGCGATTTACACGCTCACCCCGAGTTGGCTTTTCAGGAGGTACGCACCGCCGATGCTATTGTCGCCAGCTTGCAAAATTGGGGGATTCCGGTGCATCGCGGTTTAGGCGGTACAGGGCTGGTCGGCATTATTCGGAACGGCCGCAGCACGCGCGCTATCGGTTTGCGCGCTGACATGGATGCGCTGCCGATTCAGGAGTTAAACACGTTCGAACACGCCTCTCAATATCCAGGGAAAATGCATGCTTGCGGTCATGATGGACATACCGCGATGTTACTGGCCGCAGCTTGGCATCTCAATGCGACACGCAATTTTGACGGCACCGTCTATCTTATATTTCAACCTGCGGAAGAGGGAAAAGGTGGTGCTGCGAGCATGATCAAGGACGGTTTGTTCGAGCAATTTGAAATGGAATCGGTCTACGCCATTCACAACTGGCCGGGCATGCCACTTGGTTCTTTCGGCGTTAATTCGGGTGCCATCATGGCATCCAGCAATGAGTTCAAGATCACTTTGCGCGGTAAAGGATCGCATGCCGCGTTGCCACATCATTCCATTGATCCGGTGGCGGCGATGGCGGCGTTGTCGCAGGCATTGCAAACTATCCTGACTCGCAACAAGCGTCCCAATGATGCCGCCGTATTATCAATTACTCAAATGCAGGCAGGTGAAGCCAGCAACGTCATTCCCGATTTCGGCTGGATCGGGGGCACGGTGCGCACGTTTTCGATTGACGTGCTGGATCTGATTGAGTCACGCATGCGCGAAATGTCAGAACATTTGGCACATGGTTTCGGCTGTGACGCAGAAGTCATATTCAATCGCAACTATCCGCCCACTATCAACCACCGCGCAGAAACTGCCATTTGCGTCGAAGTCATGCGCGATGTTGTTGGCGCAGAAAACGTCGATGCTGATATCGAAGCACCTCTCAGTTCCGAGGATTTTTCTTTCATGCTACTCGCCAAGCCGGGCTGCTATGCCCTCATCGGCAACGGCGACGGCGGCCATCGCGATCACGGCCACGGATTGGGGCCATGCATGCTGCACAATACCAGCTACGATTTCAACGACAACCTGTTGCCAATTGGTGCCACGTACTGGGTCAGGCTGACCGAACGTTTATTGGCATTGACGAACCAGGAATAACATCCGGTAACGCCGATGTAAGGCCCATTGATGTCAATAGATTTATGTTTAAGCCAGTAAGAGATCAGATTCAGAGTTCTGCGAAGCGACCGCAGGGCTCGCTTCATCCGACAGCTGGAAAGTGAAGCCTATTACCAGATGCATGATATTCAAGACTGTATTAACCGGGTCGCTATCCAATCCCGGCCGCTCGCAATGCAAGGTCAGTTAGCCGGCTATATACCTGCACTGATGCGTGTAGATCCATCCAAATTTGGTTTTGCCGTGGCTACCCTGGATGGAAATGTCTATACGACAGGCGATGCAGATGAACCGTTCTCCATTCAAAGCGTTTCAAAGCTCTTCGCTCTGGTGTTGGCTTCGAGTCGTGAGGGAGATTCGTTGTGGATGCGTGTCGGCAGGCTGCCTAGCTCAAACCAGTTCAACTCATTGCTGGAGTTGGAACTGGAGTCTGGCAAGCCGCGCAATCCATTTTTAAATCCTGGGGCGTTAGTTGTATCGGACTTGCTCTATAGCCGAAATACGCAAATGGAGCGGGCGGTCATTTCACTCATGCGTGAGCTCTCTGGCAATCCAAGTATTAACTATGACATGGAAGTGGCGGCAGGCGAATTCGCTTGTGCTCATCGCAACAAGGCCGCTGCCTACCTGATGAAAAGCTTTAACAACTTCCACAACACAGTCGATGAGGTGGTAAATGCGTATTGTGCCCAGTGCGCGATCGCCGCTAGCTGTCGAGACCTTGCAGTTGCGGCACTCTTCCTGGCGAACGCCGGTATTGATCGTGACGGTAGACAGATTCTTCAATCTCGCCAAGTGCAACAAGTCTGCGCGCTTATGATGAGCAGCGGTACTTACGAAGCTTCAGGCGAAATCGCCTTCAGCATTGGCTTACCGATTAAGAGCGGCGTTGGCGGAGGTGTCCTGGCAGTGATTCCTCGATTTGGTGCAGTATGCGCCTGGTCGCCACCCTTAGATAAGACAGGGACTTCGATTGCGGCTATCAAGGCGGTTGAACTGTTCGCCATCGAAATGCATAAAACGGTATTCGCATAAAGACTGGGCATTATTCGACGCCGGCAACAACCTGGCGCTGACTAAAATGAATAAAGTTGGTCTGTTGAACCCAGCACTGAACAGCTAACAGGACTCTAAGCTTCTACTTATCGAGAATGCGCTTGCATTAATCTGCCGCATGTAGGTGTAGTCAATAGTGATTGCCGTCCTTACTCCACCGTCACCGACTTGGCCAGATTCCGCGGCTTGTCCACATCTGTCCCGCGCGCCAGCGCCGTGTGATACGCCAGCAATTGCAGCGGCACCACGTGCAGGATCGGCGAGAGCAAGCCGTAATGTTCCGGCAAACGGATGACGTGGACGCCTTCGCTGGAGGCGATGCTGGAGCCGGCGTCGGCGAAGACGTATAGCTGGCCGCCGCGTGCGCGCACTTCCTGCATGTTGGACTTCAGTTTTTCGATCAGCGCGTCGTTCGGCGCGACCGTGACCACCGGCATTTCTTCCGTCACCAGCGCCAGCGGGCCGTGCTTGAGTTCGCCGGCGGCGTAGGCTTCGGCGTGGATGTAGGTGATTTCCTTGAGCTTCAAGGCGCCTTCGAGGGCAATCGGGTAGTGCAGGCCGCGGCCGAGGAAGAGGGCATTTTCCTTGCGGGCGAAGGCTTCGGCCCAGGCGGCGATGTTCGGCTCCAGCGCCAGCACGCTTTGTAGCGCGGCCGGCAGGTGGCGCATGGCCTTGAGATGTTCGGCTTCCTGCTCGTCGCTGAGCAGGCCGCGTGTTTGCGCCAGCGCCAGCGTCAACAGAAACAGCGCGGCCAGTTGCGTGGTGAAGGCCTTGGTCGAGGCGACGCCGACTTCGACGCCGGCGCGCGTGATGTAGGCCAGCTGCGATTCACGCACCATGGCGCTGGTGGCGACGTTGCAGATGGTCAGCGTGTGCGGCATGCCCAGTGCGCGTGCGTGCTTGAGCGCGGCGAGGGTGTCGGCGGTTTCGCCGCTTTGTGAAATCGTGACCACCAGCGAATTCGGATTCGGCACGCTGTCGCGGTAGCGGTATTCGCTGGCGATCTCGACGTTGACCGGAATTTTGGCGATCGACTCGAGCCAGTATTTGGCGGTCAGGCCGGAATAATAACTGGTGCCGCAGGCCAGGATCAGGATGGAGTCGACGCTCTTGAACACCTTGTGGGCGCCGTCGCCGAACAGTTCCGGCATGATGCCGCTGACGCCTTCGAGGGTGTCGGCAATGGCGCGCGGTTGTTCGAATATTTCCTTCTGCATGTAGTGCTGATAGGGGCCGAGCTCGACCGCGCTGGTGAAGGCTTGCACGGTCTTGACTTCGCGCGCGACGCTCGACGCCGACGATCAGCGGCGAACCCTGGCGCGCGGCGACCACGCGGTGCGGTTCGTCGACGCAGAACACGGCGATGGCGTAGGCGCCGGTGAGGCGGCGCACGGCTTGCTGCACGGTCTCGAACAAGTCGCCGGTATACATGTGATCGACCAGGTGGGCGATGACTTCGGTGTCGGTCTGGCTTTCGAAGACGTAGCCGACGCCTTGCAGCTCTTGGCGCAGTTCTTCGTAGTTCTCGATGATGCCGTTGTGGACCAGCGCGATGCGGTCGCGCGAGAAATGCGGGTGGGCGTTGTGCGTAGCCGGTGCGCCGTGCGTGGCCCAGCGTGTGTGGGCGATGCCGGTGAAGCCGGCCAAGCGGGTTTCGGCGACCTGCTTTTGCAACTCGGCGACACGCGCGGTGCTGCGCGAGCGCTGCAGTTTGCCGTCCATGTGTACGGCCACGCCGCAGGAATCATAGCCGCGGTATTCGAGACGCTTGAGGCCTTCGAGCAAAACCGGGGTGACATCTTGTTGCGCAACTGCGCCGACGATACCGCACATGGGGGTGACTTTCTAAAATAAGTGGATGGCGTCATCTTAGGCTAGCGGTATTGAAATAAGATTTCTAAATTTTAATTAATTTGGATTATTATTGCTTCCAATATTCAATGTGAAATAATATTTCAAATTAATTGATAAATTTATTAATATGAAGATCAATCTCGATGAATTGGACCGGCGCATTCTCAACGCCTTGCAGGAAGACGCTGCGCAAACCAATTTCCAGCTGGCCGAGCATGTGCATGCCTCGCCGCCGACTTGTCTGCGCCGGGTCAAGCGCCTGGTCGAAGCGGGGGTGATTACACGTCAGGTCGCCATCCTGGCGCCGGAAAAACTCGGTCCGGCGCTGACTGCCATCGTGGAAATCACGCTGGACCAGCAGGGCGACGAGCGGCAGGTGGAGTTCGAGGGGATTGTCGCGGCGGAGCCGGCGGTGCTGCAGTGCTACCGCGTGTCGCCGGGGCCGGATTTCGTGCTGATGGTGCAGGTGGCGGACATGCCGGCCTATCACGCGCTGGCGCATCGCCTGTTTGCCACACATCAGAACGTGCGCAATGTGCGCAGCTATTTCTCAATTCATCGCAGCAAGTTCGAAACCCGGATCGCAGTCTGAACAGGTTCGGAGCGGTCCGGGCGACGTGCGTCTCTGATTACTTCTTGACCTTGACCGGACGCGTCCAGCCCGGCAGCGACAGTTGCTTGGCGCGCGACAGCGTCAGCTGGCCCGCCGGCGCATCCTTGGTCAGCGTGGTGCCGGCGCCGATGGTGGCGCCTTTGCCGACACGCACCGGGGCGACCAGCTGGCTGTCGCTGCCGATGAAGGCGTCGTCTTCGATGACCGTTTCGAATTTGTTCACGCCGTCGTAATTGCAGGTGATCACGCCTGCACCCACGTTGACGCCCGAGCCGATCACTGCGTCGCCGATGTAGGCCAGATGGTTGGCCTTGCTGCGCGCGGCGATGCGGCTCTTCTTCACTTCCACGAAATTGCCGATGTGCACTTCTTCGCCGAGTTCGGCGCCTGGACGCAAGCGCGCGTATGGGCCGACCTGGGCGGCTGCCCCGACCACGGCGCCGTCGATGTGCGAGAACGGTTTGATCTGAGCGCCCTTGCCGATGCGCGCGTCCTTGACGACGCAGTTGGCGCCGATGCTGGCGCCGTCTTCGATCTCGACCTTGCCTTCAAAGATGCAATTGACGTCGATGCTGACGTCGCGGCCGCAGGAGAGCGTGCCGCGCACGTCCAGCCGGGCCGGGTCGAGCAGCGTGACACCCTGTTCCAGCAACGTATTGGCGACGCGGCGCTGGTAGGCGCGTTCGAGCTCGGCCAGTTGCACCTTGCTGTTGACGCCGAGCGTCTCCGTGATATCGACGGGGTTGGCCGAGACGACTTCGACGCCGTCGGCAACCGCCGCAGCGATGACGTCGGTGAGGTAGTACTCGCCCTGCGCATTGTCGTTGGACAGCGCTGCCAGCCAGGCGCGCAGCCGGGCGGTGGGAGCGGCGATGATGCCGGTGTTGATTTCACTGATGGCGCGTTCGGCTTCGCTGGCGTCCTTTTGCTCCACGATGCGGGTGATCTTGCCGTCTTCGCGCACGATGCGGCCATAGCCGGTCGGGTCCGCCACGGTGATTGTCAGCACCGCCAGCTTGTCCTCGCCGGCGGCGGCCAGCAGTCGTTGCAGCGTGGCGGGCGTGGTCAGCGGAACGTCGCCGTACAGCACCAGCGTGGGCGCGTTATCGTCGATGAAGGGCAGCGCCTGCGCCACCGCGTGGCCGGTGCCGAGCTGGGGCTCCTGCAGCGCGAATGACAGCGTATTGTCAGCAAAGCTGGAAGGAACGGCGTCGCCGCCGTGGCCATAGACCACGCACAGTTTCGTCGGCGCCAGTACCTTGGCGGTATCGACGACATGGCGCAGCAGCGGTTTGCCGGCGATAGGGTGGAGGACTTTCGGAAGCGCTGACTGCATGCGCTTGCCCATGCCGGCGGCGAGGATGACGATGTTCATGATTGGCGTTCGAAAAATAAGGCGAAAAGTGTAGCACGGGGCTACGGAGGGCTGATTTCACGAACGCAGAAATGGGGCCGAAAGTATACACCCGGGGCTTGCCAAGGAAAATAACAAATGAGTTCTATCGATTAGTCTGGACGCTTGAAATCTCGTGCTCGTTTTTTGTAACGACCAGTGGCGGGAAGCAGGCGTATGAATTTGTGGATGCGTAAATCCTGTTCATCGCTATATCAATGCCGTTATTGGGAAGCTCCCTGTTGATACCGGGGAAATATAAATGAAAATGTTCCAGCGGGAAGCATCCTTTGACAAATTTTTCAGCGCCTTTGGGGCTAATGCTATATGCCGGCGTGCCGAAGCATTTGTCCAGAGGCAGTAGGACCGGGGCTTGCTTGGATAGTTGAAATTCGTAGGTTTTATTCCGCAGTTGATTCTGATCGAAAAAAAGGACGGTTGATGAAACATCAGGCATGGCATTCAATGACAGGATTGAATCAAAATTCCAGCCCCACATTACGATATCCCAATCTTGCGGCAGATTGTTCAGTAGATGCTGATGCATTAATTGGAAATCGTACCTAAAGATGGCATCGTCTTCAGCGATCGTGATGACTTCGTTGCTATCTATCGCATCAAACCAGGCTGTTAAATGGGAAAGTGCACATCCGTATGCCCCTTTGGTATATTGCAGGCCGGTTCCAAAAAGATTGGGATCCGACAATACCTGCGCATCCACAGATGCCCCCCTGATGGCATTGACGAATTCATAATCGAGATGCTGATTTTGCTCTGCAAAAATCGACCTTCTGGCTACGGCATCGTCCAGGTTGATAATACGAATTCGGTTCATTATTGAAGTCGGCTTTCGAAACGTTAAAGTCATTTTCGGTTACGGATTGTTTGCGGGCGGTTGATCCAATCGTCTCTCCTGCGACGTCCCTAGTGTTTGATGCCTAGGATGAATCAATGCGTTGTGACTGGAGCAGAAGCTGTCGCAACAGGTGAATCGCTGGTCAGTAACCTAATGGATATTAGCTTTGGCGCGCCTGAGGCATTCGGGATCGGACCTCTGTTTGCTGTTCTTGACGGGGCGGCACTGATCGTGTGTCGATTATCATCCCGGTTCAAGGTCACACTGCTATTCGCTTTGCAGCATATGTTCCACTGCAGCGAGCAATTATCCAAGCTGATTCAGCGATTCTCTCATTGAAAGTATGCCAATGAAACATCAAGAGACAAGGGGAGAAAACCCTGCTTTTTGGACGTCTTTTTGTTGATTTATTTATATACTTCTTGGCTTGCAGAGGTGCAAGCGTGGGGTTTTCCTCTTTTGGCCGATCAGAAAAACACCGGCAATCTGTGCTCAGGCTTCGGCGGGACCTTGTCCAAATGCGAAGTTGAGGGTTAAATCGGCATGTTATCGTCCCTTTGACTGCTTGTCTTGCCTTTAAGATGGCAACTTACTCATGCATCCTTCGTGCGTAAAATTCGGCCACTGTATCAGCAACATAGAATAAACGCAGGATTGGCAGCAATAAATCGAAACGGAAGCGATTTTTGAAGGAGATGTATGAAGATTCCTTTGGGATGATGAACGCTGCTTTTTTCCTCTTGCATGATCTTCCAGGCAGAACCGTTCGCGCTCGCGACTATATTTATGAGATGAGTTTCACCACAGACATCGTCAGAATCGGATTGGATAAAAAATGAATTTCAACCAACGAGCCACTACCCTTCTGCAGTTGCCGATTGCACCGCTAACTTGGGATAGCATTTTAAAAGAATGCGACAGACTTGAAGCCGATTTCTTGCATATACCATCGGCTTATAAATGGTCGTTGGACTACAAACGTTTTCAGGTCGAACATGCGCGCGGCAATCACAGCATGTCGGTGAGGTATTTGAAATCGGCAATCTCGACAGCACCCTATAACAACGAGATTCTTGGCGACTACAAAGAACTGGTGAAAAAAACGTCGGGGATTAAAAAACTGACGCTGATTATTGCAAGCAAGAAAAATGAAGTGCAAGCCTTGAAATTGGCGGCGCAATTCGATCAGGCGAATATCGAATATATGATCGTCAGTGGATCTGATGCGCCATCAATTGGACATGTCCGTGCATTGCAAGTGGATGCGTCCGACAGATATGAGTCGCGTCCTCAAAAGGTTGCGGCTGCCTTCACCTGGGCATATGAAAATATCGGAAACAATGTCGGCATCATGAAAGTTGATGACGAAATGGTCTTGCAAGACGGGGAGAAATTGCGTCAGCGCCTCGCGCAGTTCATCGATGAAAACACCTACGTCGGAGTACCTTCGGCCAGCCTTTCGCATGATCGTTGTCTGCATTGGGGCTTGTGTCATGACCAAGATTTGAACAGGCGTGTCTATGGTCGTCCGGTATTGCGTCCATGGGCCTCCGGCGAAGCCTATTATCTGGGACCCCAGGCGGTCGAAAAGCTGGTGCTTTCACTCTTGCGGTTTCCCGGCTTGTTCGAAGGCGAATACTATGAAGATAAGCTGGTCGGCGACGTCCTGCTCTTCGAAAATACCGATCTTACCGAAATGAAGGACGTCAACGAATTCGGATTGAGTTGGCCGGGTGCCGTCGAGGCTTCTCCCAAGCAGGCTGCTTTTTCTACTCAGCCGACCAAGCATCTGGATGTTACCGGCTCCTCGCTTAAGATCACGTCGATCAAGTAGTAATAACGAGAAATGATGCTAATACGGGGTAACTGAGTCATGGCAATAAAAGTAGAGCTGAACGATCTGGCTTTAGGCGGCGGAAAGCCGTTATTTGAGCAGATTAAATCCGTTTCAAATCTGGTGCGGCCGGACATTGAGTCGTTTCTTAAATATTCTCGTAAATTCTTCGATGCGCAAACCAGTACCGGGCATGGGCCGGTGGAAACGCTGATGGAGCGGCGTCTTGCTGAGTTTCATGAAGCGCGTCACTGCGTCTCATTTTGCGGTGGATTTTGGGGATTGGTGCTGGCGATGAAGTGCTTGGCGTTGCCGGGGCGCACGGAAGTCGTGATGCCGTCGCTAACCTATCGTCGTCTCGCCGATATTGTCGCCTGGGCCGGATTGACGCCGCATTTCTGCGAAGTTGATCCCGATCTGTTGTGCATTACAGGGGAAACGGCGGCAACTTGCATTAACGAAAATACCGCCTTGATTTTGGGCGTGCACCCCATAGTCAACTGTTGTGACATTGATGGTTTGGAAGCTTTGTCTGAACGTACGGGCATTCCATTGTTGATAGATGCAGTGGAGTCTGTATACGAGTCTTACAAGGGAAGGAAGATCGGATCTTGCGCGCGGGCCGAATGTTTTTCCATGCAGTCGAGCAAATTATTCAATGCCTTCGAAGGCGGCTACGTCACCACGAACGACGACGTGCTGGCAGAGCGTCTGCGCACGATGCGTGATTTTGGCGTCGGAGCGGATGGCATCCCCGATGAGGTATGCGCACTGGGTGTGCAGCAAAATGAAATGCATGCGTCAATGGCATTGGCTTGCCTTGATGATGTTGATGAACAAATGGCGGCGAATCTCCAGCGTTATCGTGCTTATCAACGTTGTTTGGCGACGGTGCCGGGGATTAAGCTACGTGAGTTTGACGAAAGCGAGCGTTGCGGTTTTAAAAATATCCTGGTGGAGTTGCTCGACGATTGGCCATTGACCAGGGAGGCGACGATTAGTCTGCTCAATGCGGAAAATATGCTATGCCGTCCTTATTATTCACCTCCATTGCATTTAAAGTCGACCGGATATCCCATGTTGTGGGGCGATCTGGCACAGACCGAGCGACTGGCGAAAAAATTCCTATTACTGCCTTGTGGTTATTTTGTCAGCGAAGCCGATGTCGAGCAGATCGCGCATTTCCTCGCATTTATTCAGAAGCATGCACAGGATATTAAACAGCGAGGTTTTGCATGAGCACCATCCGCAATGTTGGCAAGGATCTGGCCGTATTTGGAGCGGCGCCTGCGATGCCGCAGCTATTGCGTCCGGGACAGGAATATTTTCCTGAATGGTCTCGATATGAGATTGCATTCAGGGATATTTTCACTCGACAGTACTACACGAATCACGGGCCGTTGGCGCAAAGGTTGGAAGCTCGCCTTGCTGAATATCTTAGCGTCGCTCATGCGATGTGTATTACAAACGAGGCCATCGCTTTGTGTCTTGCAGCGCAGGCGCTGCGATTGCATGGAAAAGTTCTGGTACCCGGGATTAGCGATATCTTCACTGCCCAGTCGCTTGCCTGGGCCGATGCAGAGCCGGTTTTTTGCGATGTTGATGCCGATACCGGCATGTTGAGCGCAGAGGCTGCGAAAATTCATCTGGAGAAGGGCGGCATCAATGCGATTTTGGCGGTGAATGCCTGGGGCGGGGCGGCCGATGCAAGCGCATTGCAGGAGCTTGCCGACCGTTACGATATTCCGCTTTATTTCGACTCGTCCCAAGCCTTTGGTTCCTCGACTGATGGTGTGAGCCTAGGCGGACGAGGACGGCTGGAGGTATTTTCGTTGCAGTCGGCGCATGTGCTGAGTTGCGGCGAGGGTGCTTTTATCGCGACGAACGATGATGACCTGGCTGCGCATGTTCGTAATATCCGGAGTAACTACGGTATGGGCCGGCCGGTGCCGGTTGTCAAAACCAGCAATGGCCGTTTTTCCGAAGCGCAGGCAGCGATTGCTTTAATGAGTTTCGACGATTTGGAGATTCATATTGCCAATAATGGATTGTTGGCAGCACGCTATGCGGCGTCCTTGTCGGGGATACCGGGTGTGACCATTCGTAAAGCAGTCGGTGTTGACCGGAGTAATCAGCAATGCCTGATGTTGGCAATCGATGAGGTTCAATTCGGATTAAGTGCGCAGGCCTTACGCAAGGTATTGCGAGCCGAGAACATTGAAAGCAGTTCTCGTCTAGCGTCCGGATGGTATCGTCATGGTACGCATGCGGTGTCGGTAGGTGCGTTGCCGATTGCTGACAGTTTATGTGCAAGTTTGCTGGAGCTGCCGATTGGCGCCAAGACGGATGCCGATAAAGTCGCATTGATTGCCGATATCATCCGGCAAGCACATATACAAGCTGATCGCGTACGTAATGTCGTGGAGGCTCTGGGGTGAAACTAGGGATTATGCAACCCTATTTCTTCCCTTATCTGGGGCATTTTGCGCTGATTTCGCATACCGATGCGTGGGTGGTTTTTGATATCACTCAATATACCCCGAAGAGCTGGATGAGCCGTAATCGTGTATTGCATCCTTCCGGCGGAGTCAACTATGTCAATGTCGCCTTATCGAATAGCTCTATAAGGATAAAAACGCATGAAGCAAGAGTGTCGAATATGGCCGACTCTCGCCTCAGCACGTTGGGGAAACTCAGTCACTATCGAAAAAGAGCGCCTTATTTTGCGCAAGTGGAGGCATTGGTTATTGCGGCAATCTCCGACACGTGCGATGACTCTTTGGTGAGCTTGAATGTCCGTGGATTGAAAGCGGTTTGCGATTATCTGGAGTTGCCGTTCAACTATACGATCGCATCGCAGCAAATGTTTCCCTTGCCAGAACAAATGGGGGCAGGGGACTGGGCTCCGCATATCAGTGCGCTGATGGGCGCCGATATGTATGTGAATCCTGCAGGCGGTCGTAATATTTTTAATCCCAGCAGCTTTGAAGACCGCAGTATTGAATTACGCTTTCTGGAATTCAGTCCGATGGTTTATGACACCCGTGGCTTCATCTTTGAACCGCATTTGTCCATTCTTGATGTCCTGATGTGGAATGATCCGCAAGCAGTGCGGAACGCCTTGCAGACCAATTCGCAGTTGCTCGTCTAGCGCGTGACGGTTATATCTCGGCGATGCAACAGTGCATCGTAGCGGTAGTGAGTGGAATAGAATTCATCTGCCATATTTGAAAAGCTAGTCCTCCATCCTGCGGTCGCCGCCATCGCAGAAAACGTTTCCTTGGTCCGCCAGATGCCGATTTGTGCCTGAGGATCGTCAAGCTCATTGGGCATGGGATCTCGTTGTGTATAAAAAGCGCTCACACGATCACGATCCGGCAGGTTGCCGATGAAGATCGATTGCACGTTGCTGAAGCGTTCACCGATGAGGCGTAGCGTCGCATGTGCTACATCGTCCGGGAAGTACATAAAGCTGCCGTAACAAAGTACTTTCGTAAAACGTAACGGGGCTGGCTCGGTGCTCAAATACATTGTCACATCGTTTTCGATAAATGTGACGCGCGGTGCTTGCGCGAAATGCTTTTTCGCGACATCGATCAGATATGCCGATATATCGATGCCGGCCAAGGTTGCGCACGAGTCTATGAGGAGGTGCGACAACGCTCCGTTGCCGCAGGCGAGATCGAGCAGGTTGTCTTGAGTCGAAAGGGCCAACTGGCGTTTTATTTCAGCGACAATGAGTTCGATCTGCGAGTCCGGTACCGGTTTGCCGTGCACGGTGCGTTTTACCTGCGCCCAAAAAGCATCAGGAGCGCAGGTCCGAGCATGGGTATCGTAATCGACGGTCGGATAATTGCGTGGGGAGGATGGCATTGTGTTTGTAAAAGAGTAGAAAGTAGCAGTTCGTGTCGCTTTGCTTTTTATGAATGGCTGAAAAAATGATACCGTATTTGCGCTTGGTTCGCGACGCATGATTAAGCCGGAATTCTCGCTTTATTCTGCCGATGCGAAGCAGAATCCAAGCCTCAGACTACATGCATACCGATAGTATGCCGCCCGTTCGGCCCTAATTTGCATTCGTTTTTGGAAGAAAATAGCATGACAATACTTTTCGAGTCACCCAACGTTAAAATTATCGAAGTAGCAGATGCCGATGGCGACACGCAAAGACAGCTTTTTATTGGGCCTCCCTTCAATCGCGTCCAAGGAGCGATAAAGCTGAATCAACCCAAATTTCATGTGCATGTATTCACCAAGAATTTATCGTACGGAGCGCTGTGCATTCCTGGCGGCGTTCGTAATGCCTTATTCCTGGGATTGGGTGCCGGCATTGCAATTCAGGCGGTTCGCGATATGTATCCTGATGCGCAGATTGATATAGTTGACCTCAATCGGGATCTGTTCGAAGCCGCTCACAGTTATTTTTTTGATATCGATGCAAATAACGTAGAGCTATTTCACGAAGATGCAAATAGCTTTATCAAAAGATCGGCCAAGAAATACGACTACATCTGCTGTGACATATGGACGGAGAGCCTGGATATCCCGGAGTTTGTTACCTCCGGCAAATTTTCATCTCTTCTGAAAAATAGCCTAAACGAAAATGGCATATATTCACTAAACACGCAAAAGAACGTGCAAAAAGAGATGACGGAATCTCTGACAAAAGATTTTAAGTTCGTCTTCTCACTTCCCGGATATAACAGTATGTTTCTTTCCGCGAATAGTTGGCCGAAATTTATAAGCGATGAAAAATTAATGGCGGATTACTTGGCCATCAACATAGATATTAAGTTCATACAAGACAACATGATCTTGATGCAATCGGTTCAACAGAATGACTATTGGAAGAGCATGTTAGGTAAGTCAGCGTAAAGTCGGCGTTGTAGGTTCATTGCGGATAATCCTATCCGCTCCTTCATTCGTGAAGACTGGTACCGGCCCTTTTGCAAATAAAAAGAATGGCTCACGCCCATTGCAGCCGTATGTGTCTGCATCGATTTCTCCGAGTACTGTCGTATGGGGATAAAGATCTCCCGCCAGGCCTGAGTTGCGGAAATAATCGAGAATGTCAGCGCCAAATAATCTGACATGATCGTTTTGTCCAAAATATTGCGTGGCGAACGCCTCCGAGATGGGTTTGGTTAGTTCAAATGTTTTGCACAACACCGGAGAGTACGGCGTCTGCGCAATCAAATGGCCGCCCGGCGCAAGGCAGCGGCTGAATTCAGCGATTGCCGTTTCGGGCCGACTCACGTGCTCAAGCACATGGTTGCAAATGATCAAATCGAAATAGCCGTCGGGGAAATCCAGTTGTTCAGCATTGATTTTGCGATGGTGTGCAATTTTCGGGAAAAGATCTCCTGTGACATATTCACGAGGATGTAGTCTGAATATCAATGGCTCGAGCGCCGCCTCCGGTGCAATATGCAGAATGCGTTTTGAGCCCGCGTTTTCGAGAATTTTTGTATGAGTCAAATACAGCCAAAGATGGCGGTCTCGATCATTACAGCCACAACTCGGACATAAATAATTCTGAAGCGTTGAGCCGACTGTTTCGACTTGCCTCATGAATGTCCGGTCGCCGCCGGCATCGGGGTGCGGCAGCCATTGCGCGACAGATTGATTACATACGGCGCAAATTTTTTGCTGTGGCGGGCGAGGTCCTTTTCTGCGCACGGCGACGCGCGACTCCACTGCTGCGCGAGCATGCGCCAGATCCGTCCTAAAGCGTTCAGACGTATAGAGATCTTGTTGCGGCAATCGATTCAGTTCGCTGAGATTGGCAAGCAGCCGGGCGATTTCCGGCAGGGCGACGGAATATTGCGCATACAATTGTTGTAGTTTTTGTTGTGCATTCGCGAGCGCAGCATGGCTCATTCTACCTGCGGCAGCTTCGCCGCGTACCATCAACTCCCATTCATAGAGTCCGGCGCTGAAGTTGGCGCTGACGGTCGCGGATGCCTGAGTCGAGTGCTTTCGGAATGCACTCAAAAACCCGCCGACGGGGG
>NZ_AJHH01000546.1 GCF_000256565.1 Herbaspirillum lusitanum P6-12 | reverse complement strand
ACAGCTGGGCGACGTCGCCGATAAAGTCCAGTATCCAAGTGCGGTAGTTGAATACGCTCGAAATATCGATACGGTCGCGTACGAGCATGATATTGCTTGGTTCGCCGATGAAATTATGTATTTTCCCCAGCATGTTCTCGAGGAGAAAGGCGTGATCGACCAGCGCCACCTGTCCGGCCGGGAGTAGCGAATTAGGCGTGCTGATTACGTTGTTTGTTTCGTCAATGATCACACGCTCATGGAAGGCGAGTACTGCTTCCTGGTTCGCGCGCAGTGCGCTGACGAGCGTCTCGACCGAGGCCGGCATCAGCAAATCGTCGTCAAAAAGCCATTTCACATACTGGCCGCTTGCATGTTCCCACAGCGCGCGCGCATTGCGCGTACCTTTTTGGAAGCCGTGATGAAAGTATCGTATCCGGGGATCGTTGACGCCTTTCACGATGGACTCAAGTGCAGCATTGGGGGTATCGTCACCAACGAGTATTTCGATGTCTGTGAAAGTTTGGTTCTGTGCGCTAATGATCGCCTGAAGGAGATATTCGGCTTTGTAAGCGGGAATCAGAATGCTGACAGTTGGCATTGAAGCGGTCTTTCCAGGGGAGGGCTCGATCGAGAGTTTGTATCGTCGTTAGCGAATGGAGCAAGGTTAGTCGTACAGGATCGGGCTCAATCGGGGAAACAGACTCTCGTTTTGATGCTATTTTGGCGTTTTGCAGCTGTCAGATGAAAACTTGATAGACATTAACGAATGCGCAGTCTTCCGAGTAGCCTCTTTTGAAGAAATTAATGTTGAAGGCTCTGTCTATCATCATTCTTACATTCGTCTGATTTAGCGAAACGCTGGCACCGAAAAAACGGTTCATTACATATCTAGTTTGCCCGCTCTCCTTAGCGCGCCTTATTGCATCGTAAACGATGTAATGCCCCACGTTTTTCCCTCGCATGACTTCGCGGGAGCCGGCAAGTGCATAGTAGGCGATGCCATTGTCATAGGTCGTTACCGACATGCCATAAGGCGTGCCGTCGGCAGTCTTCGCAATCGCTACTTCGCCCTGTCCGTTAGCGCACATCAATATGGGGTGGTAAAACAGATCCTGCGTCATGCCGTCAGTATATTTAGTGATCAGCTCCTGGTGTAAATCCTGGATGACGCTGAAGAAATAAGCTGACGTTTCATTGGTGATCTGATTGCCGGTGAAGTAATCGATAGTGAGGTTCTTCGCGCACCAATTAATATTCGACTTATACGACTTGCGCACGTTGGAAAAAATTTGCTCTTGCTCTACTCGGAGATCAACGTAGGGGCTATCCCATATTTCGGCAGAGTAAGAGCGTGCCCTCTTGATGATTTGCTTATATAAAGCGAAGTTTTCTTCGGGCTTCTCCATGATCGTGAAACTGTCGATGCCAAAGCTTCTGGATAGATGCCTGAGATAGCTGACGATGACCTTATACGTATCGTCGCGATTCACGGATGCATCCGCGAAGAATACCTCGATAGGCATGCAGCCTGAAGACGGATGATTAGTCACCCAAGAGGCAATATGAGTCGTATTGATGACAACGGGAACGGTCGCCACGATGCATCCGTTAAAGCAAACATGGAAGGATGCATTATCGATTCCTGCCGGTTTCTCCAGATTGTCTAGGCCCGGTGTCCCCGCCAGTCCGCCGAATCTGGCGCCCGGATGCCAGAAATTGACATATACGTTGCCGTCGATTTCCGCGAGTCGCTTGAACTGACTCTCATTGCGGTCGATAGGAACAATCGTCCATCTGTCCGGCATCTCAGGCATTGGCAGATCTTGTTCCAATAATCCCGAAATCCGATGTGCGATGTCGCGTATTTGCGTACCGAATTCTCTTTCAGCGCGACGTAAAACACCGATTTCATCGATCAGGCGATTGCATTCGTGGAGAATGTTGGCGATATTTAGATAAGTCCCTAATCTGATCACCAGGTTCGTTTGTGTTTTCAGCTCTTTTACCGGCAGGCAACCGGCAATGCCATTTTTATCCAGATCCTGAAGGGAAAGTTTTGTGGCAATGGATATCGCTTCGCCATTCGCAGTTATTTCAATGGAGGATTGTTTAAGAATTTCTTCGTTCATTGCCGAACCTTATTGCGATTGTATGATGTCGGCTACCTGCCGAATGTGATCGATATTCAAGCCTGGATAGATAGGCAGGCATAGGATTTGTTGCGTGATCTCTGTGGCGACGGGCAAGTTTTCCGGAACGGAAGAGGCCAGATTCCGGTACATCGGAAATTCCGAAATCAACGGATAAAAATAGCGTCGGGGAAAGATATTTTGTTCCCGCATTTTGGTATATAACGCATCCCTGCTGATGGGGTAGCCTGGTCGGACAAGGATAGGGAAATAAGAGTAGTTCCAAGCGCTGGTATGTTCGGGCGGCTGCAGGCAATCGATGTGCTTGACTGCGGATAGCAGCGAGCGGTATTGCGCATCGATGGCCTTGCGTTGGGTCAGAATTTCATCCATGTACTGTAATTGCAGCAGGCCCATGGCGGCATTGACTTCGCTCATTTTTCCATTGATGCCTGCCGCGACCACGGTGACTTCATCGACCGTGCCGAAGTTCTTGAGTTGGTCGATGCGCAACTTCATTTCTGCATTGTGGCAAATAATGGCGCCGCCTTCGAACGTGTTGAATACCTTGGTGGCATGAAAGCTGAGGATGGACAGATCGCCGTACGTTAGTACGCTGGACGATTTGTACTGCACTCCAAAGGCATGCGCGGCATCGTAAATAACCTTAAGTTTGTATTTGTCGGCAATTTTCTGGATTGCTTCAACCTTGCATGGATAGCCGTAGCAATGAACCGGCACGATCGCTGTGGTGTGTTCGGTGATGGCGGCTTCTATTTTCGCGGGATCGAGGAGAAGCGTGTCTTTATCGATATCGGCAAACACCGGCTTGATGCCGTTCCAGATCAGGGCATGCGATGTGGCGACGAAAGAATACGGTGAGGTAATCGCTTCCCCGGTGATGCCCAGAGCCTGCAAGGCCGTGATTAATGCCAGGGTACCATTGGAAAACAAGCAGACATATTTGACGCCCAGATAGTCGGCGAGTGCTGCTTCCAGCTGTTGGTGAAACGGGCCGTTGTTGGTTATATGCTTGTTAGCCCAGATCTGCTGCAGGTACGCAACGAATTCTTCCAGCGGGGGGAGGAAAGGCTGAGTGACCGGCACACCGTTAAGTTTGATTGGTAGCATTTTTATGAGAGGTAATTGAGGTGCGATGCATGCGGATAGTCTGGTTCGCAACGTATCAGTACTTCTTGCCGCAACGAGAAAAAATGCTGGAGATAAATTGAATCCGACGTGGCAATGTAAGCAATTTTCAGCGCATTGAGTGTCATTAACTCTTTGCGGTATGGAGAAAACCGGACATGGCTCAATGGCATTGCATTGATATCAAAGGCGGCGACCTTCAGGTCCGATGCCAATGCCAGGATCAGCGAGGCTGTGCGCTCCATCATGAACACTTTCATCGGGACTGGACCTTTGGAGTAGGCCGTCGTGCCGTTAAGTTGCGTGCTCAGGTGGCTTTTTTCCTGTTCGGAGATTTCAAATAGCCTCTCATTAATGGCAAACCAGTGCTGCCAAAATACCGGTTTGGCAATGACGTAATTGCAATAAACTGCGCTGCGGAAATCATTGACCAGCGTTTCCATGTCGATGGACAAATCGATGGAGGCAAAGAATTCTTTCGCGACATTAATCAGGCCTGGATGATGGCGGTTGCCTTGTTCGAAGACATTCAGGTAGCATGCCGCCTCTTGAATCATCGGAGAGAAGGTATACACATCGTTGCCGGGATTATTCTCCATGAACGCTTCAACCTGTTGGGCGCTCAAGTGGGTCTTGTGTTTGAATGCGGGCGACAAGAAACCGTAATATTCATCCTCATTGAGGACGTTGTTGAGGAAATAATCGCGTATGCCCCAGTATTCCCTCCAATCGGCGCGCGGATTACCGACGATCTCAAGCGGAGTGAAGCCAGGATCCAGCATCTTTTGGCTGGCCTCATCGTAGTAGATTTGCAGGATATTTTTTTTCATTTTTTAACACGCGATCAAGAGGGAGCGCTCCGCCTGAGGAGTGTGCGAGGCTGCTTCTTAATAGATGAATCGATGGATCTGTGGCCGGCAAGCCGCAATAAAAGAGAGATTAAATTTTAGGCACTACCTGATAGCGTTTAAAAAAAGTAGTGCATTTTTCTTGGGGCTATATCTGCTTTGCAGATCGTTCGCGATCGATGCAATATCGAACGACCCATGGTCTCGCTCGGCATCTACATTGCGCAACAATTCAACCAATTCGTGCCCATTGGCATACATGAGGGATTCTAAATTATAGTGATTCATAATTTCCTCATAATGCTTGGTTTTTGACACCAACGGGATCATTCCTCTCACCAGACTTGTAATGAGTTTGTTTGGAGATTTGACATATGAATTGATATGGCCGTCAAACACGAAATGGCTCAATAATGAGTAGCCGTAATGTTGCGTAACTTCATAAAAGGTTTTGTCTTGAAAGGGAATGTGCGGAATTCCTTCCAATATATTGACTGAAGTAACAAAGCCGAATTGATGTTTTGGTACTCTGCTTCGCTCCAATGCCTGATTGAAAATGTATTTGAATGACTTGTCAAAAGACTCTGGATAACCGAACCAGCATATCTGGTTTGTTCTTTTAACAGGCAACTCGACCCGGCCCTCAGGCATCGATATGG
Source organism: Herbaspirillum lusitanum P6-12 (assembly GCF_000256565.1). Taxonomy (GTDB): domain Bacteria; phylum Pseudomonadota; class Gammaproteobacteria; order Burkholderiales; family Burkholderiaceae_D; genus Herbaspirillum; species Herbaspirillum lusitanum. The sequence continues at coordinate 13,987 of NZ_AJHH01000546.1, read as the reverse complement.
AATCAACCGACTCCGGCACGACAATGACATCTGTCCAGACTGCGGACTGTAATATTTCTTTATGCAATAAAGTCGGCATCACAAATAAATCAGCAATTTGAGATATCGCTACATATCGATCCAAGTTGTATATATCTGAACCAAGGCAAATTACCTTGCAGCCCATTTGTTTTCTTATTTCCTGCGCGTTCAAAAGCGCATCGGTATCATCGTAGCTGACAATCAAATATTTCGGTTTTTGAATGGTGATGGCGGCACCAGGAAAATAGATTAACTGTTCAACAGATTGGTTTAACTCCTTCAATCCTGAGATCAATGGGTCTGACTGGACTCTGGCCAGTGCATTTTCTCTTCCGTATGATCTGATGAGTAAAAAATCATTTTGCATAGATAAAATTTTCTTGTATTCGAATGTGACGTATGAGGTAAAGAAAACCTGAGCGAATGTATGAGCGCCTACGTTTTTCTAATGACGATTTTTGGCTTTTTCCATTTCGAATAATTCCGTAAGGCATTGATCGACAGCCTCATGCCAGAGCGGCAAAGCGATGTTAAATTTTTCTCGTATCTTGTTTGTGTTCAGCCTGGAATTCGCCGGTCGTCGGGCTGCGGAAGGATGGCCCGATGTGGCGACTTCTAAAATGGCATTCGTTTTCAAGCTGAGCTGAAAGTCGAGGGCGGCCAATTGGCGCACAATATGCTGTGCGTAGCCGTGCCATGAGGTTTCTCCATCTGCCGTCAAATGATAGATCCCCGTATTTTCCCGAAGATAGGCGGTCAAGGATATATTTTCCGGACGTTGCCGCAAACATTGCTGCAGTGTTTGGCTAATGGTTTTCGTCCAGGTGGGTGCTCCGATTTGGTCTGCAACTACATGAAGACTCTCGCGTTCTTGTGCAAGTCGGACGATAGTTTTCAAGAAGTTGCTGCCATGCGCGCCATATACCCAGCTGGTTCGGAAAATCCAGTAAGCATCGGATTGTTCCGCTATCGCTTGTTCCCCTTCAAGCTTCGTCTTTCCGTAGATGTTGGAGGGGTAAGGTTGATCGCGTTCGGTGTAGGGCGCGGTCTTCTCTCCGTCGAAAACATAGTCGGTAGAAAAGTGTATGAAGCCGGCATCGAGAGCTTGCGCTTCTTGCGCAAGGATCATGGGCGCTTCGGCATTAATCCTGGTCGCCAGAGAAACTTCGCTTTCTGCTTTGTCGACAGCAGTATAGGCGGCGGGATTAATGATCAGATCGGGCCGGATCGCACGTATGAAACTGCGTATTTGATCCGGTTGCATCAGATCCATTTCGGTATGTGATGGGCAAATGACTTGCCCAAGAAACTGCATATCCTGTGCAAGGACATGTCCAAGCTGACCTGTTTGACCGGTGAGCAGTATCTTCAATCGAATATCTCCGCCTGACTCAGCAGTTTTCCTTTTTTATCTTTCGGGGACATGACCGGCATTTCTGATAATCCCCACTCAATGCCGATGGCGGGATCATTCCACAGAATGCAGCGTTCATGTTCTGCCATCCAGTAGTCCGTCGTCTTGTAGAGAAATTCGGCGTATTCGCCGAGTACCAGAAATCCGTGTGCAAAACCAGCGGGGACCCACATCTGGCGCTTGTTTTCCGCCGATAGCACCGTGCTGGTCCAGTGACCGAATGTCGGCGAATGTTTGCGGATGTCGACAGCGACGTCGAGCACTTCGCCAGCAGTGACGCGCACCAGTTTTCCTTGCGGATGCTGGGTCTGGTAATGCAATCCGCGCAATACGTTATGCGTGGAGCGAGAATGATTGTCTTGCACGAAATTAGCGGTGATGCCCGTCAATTCCGCAAAGCGGCGGGTGTTGAAGCTTTCGAAGAAAAAGCCGCGTGCGTCGCCGAATACGGTGGGTTCGACAATCAGGACGTCGGGAATCGCGGTGGGAATAATTTTCATGTCGAGATTTCAGTAACTCATATCGGTCAGCAGTTGCAGCAGGTACTGACCATAGGCATTTTTCTTGAGAGGCGCGGCCAGGTTTTCGAGTTGCGCCGCATCGATATAGCCACGGCGGTAGGCGATTTCTTCCGGGCAAGCAACTTTCAGTCCCTGGCGTTTTTCAATGGTCGCGATGAATTGCCCGGCTTCCAGCAGCGACTCATGGGTGCCGGTGTCGAGCCAGGCGATGCCGCGTCCCATCAGTTCGACTTGCAACTGGTTGCGGCCCAGGTAGGTGCTGTTGACGTCGGTGATTTCGAGTTCGCCGCGCGCCGAAGGCCGGATGCCGTCGGCGATGTCGCACACCTGGTCGTCATAAAAATACAGGCCGGTGACGGCGTAGTTCGATTTCGGCTGCGGCGGTTTTTCCACGATGCTGACCGCGCGGCGACTCTGGTCGAATTCAACCACGCCGTAACGTTCCGGGTCATTGACGTGGTAAGCGAAAATCGTTGCCCCTTCGGTTGTCGTCGAAGCGGCGCGCAGTTGCGTTTCGAATTCGCGGCCGTAAAAGATGTTGTCGCCGAGGATCAGCGCCGAGGGCGCGCCGTCGATGAACTTGCGGCCGATGATGAAGGCTTGCGCCAAGCCGTCCGGCGAGGGTTGCACGGCGTAGGTGAGATTCAAGCCCCACTGGTGGCCGTCGCCCAGCAGCTCGGCAAAGCGCGGCGTGTCCTGCGGCGTCGAGATGATCAGGATGTCGCGGATGCCCGCCAGCATCAGGCTGGTCAGGGGGTAATACACCATCGGCTTGTCGTAGATCGGCATGAGCTGCTTGGAGAGCACCGTGGTCGCCGGATACAGGCGCGTACCCGAGCCGCCGGCCAGGATGATGCCTTTGCGTTCCGGCAGAATGCGCGCTGCTGTCGTCATGATTTTTCCTTGCCGCCGTATTGGAGCTCCAGCCACTTCAGGTAGCCGCCCGAGCGCACGTTGGCGACCCATTGCGGATTGTCGAGATACCAGCGCACGGTCTTGGCGATGCCGGTCTCGAAGGTCTCGGCCGGTTTCCAGCCCAGTTCCCGTTCCAGCTTGCGGGCATCGATGGCGTAGCGCCGGTCATGGCCGGGGCGGTCCTGCACGAAGGTGATCTGGTCGCGATAGCTGCCGGCGGCCTTGGGCTTGAGTTCGTCGAGCATGTCGCACAGCGTGCGCACGACGTCGAGGTTGGCTTTTTCGTTCCAGCCGCCGATGTTGTAGGTTTCTCCCGGCACGCCGCGCGCCAGCACTTCGCGGATGGCGGTGCAGTGATCGCCGACGAACAGCCAGTCACGGATTTGCTGGCCGTCGCCGTAGATCGGCAGCGGCTTGCCGTCGAGCGCGTTGAGGATGACCAGCGGGATCAGCTTTTCAGGGAAATGGTAGGGCCCATAATTGTTGGAACAATTGGTGGTCAGCGTCGGCAGGCCATAGGTGTGGTGATAAGCGCGCACCAGATGGTCCGAGGCGGCCTTGGACGCCGAATAGGGGCTGTTGGGCGCGTACGGCGTGGTTTCGCTGAATGGCGCGTCGTCGGAGCCGAGGGTTCCGTAGACTTCATCGGTCGAGACGTGCAGGAAGCGGAATTCCTGTCGTTGCTGCGCTTCCAGGTCGGACCAGTAGTGGCGCGCCACTTCCAGCAGGTTGAAGGTGCCGTTGACGTTGGTATGGATGAACTCGCCGGGGCTGTGAATGGAGCGGTCGACATGGCTTTCCGCGGCGAAATGCAGGATCGCACGCGGCCGATGCCGGCTGAACAGCTCCGCAATCTTTGCGTGGTCGGCGACGTCGGCCTGCACGAAGTGATAGCGCGCGTCGCCGTCCAGGCTGCCCAGGTTGTAGGGATTGCCGGCGTAGGTCAGCTTGTCGATGTTGAGCACATGCTCATCATGACGCGACAAATAATCGAGGATGAAATTGCTGCCGATGAAGCCGGCGCCGCCGGTCACGAAAATCATGTGTTGTTGTTTCCGTTGTCAGTGTTAGATGCGAAAGCCGTCGGGATTTGCCTGTTGCCAGCGCCAGCTGTCGGCGCACATGGTTTCCAGGGAGCGCGTCGCTTTCCAGCCCAACAGCGACTTTGCCAGCGTGACGTCGGCATAGTATGCGGGAAGATCGCCGGCGCGGCGCGGTCCGATTTCATAGGGGATGCTCTTGCCGCAGGCCTGTTCGAAGGCCTTGACGACCTCGAGCACGCTGTGGCCGCGGCCGCTGCCGAGATTCACGGCGAAGCATTGCGGTTGCCGCAGATGTTCCAGCGCCTTGACGTGGCCGACGGCGAGGTCTTCCACATGGATATAGTCGCGCACGCCGGTGCCGTCGTGAGTGTCGTAGTCGCCGCCCCAGATCTGTAATCTGTCGCGTTTGCCTATCGCCACCTGGGTGACGAAGGGCATCAGGTTGTTCGGCACGCCTTGCGGGTCCTCGCCGATCAGGCCGCTGTGGTGCGCGCCGACCGGATTGAAGTAGCGCAGCAGGGCAATGCGCGAGTCCGGCTGGGCGACATGGTAATCGCGCAGGATATCTTCGACCATGAGCTTGCCGCGCCCGTAGGGACTGGTCGAGGACAGCGGATGATCTTCGGTATAGGGTAGAAATTGCGGCACGCCATACACCGTGGCGGAGGAACTGAACACGATGGTCTTCACGCCGGTGGCTTGCATGGCTTCCAGCAGGCGGACCGTGCCGACGACGTTGTTGTCGTAATACTCCAGGGGTTTGGCAACGGATTCACCGACTGCTTTCAGACCTGCAAAATGAATGACCGCATCGCATTCGTAGCTGCGCAACGCTTTTTCCAATGCTTCGCGGTCGCGAATGTCCCCCTCCACCAGCGCTAGCGTTTTACCGGTAATTTTTTCAACGCGCCGTACCGATTCGGGAAAGCTGTTGCAAAAATTATCGAAAACGACGACCTGATGCCCTGCCTTGAGCAACTCCACGCAAGTATGTGAACCGATATAACCTGCACCGCCTGTGACGAGAATGTTCATCTGAATTTCGACCTGATTGATGTAGCCGGAGATTATGTCAGATTCTGGTAAAACTCAATCTGGCTTTCGCTCAGCGTCCGCAGGTCTTCGTTATTGATATAGCCGCCGTACCACTGCGCGGTCAATTCCAGCGCGGTGTACAGTTCCATCTTCGGAACCCAGTCCAGCCGTTGGCGCGCCTTGGAAATGTCGAGGCGCAGGAAAGCGGCTTCATGCGGTGCGCCGGCCTGGCTTTCCAGGCGTACCTCCACCGGCGCCACGTCGTTCTTCTGCAGCGAATGGTTGAACGTCGCGCACAGCTGGCTGACGGTCTGCAGGTCGGTGTCGGCCGGACCGAAGTTCCAGCCTTCGGCGAATTGCTGGCCCGATTCATATAATTTCTGCGCCACCTGCAGGTAGCCCGACAAGGGCTCCAGCACGAACTGCCATGGACGGATCGCGTGCGGGTTGCGGATGCTGACGGCTTCTTCCTTTTCCAGCGCACGGATGAAATCCGGGATCAGGCGGTCGCCGGCGAAGTCGCCGCCGCCGATGACGTTGCCGGCGCGGACGGTGGCAATCGCTGCGTGGGCGTCGGCGTTATGCTGGAAGTAGGAACGGCGATACGCCGAGGTCACCAGTTCCGCAGCACCCTTGCTGCTGCTGTACGGATCGTGGCCGCCCATCGGGTCGTCTTCGCGATAGCCCCACAGCCATTCGCGGTTTTCATAACATTTGTCGCTGGTCACCACGATTACCGAGCGCACGCTCGGCGTATGACGTACGGCTTCCAGCAGATGGGCGGTGCCCATCACGTTGATGGCAAAGGTGTCGATCGGCGTGTTGTAGGAGTCGCGCACCAGCGGTTGCGCCGCCAGGTGGAACACCACGTCCGGCTGCACGGCCGCCATGGTGTCGCTCAAATGCCTGAGGTCGCGCACGTCGCCGGTGGTGGTCTGGACGCAATTCTGGAGTCGCGCCAGATGGAACAGGCTCGGATTGGTCGGCGCCGGCAGCGAATAGCCGTAGACCTTGGCGCCCCAACGGTGCAACCACAAGGTCAGCCAGCTACCCTTGAAGCCGGTATGGCCGGTGATGAATACGCGCTTGTCGCGCCAGAATTGTGCTGCCATCAAACTTCCTCATGCACGAAATAAGCAGTGTCGGCATGGGCAGAGGTGCGGATGGTGGTTCCATCTCGGTGGCGGAAGGGGTTGATCACCAACTCCTTTCTCAGGCCCCTGCGGCTGTCGCGACTTTCTTGATTTAATTGATATTGTGATCCTGCTGCGTATTGCTCAGGAGTACTGAAAATTACGCAGATGACGGTCAAATTAAATCATGGGGGGCAACGGCTTCAAGCGATGATCAGGAGGGTATTTGGCATCCAATCCGTGCAAATATGGACTTTGAAATAATTTTTTACGCATAACTGCACGCAAGGTGCGTCGTTATGCTTAACCGATATTTACTTTGCAAGTTAATCGTCGACGTGCAGCTTGATCACATTCTGCCCGGCAGGCGCGCCGGTCGCACATGGATCTTCATCGAACGCGATGTCGCCGTTGGCGTCAGCTTCACCGGTCGCCTTGAGGTTGGCGAAGTCGAACAGCTTGCGGTCCATCAGATGCGAAGGCGCCACAGTCGAGAATGAAGCGAAGATATTGTCGACGCGGCCCGGGAATTTCTTCTCCCATTCACGCATGAGCCCCTTGATCTGCTTGCGTTGCAGGTTCTCCTGGCTGCCGCACAGGTCGCACGGAATGATCGGGAATTCCTTGACCTCGGCGTAGCGGGTGAGATCGGCTTCCTTCACATACGCAAGCGGACGGATGACGATCTGCTTGCCGTCGTCGGACTGCAACTTGGGTGGCATACCCTTGAGTTTGCCGCCGAAGAACATGTTCAGGAAAAAGGTTTCAAGGATGTCGTCGCGATGATGCCCCAAGGCAATTTTTGTGGCGCCCAGTTCTGTTGCAACGCGGTACAGGATGCCGCGGCGTAAACGCGAACACAGCGCGCAGGTGGTCTTGCCCTCCGGGACCACGCGCTTGACGATGCTGTAGGTGTCCTGGTTTTCGATGTGGTACGCCACGCCCAGTTTTTCCAGGTAGGCGGGCAGGATATCGGCCGGGAAGTTCGGCTGCTTCTGGTCCAGGTTCACCGCGATGATGTCGAAGTGGATTGGCGCGCGCTCGCGCAGCGTCAGCAGGATGTCGAGCAGCGCGTAGCTGTCCTTGCCTCCAGACAGGCAGACCATCACCTTGTCGCCGTCCTCGATCATGTTGTAGTCGCCGATGGCCTGGCCGGTCAGGCGGCACAGGCGCTTGTGCAGCTTGTTGTTTTCGTAGGCGAGTTTTTCCGCCTGCTTGACCGAGGGGATGGCCTCGGCAGGAGCGGCGCTGTCGGCGAGTTTGGCGTGTTCGAGCAGATCGTTCATCTTGGGTCCTGCAAATAGAGGGTTCAGAGCGCTTCTTTGACGCGGAAGACTTCCACGCCGACGGAGTCGCAATCGGGATAGACGTCCGGCTTTTCGGTGGAAACGCGGACGGCGCGCACCTTGGGATGCGCCAGCATGGCCTTGACGACGTCGTCGCACAAGGTTTCCTGCAAATGGATATGGCCCTGCGCCATGCGCTTGGCGATGGTGCTGCGGATGAAGTCGTAGTCGACCACTTCCTGCAGCTGGTCGTGTTCCGGCGTCGACATGGCCAGCGGGATGAAGAGGTCGACATTGATGAGGATGCGCTGCTCGCCCTTTTTCTCGAATTCGTGCACGCCGATGTTGATCAGCACTTCATAGTTGCGCAGGAACAGGCGGCGGCAATCGTTCAGTTCGGGATGGGAAAGAGAAAACATGGAATCCAGACAAGAGATAAATGAATAAAAAACGAAACGCCTATTTGGCGAGGAACATCACGTCGCGTTGCAGCGGCACCAGGTGCTGGCCGCCGTCGACCAGGATCGTCGTGCCGGTGATCGCCTGCGCGGTGGCAACGAAGCAGACCGCGGCAGCGACGTCGCCTGCGCCAGCAAGGTGGTGGCGCTTTGCAGCGCGGCCTTGGACAGCGTGTAAGACAGGAAATCGGGATTGGGATTGTACAGCTTCTGGTCGAGCAGGTTGACGACCACGGCCTGGCGGCCCGGCGGCGTGGCGTCGTACAAGGCCTGCGCCAGCAATACGGGGGCGGCGACATTGGCGCGCATGTGGGCGTCCAGCGCGTCCATCGAAAAGCTCTCGGCCCGGTCTTCGCGGAACAGCGAAGCGTTGTTCACCACGCACGCCACCGGTCCCAGCCGCCCGGCCTGGCGCACCAGCGTGCGCACGCCGGCCTCGTCGGCCAGTTCGCATTGCAGCGCGATGGCGCGCCGGCCCAGCGCGGCTATTTCGGCCACCAGCGCTTGCGCCTCGGCTGCCGATTTGCCGTAATGCACGGCGATGTCCCAGCCGTCGCGCGCCAGTGCGAGCGCGATCGTGCGGCCGATACGCTTGGCGGCGCCGGTGACGAGGGCAACTTGTTGTCGAGACGGAATCATGATGTTCATTTCGTGATGGGGCCGGGAATGGAGCGCGCAATGACAGCGGGAGCCAATTGCGAAGGCAGGGGCGGATTCAAATACAATACGCCCCATCATGCAACTGCAACTACCCGAACCTTCCGCCGACGCGCTTGCCGCTTCCCGCTCTCTCCAGCTCCTGATCGCCGACGACATCCGGCGCAATGGCGGCTGGATTTCGTTTGCGCGCTACATGGAACTGGTGCTGTACGCGCCTGCACTGGGCTATTACAGCGGCGGTGCGGCCAAATTGGGCAAAGACGGTGATTTTACAACCGCACCGGAAATTTCGCCGCTTTTCGGCGCTACTTTGGCGCATTTGGCGACAGAATTGTTTCCGCAGACCGGCGCGGCCATCATGGAATTCGGCGCCGGCACAGGCAAACTGGCGTTCGATATCCTGAGCGAACTGCGTGCAGCCGGCAAGTTGCCGGAGCACTATTACATCGTTGAAATCTCGTCGCAATTGCGCGCGCGGCAACAGGAAAAGCTGCGCGACTTCCCGCAGGTGCAATGGCTGGACAGCCTGCCGGCGACGTTTTCCGGCGTCGTGATCGGCAACGAGGTGCTCGACGCCATGCCGGTGCAACTGGTGGTGCGTAGCGAACAGGGATGGCTGGAGCGCGGCGTGGCGCTCGATGATGCGGGCGCTTTCACGTTCGCCGACCGCGCCGACCGTGCCGACGCCGCCGCTATTCTGGCAGCGCAGATCCCCGACGGCGACGCGCTGCCGGTCGGTTATCTGACTGAAGTCCATCCCATCGGCGCCGCGTTCATGCAATCGCTGGCGGCAATGTTGCAACGGGGAAATTCCGCGGCGCTGCTGATCGATTACGGCTTCCCGGCGGCGGAATACTATTTCCCCGGACGCGCGCAGGGCACGCTGATGTGCCACTACCGCCATCATGCGCACGCCGATCCGTTTTACCTGCCGGGTTTGCAGGACGTCACCGCGCACGTTGACTTCACGGCAATGGCGCGTGCGGCGATCGAAGGCGGGCTGGACGTGCTGGGCTACGCCAGCCAGGCGGGATTCCTGCTCAGCGCCGGCATCGGCGAGCTGTTGCTGCGCACGTCGCCGGAACAAAGCGCACAATATCTGCCGCAATCCAATGCGGTGCAAAAGTTGATCTCGCCCGCTGAAATGGGCGAGCTGTTCAAAGTGCTCGTCGTGGGCAAGAACGTCGACTGGCCCGGGCGTCTTTTGACGCATGACCGTACCCATCGCCTTTAAACAGAGATAGCAGAGAGTTCATATGATTCGTTGGGTCGTCGTCATCTTCATCGCCGTCGTCGTGTTTTCCAGCTTGTTGCCGTGGCTGGAAAAGCTCGGCATCGGCCGTCTGCCGGGAGACTTGCGCTTCAAATTGTTCGGGCGCCTGTTTTCGCTGCCGTTTGCATCGACCATCCTGATCTCGGCGGTGGTGTTTTTGCTGGCGCGCTTCCTGTAGGAGACCATCATGCGCATCCTCCTGGTCGAAGACGATCTGATGGTGGGTGAAGCGGCGCGCAAGGGTTTGCGCCAGGACGGTTTCGCGGTCGACTGGGTGCAGGACGGCGCCGCAGCGGCGCTGGCATTGCGCCAGGAGGATTACGCGCTGGTGCTGCTCGACCTCGGGCTGCCGCAAAAGAACGGCCTGGCCGTATTGCAGGAATTGCGCGCGGCCGGCAACAAGGTGCCGGTGCTGATTACCACCGCGCGCGACGCCGTCGCCGATCGCGTCGCCGGGCTGGATGCCGGCGCCGATGACTACCTGATCAAGCCTTATGACCTGGAAGAACTCTCGGCGCGCATGCGCGCCCTCTCGCGCCGCCAGGCGGGGCGCGCCGAGAGCCTGGTGCAGGTGCGCGAAGTGATCTTGAATCCAGCGACCCATGAAGTGACGGTCAGTGGCAAGCCGGTCAACCTGTCGGCGCGCGAATTCACCTTGTTGCAGGCCTTTCTGGATCGCCCGGGCGTGGTGTTGTCGCGCGCCCAGCTGGAAGAAAAACTCTACGGCTGGGATGACGGCGTCGACAGCAATGCGATCGAAGTTCACATCCACGCCTTGCGCAAGAAGCTCGGCAGCGACTTCATCAAGAACGTGCGCGGAATCGGTTATCTGGTGCCCAAATGAACTCCATTCGACGACAACTATTGCTGTGGCTGGCGCTCGGCCTGAGCGCCGGCATCCTGCTGGCCGGCATCGCGCTGTACTTCCAGGCGCGCGGCGAAGCCAACGAAATCTTCGATTACCAGATGCGCCAGATCGCCGCGTCGCTGCCGCGCCAGGCCTTTGCACCGATTGCCCCGGGCCAGGACGCGCCCGGTCTGGATGATGAAATCATGATGCAGATCTGGGACAGCACCGGCACCGTGATTTACCACTCGCACTCGCGCAGCGTGATGCCGCAGCAGGCCGAGCTCGGTTTCGCCGATGTCCCGGGACCGGGCGGCATGTGGCGCGTCTACAGCGCGCAGATCGGCAATACCGTGGCGCAGGTGTCGCAGCCGCAGAGCGCGCGCAAGCAGGTGGCGGCGCAGGCGGCGGTGAAGACCGTGATGCCCTTGCTGTTGCTGTTCCCGCTCATCGGCGTGCTCTCGTGGGTGGCGGTCAGCCGTGGGCTGGCGCCGGTGCGCAAGGCGGCCGCCGAGGTGGCCGCGCGCGACATGAATTCGCTGCAGCCGCTGGCCGATGTGGGCATGCCGCAGGAAATCCAGCCGCTCACGCACGCCTTGAACGATCTGCTGGCGCGGCTCAAGCACGCCACCGAGACCCAGCGCGCCTTCGTTGCCGATGCCGCCCACGAATTGCGCACGCCCCTCACCGCCCTGCGCTTGCAGACGCAGCTGGCCGAGCGCGCTGTCGATGAGGAGGAGCGCCGCGCCGCCTTCGCCGATCTCAAGAACGGGCTGGAACGGACTACCCATCTGGTCCACCAGCTGCTCACGCTGGCCCGGCAAGAGCCCGATGCCATGAGCTTCACGCAAGTCGATCTGCGCGCCTTGCTGGGGAGCGTGGTGGGCGACCTGTCCTCGGTGGCCGAGCATGGCGGCATCGACCTGGGGTTGTCGGACCAGGGCGACGATGGCCGGCCCTTGCGCGTGACAGGCAATGCCGATGCCTTGCGCATCCTGTTCGGCAACCTGCTGTCGAATGCGCTGCAGTATAGTCCGGCCGACAGCACCGTCGATGTCGCCATGCGCAGCGACGGCGACGCATTGGTCGTCACCGTGGAAGATCGCGGCCCGGGCATTCCCGAGCAGGACCTGGAACGCGTGTTCGACCGCTTCCACCGCGCCGCCAATGTGCCGCCGTCGCAACCGGGCAGCGGTCTCGGCCTGGCCATCGTGCGCCAGATCGCCGATTTGCACGGCGCACGCGTACGGCTGGAAAATACCGGCACGGGTTTACGTGTTGAGGTCCGTTTTGCCAAAGCCAAGGTGTAACAGTTTGTTTCCTTAAGTCTGCCTTAATTTTCGCGACTTACGATGCATTCCATCGGGTGGAGAGGCCACCCCTATCGCAAGGAGTGCATCATGAATCGCCGTACCGTTTTCGTTCGCAATACGCTCGCCATCGCACTGGCCGCCGTCGTCGGCGGCAGCTACGTCTATTTTCGCGGCGCCGACCTGCCGTCGGCGCACGCGGCCGCGGTCAACGCCCCGCTGGTGGCGTCCAATTCCGCGCCCGCTGCCCCGGCCGGACCGGTGGTCGCGGCGGCCACCGATTTCTCGGGCATCGTGCAGCGCTATGGTCCGGCCGTGGTCAACATCAGCGTCACCGGCAAGGCGAAGCGCGTGTCCGACGACGCTTCCGACGACGTCGATCCCAACGATCCGTTTTCTGAATTCTTCAAGCGCTTCGGCCCGCAATTCCAGCAACCGCCACGCACGCCGCAGATCATGCGCGGTCTCGGCTCGGGCTTCATCATCAGCCCGGACGGGCTGATCCTGACCAATGCCCACGTGGTCGACGGTGCACAGGAAGTCACCGTCAAGCTGACCGACCGCCGCGAGTTCAAGGCCAAGGTGCTGGGGGCCGACAAGCAGAGCGACATCGCCGTGATCCGCATCGCGGCCAAGGATTTGCCGACCGTGCAGATCGGCAACCCGGCGCTGATGAAGGTCGGCGAACCGGTGCTGGCGATCGGCTCGCCCTACGGTTTCGACAACACCGCCACGGCCGGTATCGTCAGCGCCAAGTCGCGCGCCCTGCCGGACGACAATTACGTGCCGTTCATCCAGACCGACGTCGCCGTCAATCCCGGCAATTCGGGCGGTCCGTTGTTCAACCTGAAGGGCCAGGTAGTCGGCATCAATTCGCAGATCTACAGCCAGACCGGCGGTTATCAGGGGCTGTCGTTTTCAATCCCCATTGATGTCGCGATGAAGGTCGAGCAACAACTGGTCCAGCACGGCAAGGTGACGCGCGGCCGTCTCGGCGTGTCGGTCCAGGAAATCAACCAGGCGCTGGCGGAATCCTTCGGACTGAAGAAATCGGAAGGCGCATTGGTCAGTTCGGTCGAGAAGGGTAGCCCGGCCGAGAAGGCCGGCGTGCAGGCGGGCGACGTGATCCTGCGCTTCAACGGCCAGGCGATTGATCACTCGGTGGATCTGCCGACGCTGGTGGCCGACACCGCGCCGGGAACCACGCAGAAAATCGAGGTGATGCGCAACGGTGCGCTCAAGTCGCTCAACATCACGGTCGGCGAACTGAAGCCAACCAAGGAAGCCGCAGCCAGTCGCAACGAGCCGCAGGGCCGGCTGGGGCTGGCGGTGCGTCCGCTGGACAAGAGCGAACAGCAGCAGATCGGCGTGCACGGCGGCTTGCTGGTGGAAGACGTCAACGGGCCGGCGGCGGTGGCGGGCATCCAGAGCGGCGACGTGATCCTGTCCTTGAACGGCAATGCGGTGACCAGCGTGGAGCAATTGCGCAGCCTGGTGAGCAAGGCCGGCAAGAGCGTGGCGTTGCTGGTGGAGCGCGGCGACGACAAGATCTTCGTGCCGGTGTATTTGAACTAAATCGGTTGGCGTAATAAGAAAAGGCCGGATCGCACTAGCGTCCGGCCTTTTTGCATTTGCGACCTTAATCCCAGCGATGCTTGTCGCCGTCGGTGATGGCGTCGTTGTCGCTGGCGAACATCGCCTCCAGTTCTTCGCGTGCCTGCACGGCCATCGACACCATTTGCTGCTGATCCTTGTAATGCGGATACAGCTTGTGCAGCGTTTCGATATTGTGGGCGCGGAATTTCATTGCCGCGCGGTGCGCGCGATACGCACCGAAATCCAGCTGGCGCAATACCTGGCGACCCATCTGCAGCGCGCTCTCGAAGGTCTCGCGTTCGAGCACGGTGACGCCGCGGTCCATCAGGTCGTACAGGTGCGTGACGTTGCGCGCGCGGGCGGCGATCTTCAGGTGCGGGAAGGCGCGTTGCACGGCTTCCACCAGCTTCAGGCTGGCCGGCGCATCGTCGATGGCGATCACGATCAGGCGCGCCTTGTCGGCGCCCGCGGTGCG
>NZ_AJHH01000545.1 GCF_000256565.1 Herbaspirillum lusitanum P6-12 | reverse complement strand
ACGATCAGGCGCGCCTTGTCGGCGCCGCCGAAGGCAGCGGCGCGCTGATGCGCCTGCTCGCCGCCAGCCTGCTCGGCACGCGACCGTCGCCGGCGCCCATCCATGAACAATGCGCCAAAGCGTGGAAGCTGGATGCGCACGGCGCCGCATTGGTGCGCATGGCGCTGGTGCTGTGCGCCGATCACGAACTGAACGCCTCGAGTTTCACCGCACGCTGCGTGGCGTCCACCGGCACCAGCCTGCGCGCCTCGGTGATCGCCGGACTGGCGGCACTCACCGGCGGCAAGCACGGCGGCGCCACGGCGCGCGTGGAAGCCTTGCTGGATGAAATCGATGCGAATGGAAAAGCCGACATCGCCGCCGGACTGCAACGACGCCTGGCGCGCGGCGACGACTTGCCCGGCTTCGGCCACCATCTCTATCCCGACGGCGACGTACGCGCCAACGCCTTGCTGGCGGAAGTACTGCCGCATCATCCCGCCTGGCGCGACATCATCGCCGCTGCCCGCAACCTGATCGGCCAGCATCCGTCGCTGGACTTTGCGCTGGTGGCGCTGCGCCGTCATCTGCAATTGCCGGTCGGCGCCGCTTTCGGCCTGTTCGCACTCGGCCGCGGCATGGGCTGGATCGCACAAGCGCTGGAACAGCGCGCCAGCGGCGAACTGATCCGGCCGC